>NZ_JAPSMD010000053.1 GCF_027856955.1 Falsiroseomonas oryzae | reverse complement strand
CGGCATGGCGCTCGCGACGGCCGGGCTGGGCGGGGCCGGGATCGGCGCCCTGGTCGGGCTGTTCGCGCGGCGCGGTGCGCGGCTGCGGGCCAGGGCGCCCGAGCGGATCGACCATGCCGCGCCGACGGCGGCCGAGATGGAGGCGCGACAGGCCCTCGCGGAGCTGCGGTCGATCTGCGACACCATTCCCGTCGGTCTGGCCTTGCTCGATGCGCGCGGGCGGCTGCTCAGCGCCAATCTGCGCCTGGCGAACCTCTCCGGCCTTCCGCCGGGCGACCTGCCTGGCCGCTTCGCCGCGGACGTGCTGCCGCCGCCGCTGGCCGAGGCGATCGAGGCGGGCCAGGCGCAGGTGCTGCGCGAAGGACGGCCGGTGGTGGACGCCCCACTGGCGATGGAGGCGGCCGGCACGCTGCGCCACACGCGGCACCTGCTCGTCTCCTGCCACCCCGTGCGCGACGTGACCGGCCGGATCGAGGCGGTGAGCGCGACCGTGCAAGACGTGACTGAGCGGGCGCGCGCCGAGACCGGCCGCGACCTGCTGGTGAAGGAACTGAACCACCGCGTGAAGAACTGCCTGGCCACGGTGCAGACCATCGCACGCCAGACGCTGCGCCATGCGGGCGACGATTCCGTCGGCTTCGAGCGCAGCTTCGGCGAGCGGCTGCGCGCTCTGGCGCGGGCCCACGACCTGCTGACTGCCCATGCCTGGAGTGAGACCGATCTCCAGGCTGTCGTGCAGACCGGGCTGTCGCCATGGCTGGATGATGCGCGGCTGGTCGTCGAGCCGGGCCCGGAGGTGATGCTGCGCCCGACGCAGGCGCAGGCCCTGGTGCTGGCGCTCTACGAGCTGGCGACCAACGCCGCCAAATACGGCGCGCTGACGCGGGAGGAAGGGGCGGTACGGCTCGACTGGACCCTCGGCCCCGACGGCATCGTGCAGCTGCGCTGGGTGGAATCGGGCGGGCCTCACGTGCCGCCGGTCGCGCCGCGCCGGGGGTTCGGTACGCGGCTGCTGGAACAGGCGCTGCGCCAGGACCTTGGCAGCGGCGCCAGGCCGGAGCTGGTCTTCGACCCGGCGGGGCTGCGCGCCACCATCGCCTTCCGCCCGGGTGGCACGCTGCTGCCGCGCGTCGCCGCGTAGCGCCGGCGGTCAGAGGCCCAGCGTCGTCGGGTGGAACAGCTCCTCCGGTGCGACATCGCGCGCCGTCAGGCCGTCCGCCAGCGCATAGCGGCACATGGCGGCGAGTTCGTCGCGGTTGCGCGCGAAGCCGTAGGGCCAGGGATCGCCGCCCATGATCTCGGTCTGCCGAGCCGCCTCCTGCGCGATCCAGGGCAGGGAGACGCGCAGCACGTTGACCATGGCGAGTTCCGCCAGCGCCTGCGCCTTGGCGGCCGCGAAGGCGCGGTGCAGCGCCGCGGCGAGGCCGGGATGCGCCTCCGCCACGTCGCGGCGGATGGCGATGCAGTGCATGATCGGAAAGAAGCCGGTGGCGCGGAGATACGCCTCCTCGGCCGCCCGGGTGTCGGCGAAGAGGCGGGCGACCGGGGCCGTGCGGTCGAGGAAGCAGGCGGGCGGGCGCGGCCCGACGAAGGCGTCCAGCCTGCCATCGGCCAGCATCGCCTCCAGCGTCTCGCCCTCGGGGATCACCTGCATGTCGAGGCCGGGCGGCAGCGAGAGCGGCGTGCGCTCCCCGCCCGAGCGCCAGGCGATGCCACGCGTGTCCACGCCGTGCTGCTCGCGCAGCATGCCGCGCACCCAGAGCGCCGCGGTCTGCTGGTATTCCGGGGTGCCGATGGTGCGACCCGCCAGGTCCTCCGGCCGCGCGATGCCGCGGTCCGTCCGCACATAGATCGCGCCGTGCCGGAAGGCGCGGGACGGGAAAACGGGCACGCCGATGTAGCGGCTGTCGCCGCGGGCGACGGAGAGGATGTGGCTCGCCATCGAGAGCTCGGTGATCTCGTGCCGGGCTTCCCGCATGGCGGTGCGGAACAGCTCCTCCGGCTCGCCGCCGACGAAGCGCAGGTCGAAGCCCTCCACCGTCACACGCCCGTCGTGGATGGGCCGCGTACGGTCGGAGAGGGTGCTGGCCAGGGTCAGCATCAGGCGGCCTTCGCGATGTTGTCCGGCGTGAACGGCCAATGCCGCAGGCGCACGCCGAGCGCATCCGCGATGGCATTGGCGATCGCCGCGATGGTGGGGCCGAGGCTCGCCTCCCCGGCGCCGAGCGGCGGCGCTTCCGGCCGGTCGATGATCTCCACCTGGACCTGCGGCACCTCGGAGAAGCGCAGGATCGGGTAACGTTCCCAGGCATCGGAGGTGACGGCGCGTGTGTCGTGCCGCACCGATTCCAGCAGGCACATCGAGGTCGCCTGTATGGCGCCGCCTTCCATCTGGTTGGCGATGCCGTCAGGGTTGATCGCTTCGCCCACGTCGCAGGCCAGCCAGAGCTGCCGGCAGAAGATGCGCTCCGCCGCCTCGATCTCCGCCACGGCGGCGCACCAGGCGCCGGTGCCCTTGTAGCGCGAGACGGCCAGGCCGTAGCCGCTTCCCTCCTGCTTCGGTCGCGAGGCCCAGCCGGCCATCCGCGCGGCGCGGTCCAGCACGTCGCGGGATCGCGCATCGTCCAGGTGGCGCAGCCGGTGCGCCAGCGGATCCTCGCCGGCCAGCGCGGCCAGCTCGTCCATCACGCTCTCGATCGCCCAGACATTCACCAGCGCGCCGAGGCCGCGCAGCGCGCTGCTGCGGATCGGCATGTCCATGACGCGGTGCAGCCCGACATGCAGCGCCGGTACGCGATAGGGCGGCACCGCGTTGCGCTGCGCGCCGCCGCCGCCGGCCAGCGGCGGGTTGATCGAGAGCGGCACCGGGAAGCGATCGGCGATCATCGAGGCGGACAGCAGCGTCGGCTCCTTGCCGCGACCGGGGCGCCCCGAATGGCCGTTGGAGACGACCTCCTGCTTCCAGGCGGTCAGCGTGCCCTGCGCATCCGCCTCCACCTCGACCTCGACCAGCATGGCCGGGGAGAAGGGCGACCAGCCCAGCTCGTCCGCGCGGCTCCACAGCACGCGCACGGGCTGTCCCGGATGCGCGCGGGCCACCAGCGCCGCGTCCAGCGCCACGTCGTCCGCGCCATTGTGACCGTAGCAGCCGGCACCCTCGACGTGGCGGACGAGGATCGAGTCGGGCGGCAGGCGCAGCGCCTTCGCCAGGTCGGTGCGCAGGTTGTAGATGCCCTGGCTGTGGCTCCAGACCTCCATCGTCGCGCCGTCCCAGCGCGCCACCGCGCAGGACGGTCCGATCGAGCCATGCGCCAGGAAGGGCCGGAAGAACGCCGCCGAGACACGGTGCGCCGGCGCCGGCGCTTCGGCCTGACGCTCCGTCACGACGCTGCTCTCGCGCGGCGCGCTGCGCAGCCACGCCTCCAGCGCGCCCTCGTCGGGCAGCGTGTCGCGCTCCTCCCAGGTGGCGCGGCGCGCGACGCGCTCCGCGGCGGCCTCGGCGTGGTGCTCCTGCGCGGCGACGACGGCGAGGAAGCTGCCGTCGCGCAGCACCGTCGTGCCGCCGGGCAGCGCACCTTCCCGCACCTCCCGCAGCACGGCGCCGCGCGAGGGCGGTCGCACGATGCGCGCATGCAGCATGCCCGGCAGCCGCAGGTCGTGGATGTAGCGCGGCGCGCCGAACACCTTGTCGGGCAGATCCAGCCGCGGCGCCGATCCGCCGGCGATGCGGCGTTCCGTCGGCGGCTTCGGCTTCGCCTCGGGCGAAGCCTCCTCGGCCAGCAGCGCATCGTCGGCCATCGCCCAGTAGGAGCCGAGCACGCGACCGTCCGGCGCGAGGAAGTCGCCGTCGCGCACCGCGATCTCCTCCGCCGGCACGCCCGTGCGCTGCGCCACGACCGAGAGGAAGATGCGCCGCGCATCGGCGCAGGCATGGCGCAGCGCCATCCCGCTTTCCTGTACCGAGAGCGAGCCCGATGTCACGGCCTCGTCCGGGCTGTCCGGCGTCGCCGCCGGCTGGATACGGATGCGCGCCAGCGCCACGTCGAGCTCGTCGGCGCCGATCTGCGCCAGCGCGGTCAGGATGCCTTGCCCGAGTTCCACCTTGCCGGGCCTGATCGTGACAAGGCCCTCGGCATGGAAGGCCAGCCAGGTGTCGAGCCGCCGGTTGACGTGCAGGCTGCCCGGCAGCTTCGGCTTGCCGTCGTCCATCGGCCCCTTGAAGGCGAGATTCATGCGGGTGCCATGTCCTCCGCCGCGCGCAGCACGGCGCGCAGGATGCGGTTGTGCGCGCCGCAGCGGCAGAGATGAGGCTCCAGCGCCTCGCGTACCTGCGCCTCGGTCGGGCGCGGGACGCGGCGCAGCAGCGCGGCGGATGCCATCAGGATGCCGGAGAGGCAGTAGCCGCACTGCCCGGCCTGCAGGTCGAGGAAGGCGCGCTGCAGCGGATGCGGCGCGTCGGGCGTGCCGAGCCCCTCCACCGTCTCCACGCGCTTCCCTGCTGCCGCCGAGACCGGCAGGTTGCAGGCGAAGACAGGCGCGCCGTCCAGCAGCACGACGCAGGCGCCGCACTGCTCCGCGCCGCAGCCGAAGCGCGGGCCGGACAAGCCGAGCGGCCCGCGCAGCGCCGCCAGCAGCGGCGCGTCGTCCTCGATGTCCGGCGCGACGGGCGCGCCGTTCAGCGTGAAGGCGACGCTCACGTCGGCGTCATGCGCGCCATGCGGACGTATTCCGCCTGCCGCGTGATGTCGGCGCGCAGGAAGGCGTCGAACTCCGCGATGGACATGCTCATCGGCTGCGCGCCGGCGCGGGCCTGCGCGTCGCGCGTCGCCGGCAGCGCCATGATGCGGTTGACCTCGGCGTTCAGCCGCTCGCGGATCGGCAGCGGCGTGGCGGCGGGCGCCATCAGGCCCAGCCAGATCGAGGCCTCGTAGCCCGGCAGCGCCTCGGCCACCGTCGGCAGTTCCGGCATCAGCGGGCTGCGCTGCGGCCCGGTGGTCGCCAGGCCGCGCACGCGCCCGCCGGCGATCTGCTCGCGCATCGTCGGGATGGCGTCGAACATGATGGGCACCTGGCCGGAGATCAGCGCGGTGCGCGCCTCGTTCGATCCGCGGAAGGGCACATGCGTCGCCTGCGCGCCGGCCATCGCCAGGAACACCTCCCCCGCGACGTGATAGGGCGTGCCGGGGCCGGAGGAGGCGTAATCGAACCGCCCTGGATTGGCGCGCAGCAGCGCGATCAGCTCCGGCAGGGTCTGCGCCTGGATCGAGGGATGTACCGCCAGCACGTGGTGGGCGATGTTGATCGACGCCACCGGCGCCAGGTCCGTCATCAGCCGGTAGGGCCGGTTCGGGATCAGCGTCTCGTTCGCGGTGTGCGTGTTCGACATCAGCAGCAGCGTGTAGCCATCCGGCTGCGACTTCGCGACGAGGTCGGTGCCGATCACCGCGCCGGCGCCCGGCCGGTTCTCCACCACGAAGGGCTGGCCGAGCGACTGCTGCAGCGGCTCCGCCAGGAAGCGCGCGGCGACGTCGGCCGACCCGCCCAGGCCGAAGGGCACCACGATGCGCACCGGGCGCTGCGGCCACGGCGCCTGCGCGCGCGCCACACCCGGCAGCGCCAGCACGGCAGCACCGCTGGCAAGGATCTCCCGGCGTCGGAACATGGCTCTCTCCTGGATCTCGTTGGCGGCGGAGGTCGGCACGGAGCCGCCATGCGGCAACCCCTGGCGCCCCCCGCCGCGTTGCGCCTCTATAGTGCAGGCGGCGCGGGCCGCCGAGAGGAGGTCGGCGATGAGCGTGACGACGGATGACACGGCGGGACGGTTCGCCGCGATCCGGGCGCTGGCGGGCGGCTGGTGGCTGTTCCTGCTGCGCGGCGTGGTCGGGATCCTGTTCGGGATCGTCGTCTTCCTCGCCCCGGGCGCGGGGCTGGCGGTGATCCTCGCCTTCCTGGCGGCCTGGCTGGCGGTGGACGGCATCGCCTCCCTGGTGCAGGCGGCGCGCGGCGGGCCGGACCTGACCGGGCGCCACCGCTCCCGCACCTGGCTCGCGCTGGACGGCGTCGCCTCGCTGCTGTTGGCCGCGGTCGTCCTGTTCATGCCGGGACTGTCGGCGATCACGCTGGTGATCATGGTCGGCGCCTGGGCGATGGCCGTCGGCGTGCTGCGCATCGTGCTGGGCTGGCGCGCAGGCGACTGGGCGATGGGGCTGCTCGGCGCGCTCTCCGTGCTGCTCGGCATCTGGCTGATCGCCGCGCCGGGCCCGGGGCTGCTCGCGCTGATCTGGATCGTCGCGCTGGAATCGATCGTGATGGGCGTGCTGTTCCTGGTGTTCGGCTGGCGGCTCCGGCGGGTCGCGAACGACCCGCACGGGCCTGCCGCGGCGGCCTGATCAGCCGAAGATCAGGTCCGCCGCGGTCAGTTCCGCCACGCCGGGCAGCCAGATCTCGCCCCTCGTGCCGTCGGGCGCGGCGACCGTCACCATGATGCCGGTGCCCTCGCTCCATACGCGCCAGGTGACGGCAGCCGGCGAGATCGCCTCGAAGCGCAGCTTGTCCTCGCCCGGGGTGAAGTCCAGCACCGCATCCCGCCCGGCGCCGCTGCCGGCCTCGAAGCCGAAGGCGCCCGGCGCGGCGACCATGCCGAAGGCGAAGATGTCGTTGCCTGCGCCGCCGACCAGCCGGTCGGCGCCGAGACCGCCATGCAGCGTGTCGTCGCCCGCGGCGCCGGTCAGCCGGTCGCTGCCCCAGTCGCCGTGCAGCAGGTCGTCGCCAAGGCCGCCATTGATCGTGTCGTCGCCGCCGGCGCCCAGAATCACGTCGTCGCCCGCCCCGCCATCCAGCCGGTCCGCCAGGTCGTCGCGCGCCAGGAAGGCCGCGGCGCCACCCGGTGCCGAGGTGGTGCCGCTGCCGTAGATCGTGTCGTTGCCCGCGCCGCCCGCCACGGTGTCCGCGCCGTACCCGGCGAAGACCAGGTCATGCCCGCCGCCGGCCGCGATCAGGTTGCCGGGCCCGGGGACGGTGCCGGGCGGATCACCCAGGATCTGCTCGTCGGCGGGCGTGCCGGTTAGCGTGTCCGCGCCTGATGCGCCGGTCCGCAGGATCATGATCCATCCCCTCGAAGATGGATCGCATACTATCTACCGTTTGGGGTCGGAGTGCTCACGAACTCGGGCGCGCCCGACACCAGCGCGTGAGTTGCTAAGGGGCCAGTTCGACCAGCACGGGCACGTGGTCCGATGCCTTCTCCCAGTCCCGCGCATCCTTCAGGACGAGGTGGCTGCGCAGCCCCCCCGCCAGGTCCGGCGAGACCCAGACATGGTCCAGCCGCCGCCCGCGGTCGGAGGCGCGCCAGTCGGCCGCCCGATAGGACCACCACGTGTAGAGCTTCTGGTCCGCAGGCACGAAGTGCCGCAGCGCGTCGTGCCATTCCCCGGCGCGCTGCATGGCGGTCAGCGCCTCGGTCTCCACCGGCGTGTGGGAGACGACGTCGAGCAGCTGCTTGTGGCTCCACACGTCATGCTCGAGCGGCGCGATGTTCAGGTCGCCGACCAGCACGCTGCGGCGGAAGCCGCCGGCGGCGTGGCGCTGCGCGGACCAGGCAGTCGCCTCCGCCACGAAATCCAGCTTGTGCGCGAATTTCGGATTGGCCGCGCGGTCCGCCACGTCGCCGCCGGCCGGGATGTAGAAGTCGTGCAGCTCCAGCGGGCCGCCGGGCGCGTCCAGCTCCACCGCGATGTGCCGGCAGTCGCCCTTGCCGCACCAGTCCGGGTCCTGCCCGTTGCGCAGCGCGAAGGGCAGCTTCGAGAGGATGGCGACGCCGTTGTAGCCCTTCATCCCCCGCACCGCCCGGTGCGCGAAGCCGAGCGCGGCCACGCCTTCGTGCGGGAAGTGCTCGTCCGGGCACTTGGTCTCCTGCAGGCAGACCACGTCGGGCTCCAGTTGCGCGACCAGGTCCTGCAGCAGCGGCAGGCGGAGCCGCACGGAGTTGATGTTCCAGGTGACGAGGCGGAGCGGCTTGCGCGAGGGGCGGCGGGGCATGACCCCCCGCATAGGGCAGAACGATGCCGGGCGGAATCACCCGCGGCGCTGCCCTTGTGACGCTCCGTCGCAGGCGGCATCGTCGGCCCCGTACCCGTGCGGCGGAGACCGGCCATGTCCGACGACTACCAGCGACGCAGCTACGGCAGCGTGGGGGTCGGCTTCGGCCAGAAGCCCGGCATCGTCGTCGTGGACTTCATGATCGCCTTCACCGACCCGCAATATCCGCTGGGCGGCGCCCCGCTGGTGCTGCGCGCGCTGGAGAACACGCGCCGCCTGCTGGACGTGGCGCGCCGCTACGACGTGCCCGTCGCCTCCTGCAACACCGCCTACATGAACGAGCGGGAGATGCCGTACTGGAAGATCTCCGCCGTACGGGAGACCTTCCGGCACGACCACCCGAGCGCGCCGATCGACCCCCGGGTGCACGACCCGTCCTACGACCTGACGGTGTGCAAGAAGGGGCCGTCGATCTTCTTCAACACGGGGGTCGCGGACTACTTCGCGAAGGAACGGGTGGACACCGTCATCGTCACGGGCTGCAACACCAGCGGCTGCATCCGCGCCACGGCGATCGACAGCTTCAGCCACCGCTACCGGACGATCGTGCCGGAGGACTGCGTCGGCGACATCGAGGAACAACCGCACCGCGACAACCTGCGCGACATCGGCCGCCGCTACGTGGACGTCACCGACCTGGCCACGGTGCTGGCCTACCTCGAGGAGTGGCGGAAGCGGAACGCCTGACGGGCGGTCGCTGCGCCGCGCCCTCCCCCGCATGGCGGGGGAGGGGAGACCCGGACCTCAGACGATCTTCGTCTTCACCTCGCCGACGCCCTCGACGAAGCCTTCCAGCACGTCGCCCTTGACGACTGCGGCCACGCCTTCCGGGGTGCCGGTCATGATCAGGTCGCCCGGCTCCAGCCGCACCAGGCCGGACAGGTTGGAGATGACCTCGGGCACCGACCAGATCAGCTTGGACAGGTCGGAGGTCTGCTTGACCACGCCATTCACCTTCAGCTCGATCTTGCCCTTCGAGCCGTCATAGGACCCATCGTGCCTGACCAGCAGGCCCATCGGGGCGGAGTGGTCGAAGCCCTTGCCCATGTCCCAGGGGCGGCCGGTCTTCTTCGCCTCGTTCTGCAGGTCGCGCCGCGTCATGTCGAGGCCGGCGCACCAGCCCCACACATGCTTCAGCGCGTCGGCCTGCGCGATGTCCGCGCCGCCGGTGCCGATCGCGACGACCAGTTCCATCTCGTGGTGCAGCGACTTGGTCTGCGACGGGTACGGCATGTCCGCGCCGTCGATCACCACCGCGTCCGCCGGCTTGGCGAAGTAGAAGGGCGGCTCGCGCGTCGGGTCGGAGCCCATCTCGATCGCATGCTCGGCATAGTTGCGGCCGACGCAGAAGATGCGCCGCACCGGGAACTTGCCGCCGCCCTTCACGGGCAGGTAGGCGACCTTCGGCGGCGCGATCACGAATTCGGACATATCGACGGGTTCCCCAAGCGGAAAGCCCGGCCCTCATACGCCCTGCGCCGTGCCGCGCAAGATCGTGAGCCGGGCCTGGCTCCAGGACGCCCACGAAAAAACGCCCGGTCAGGGGGGTGACCGGGCGCTACTTTCATTGTTCCGATCGGAATGGTCGGGCGAGCCGGCAGGGGAACCGGATCGCTCGCCGGCGTAGTGCGGCCGGCCTGTGGACAGTAGCGCGTCCACAGGTGCCCATGCAAAAGGCGAATGCGACCAAGCGGACCGGAATCGGGAGATTCACAGCCTGGTCGCGAAGTCTTGACCCGCGCTGCCTCAGGCGGTTCGACGAGTCTCAGGCGGCGACGAGGCGCGGCGTCTCGGCCCCCGGGCGATGCCCTTCGGCCCACCTCTTCGCCGCCGCTCCGAACGCCTCGAAGAGGGCGCGGCTCAACGGATCGATCTCCCAATCGTATTCGGGATGCCATTGCACACCAAGGACGAATCCGGGCGCGTCAGGTGCGCGCACCGCCTCGATCGTGCCGTCCGGCGCCCAGGCCTCCGCGACCAGCCGGGGTGCCAGCCGCTTCACGCCCTGGTTGTGCAGCGAGTTGACCGGGACGCCCTCGGGCCGCCAGGCAAGGCCCGCTTCGGACCAGATCCGCGCCAGCATCCCGTCGGCCGCCACGCGCACGGCATGCGCCTTGCCGGTACGCACCCGTCCCAGTTTCTGGTCGGACGGCGTGGAATGGTCGAGCCGCCCTGGCAGGTCCTGGATCCGCTGGTCCAGCGAACCGCCCAGCGCGACGTTCAGCTCCTGGAAGCCGCGGCAGATCGCCAGCACCGGCAGCCCCGCCGCAAGCGCGGCGCGGATCAGCGGCAGCGTCGTCGCGTCGCGCTGCGGGTCCTCCGGCGTGCCCTCGGCATGGGCCGGGCCCTCGTAGTGGTCGGGATGCACGTTGGACCGGCTGCCCGTCAGGATCAGCCCATCGAGCCGCGGCAGGATCTCCGGCACCAGCGCCTCGCCGGCGGCGGGCAGCAGCACCGGCACCCCGCCCACCGGGCCCAGGGTGCAGCGCACATAGCTGTCAGAGGCCGCATGGTTCGGCGTAGCGAAGATGCCGAAGGGCTTGTTGCAGCAGGAGATGCCGACCATCGCGCGCATGTTGCCAATGTCCTGCGACGATGTGGCAGGATCAAGACATCGTTTCGGACGCTCGCCGGCATGTCGCGCATGGCTGGCGCGCGGTCCATGCCCATCGCAAACTGGGGGCGGACGAGGAGGCTCCGGGGGATGATCGGACGTCGCGGAACGCTTGCCGGCATGCTGGGCGCCACGGGACTGGCGGCCATGGCCGGGACGGCGCATGCGCAGGGAAGCTGGCCGGACCGGCCGATCCGCTGGATCGTCGGCTATCCGCCGGGCGGTGCCTCCGACACCTTCGCCCGGCTGATCGCCGGCCAGATGGCGCCGCGCCTCGGCCAGAACGTGGTGGTGGAGAACCGCCCGGGCGGCGGCGCCGTGGTGGCCAGCGAGGCGGTCGCCCGCAGCCCGGCCGATGGCTACACCTGGATGCACGTGGACAACGGCATTCTCACCTACAATCCCGCGCTCTATGCGCGCCTGCCCTATGACCCGGACCGCGACTTCGCCGGCGTCGGCTTCATCGGTCTCTTCCCGCTCTATGTCGTGGTGCGGCCCGACAGCCCCTGGACCGACTTCGCCGCGCTGCGCGCGGCGTCCCGCACGCGGGCGCCGACCTACGGCACGCCGGCCGTCGCCTCCCCGCACCACCTGGCGATGGAGCTGCTGAAGCGCCGCAGCGGGTTGCAGGCCGAGCACGTGCCTTACCGGGGCGGCCCGGCGGCGATGCAGGACCTGCTGGCCGGCAATGTGGACGTGGTCGTGATCGACACCGCCACCGGCACCCCCTTCATCCGCGACAACCGCGTGCGCACCCTGGTCGCGCTGACCGACAACCGCACCCGCCTGGCGCCGAACGTGCCCACCGCGAAGGAGCTCGGCTTCGACGCCGTCGCCTATGGCTGGCAGGGCATGAGCGTCCCGGCCGGGACCCCCGCGCCGGTCGTGGCGCGCCTGTCGGAGGAGATGATCCGCGCGATGCAGTCCGACACCATCGCGGCCCGGCTGCGCGACCTGGACATCGAGTACCGCCCCTGGTCGCCGGCCGAGTTCCAGGCCTTCGTCGGGCGCGAGAACACGCTCTGGCGCCCGCTGATCCGCGAGCTCGGCATCCGGCTCGACAGCTAGCCAGGGGCGGGGCCCCTGCTTGCCGCCGCGCCCGGGCGGCGGCAAAGGGGCGCCATGCTTCCACCGCGCAATGCCGGCCAGCTGCGGCGCGCGGCCGCCTGGATCCTCGGGCAGGGGCGGCGCCTTGCCGCCGGCCTGCGCACCGGCGACACGCTGCCGCCCGAGCTGCGCCACGCGATCCACAACACCAAGCTGCTCGGCGCGCTGCTCGCCCGCCAGGCCTATGCCGAAGGCCGCGCCGGCCCCGGCGTGGCGGCGCCGGAGCATCCCGTGCTGGTCCGCCTCGGCGGACGGCTGTGCCGGCAGGAGGACATCGAGGCGCCCTGGCTGCACCATTGGTGCGCGCGTCTCGGCATGGTCCCGCTCTATCACCGCAAGGTCTGGGAGGAATGCTTCGTCGCCCAGGCGCTGTGGGAGGCGGGCATGCTGGCGCCCGGGCGTCGCGCCCTGGGCTTCGCCGTGGGGCGGGAGCTGCTGCCGGCCTTCGCCGCGGCGCAGGGCGTTCAGGTGCTGGCCACCGACCTCGCGCGCGGTGAGTCGCGTGCCCGGATCTGGCATGGCACCGGCCAGCATGCCGAGGGTGCCGACCACCTGTTCCACCCGCATCTGCTGCCGCGCGAGGTCTTCGATGCGCGCGTCGCCTTCCGTGCGGTGGACATGGCGGCGATCCCCGACGATCTCCGCCGCGGCGGCTTCGACGCGCTCTGGTCGGTCTGCGCCTTCGAGCATCTCGGCTCGCTGGAGTCCGGGCTCGACTTCGTGCTGCGCGCCATGGACTGCCTGCGCCCGGGCGGCATCGCCGTGCACACCACCGAGTACAACCTGGCCGAGACCGGCCCCACCCTCGGCTCCGGCGTCACCGTGCTCTACCAGCGCCGCCACATCGAGGCGCTGGGCGCGCGGCTGGCGGCGGCCGGCCACCAGCTGCTGCCGGTGGATTTCGGCACCGGCGGCGGCGTGCTGGACGGCTTCGTGGACCTGCCGCCCTTCTCGGCGCCGGACGGCACGCAGCCCGTGGCCGACACGCCGCACCTGCGCAAGACGCATGCCGAGCACGTCGTCACCTCGATCGGCCTGATCATCCGCGCCGGCGCCGCCGGCCCCAAGGGAGAGACCGCATGACCACCAACAGGACCGCGCTGATCACCGGCGCCGGGCGCAACATCGGCCGCGCCGTCGCGCTCGGCCTGGCGCAGGACGGCTTCGACGTCGTGGTGAACGGCGCCTCCGACCGCGCCGCTGCCGACTCGGTCGCCGCGGAGGTGCGCGCGCTGGGCCGCAAGGCCCTGGTCGCCATGGGCGACGTGGGCAGCAAGGCGGAGTGCGACCGCATCGCCGCGGAGGCGCTGGCGGCCTTCGGCAGCGTGGACGTGCTGGTGAACAACGCCGCGCTGCGTCCCGCCAAGCCCTTCCTGGAGTGCACGCCGGAGGACTGGCGCCGCGTCCTGTCGGTGGACCTGGAGGCGGCGATCTGGCTGTCCCAGGCCTTCCTGCCGGGGATGGTCGCGAAGGGCTGGGGCCGCATCGTGAACTTCACCGGCATGAACGCCATCCACGGCTATTCCGGCCGCGCCCCGGTCTCGGTCGCCAAGCACGGGCTCTGGGGCCTGACCAAGTCGCTCGGCAAGGAGTTCGCGAAGGCCGGCGTCACGGTGAACGCGATCTCGCCCGGCCCCATCGCGGCGGATGACGACCAGCCCGGCGTTGCCAACAGCCGCACCGGCTATGTCGCGAAGGTCCCGATGGGCCGCATGGGCACCCCGGCCGAAGTGGCGACGGTGGTGCGCATGCTGGTCAGCGAGGGCGGCGCCTATGTGAACGGCCAGATGCTGCAGGTGAATGGCGGGGCGGAAACCTGAGCGGCGCGCCGCGGCGGCTTCGATCCTGCCGGCAGGGGCATTCAACGGATGGCCATGACAGGAAATTACCGCTTTTCCATTGATGCGTGCACGGTTATGCTCCTGCCCGTGATGGGAACCTTGATGTGGGTCGCGCCCAAGTGCGGGACAGGCAGCTAGTCGCGATGGCCTGTTCCAGCGATGTCGAATCCGCCGGCCTGCCGGCGATCCTTGCCGATCTGTCCGCCGGGCTGGGTGGGGAGGAAGCCTGCCTCTGTGCCCTGGAACCCGACGGCGCGGTGGTCGCGCTCGCCAGCGCGGGCCGGCCTGCCCGCGCGCCTTGGCCCCTTCCCGCCGTCCAGGGCGGCGACATCGCCCAGATGCCGTTCGAGGACTGGCACCTTGGCTGCGCGGCAGGCGACGGCGAGGCCGGAAGCCGCAAGCTTGTGCTCGTCGTCCGCCGCCGAACCGCTTTCGCGACGCAGGAATTGCGCCTGATCCGGGCAGCATTACGCGCCATGATTGTATCAAAAAACCGATAGGTGGAAAAAAACGACTCAGATGTAACTTCGTAATCCGAGCGGATCATTCTAACCCTCTTACGCAAGCGGGCTCGACCCGTTGTGCTTGGGGAGTGGCATGGATCCGCAGGAAGTGGCGCTCGACCCTGCCTCGGACGCGCTTGTCGCCGTCCGGGCCTGTCTGGCCGATCTCGCGGAAGGCTTGGGCTGTCGCGCAGCCTTCCTGCTGGTGCGCGCCGGCACGGACTGTTCCATCCTCGCCGCACACGGCCTCAGCGACGAGGCCGCGGCGCCCTACACCGCGCATTGGCACCGGCTCGATCCTTGGCTGGCGGCGCTGCAGGGTCCCTTCGGTGGCCGGGCCCTGCGCGGTGACGACCTGGTCGCCCCCCGCCTGCTGCGCGCCTCCTGCTTTCACAGCGGCTGGTTGCAGCCCAACGGGTTCGGCGCGGCCGGGATCGCGGAGATCGTCGAGGTGCGCGGCACCACCGCCCTGCTCTACGTGCTGCGGCCCGCCGAAGCGCGCGGCTTTTGCCGCCAGGACATGCTGGTGCTGCGCGCCGTCGCCGGCGCGCTCGGCCTGGTGATCCGTCGCTCCGACCTGTCCACCGCGGCGATGGCGGCGGCGCAGGTGCTGGGCGGCGCGCCTACGCCGGTTCTGCTGCTGTTGCCGGACGGCACGGTGCTTTGGAGCAACGCGGCGGCTGCGTCCCTCTGGACGGAGGGCGGGCCGCTCCGGCGGCAGGGACGCCGTGTCGCCGACCGCACCGGCGATCCTCGCTCGCCTTTCGCGCGCGCCCTGGCCGCGGCGTCCGTGCCGGGCGCACGCCCGCATGTGGTCGGATTGCCGAGCGACGGGGCGCCCGTGCCCGCGCGCCTGCAGCCCCTCACGCTGCGCTCCGGCCGCACCGCCGTGCTGATGGCGGCCGCCACCCCCAATGCCACCGTCGTGACGCCGGACACGGTGGCGGCGGCGCTCGGCCTGACACGCGCCCAGGCCGAGGTCGCGGTGCTGCTGTGCCGGGGCATGGAGACGTCTGCAATCTCCAAGAGAATTGGCATCAGCCAGCACACGTTGAACGGGCATCTGCGCGATCTGTACTTCAGGTTGCGCGCGGCCAACCGGGTGCAGGCTGTCGTCCGCCTGCTCGGCGCCTCCGCAGCAATGGGGGTCTTCTCCTCGGATTCCGCTCCTCACGCGCCGATCGAAGGCCAGGCGCCCGGCTGACAGCCGAGGCTCTGCAGGAACATCTTCTCACCAATGCTCGGGGCGCGGACCCCGAACGACGTGCCGATAGTCGCGGTGCCCGGGCGGACCGTTCCGTATCCGGCAGCATTGGCGATGGAGGGCAACACCATGTCTGGTGTGTTTCGGCGCGGCACGAACAATTCCGACCAGATCGGGCCGATCATGGGGATCGACCCCGAATTCTACATCCCGGTCACCGACTTCGGCGACGTCATCTACGCGCTGGGCGGCGCGGACGACATCTGCGCGATGGGCGGCAACGACAAGGTCTATGGCGGCGACGACGCCGACCAGATCGACGGCGGCTCGGGCAACGACCTGATCTACGGCGACAACGGCACGCGCGAGGGTCCGGGCGACGGGTCCGACTACATCCTCGGCGGCAGCGGCAACGACAGCGTCTGGGCCACCGGCGGCGACGACCAGGTCTGGGGCGAGGACGGCAATGACCGCCTCGATGGCGGCACCGGCTACGACTACCTCGACGGCGGCAACGGCAACGACAGCATGCTCGGCGGCGCCGACGACGACTCGATGCTCGGCGGCGACGGCAACGACACGATGTCCGGCGGCAGCGGCGACGACCTGATGACGGGCGAGGCCGGCAACGACAACATGTCGGGCGGCGACGGCGACGACCAGATGACGGGCGGGGCCGGCAACGACAACATGTCGGGCAATGCCGGCAACGACGTGATGTCCTCCGGCGACGGCAACGACACGGTCAGCGGCGGCGACGGCAACGACCAGGCCAGCCTCGGCGATGGCGACGATTCCGCCACCGGCGGCCTCGGCGACGACAGCGTGGTGGCCGGTGCCGGCGCGGACACCGTCTCGGGCAACGAGGGCAACGACAAGATCGAGGGCGGCACCGGCGCCGACGACCTGTCCGGCGGCGCCGGCAACGACACGCTGTTCGCCAGCGAGGGCGCCGACACGCTGTCCGGCGGCGCGGGCAACGACCTCGACCGCTTCGTGTTCCGCCAGCGGGAGGATGCGCCGGATACGGTGAACCTGATCACCGACTGGAACGAGGGCGACGCCATCGTCCTGTGCGGCCAGGGCCCGGCCTTCTACACGGTCACCAAGCTCAACTACGTCGCGCTCGACAATGACGGCGTGCTGGACGACGTGTCGATCGCCCTCTCCGACGGCACCTTCATCCACATCCTGGGTGCCGCCTTCGACTTCGTGGAGGGCGAGGGTACGCGGGTCGAGTTCCGCGCGGGCAACCGGGACGACTTCATCCGCATGCTGCGGACCGACCCGAACTGCTACCTGACCGTGGACTCGCCGGAGGAGCCGGAGCGCTTCGATCCGGTGCCGTTCTGCGACGACGTGTTCGGCGTTTAACCAGGCTCGGGGCGGCGGGCGGCGCGGGGATCCGCGCCGCCCGTGGCCGGCAGAAGGCGACCCCACCGCCCTCGCCGGCCAGGACCCGAGCGCGGCGCTGTCGGACCCGGTGGTTCCGGCACGCGCCACCCGGCAGCCCTGCGGTTGCATCGCCCTGCCGTCGCAGGGTATCGCCGGCCGGCGCCGCGGGCACCTTGCCCGCGGCGTCGTGCCGTACGGAGGATCACGCAGTCTCGACCAGGCGCGCCCGGCGCAATGCCGCCGTGCGGGACGCCTCGCGGCGCGCGGCGGCGCGCATTGACCGGTGCGCGCGTTCCCCGCTCCGGGTTCCGCGCGCGCGACGGCATCGCTGGCGTGACGCCGCCCGCATCCGTCGCCCGCGGCCGATGGCCAACATCGGCGTTGGCGCGACCTCGTGCCTCGCGATCCACCGCTGCACGCTGTCAGTTGCATGCAGGCAGTCATCCGTCTGCATGGATGCCGGGCCAGATGCGCCGGCTGATAGCACTGCGCGCACAGGTGGCAGCCCGCGCATCAGACAGGAACATCTTCTCACCAATGCTAGGGGCGCGGACCCGGAACGACGTGCCGATAGTCGCGGTGCCCGGGCGGACCGTTCCGTATCCGGTGAACATGGCGAAGGAGGGCGACGACCATGTCTGGCGTGTTTCGGCGCGGCACGAACAATTCCGACCAGATCGGGCCGATCATGGGGATCGACCCCGAATTCTACATCCCGGTCACCGACTTCGGCGACGTCATCTACGCGCTGGGCGGCGCGGACGACATCTGCGCGATGGGCGGCAACGACAAGGTCTATGGCGGCGACGACGCCGACCAGATCGACGGCGGCTCGGGCAACGACCTGATCTACGGCGACAACGGCACGCGCGAGGGTCCGGGCGACGGGTCCGACTACATCCTCGGCGGCAGCGGCAACGACAGCGTCTGGGCCACCGGCGGCGACGACCAGGTCTGGGGCGAGGACGGCAATGACCGCCTCGATGGCGGCACCGGCTACGACTACCTCGACGGCGGCAACGGCAACGACAGCATGCTCGGCGGCGCCGACGACGACTCGATGCTCGGCGGCGACGGCAACGACACCATGTCCGGCGGCAGCGGCGACGACCTGATGACGGGCGAGGCCGGCAACGACAACATGTCGGGCGGCGACGGCGACGACCAGATGACGGGCGGGGCCGGCAACGACAACATGTCGGGCAACGCCGGCAACGACGTGATGTCCTCCGGCGACGGCAACGACACGGTCAGCGGCGGCGACGGCAACGACCAGGCCAGCCTCGGCGATGGCGACGATTCCGCCACCGGCGGTCTCGGCGATGACAGCGTGGTGGCCGGTGCCGGCGCCGACACCGTCTCGGGCAACGAGGGCAACGACAAGATCGAAGGCGGCACCGGCGCCGACAACCTGTCGGGCAATGCCGGCAACGACACGCTGTTCGCCAGCGAGGGCGCCGACACGCTCTCCGGCGGCGAGGGTGCCGACCGCTTCGTCTTCCGCCAGCGGGAGGATGCGCCGGACACGACGAACGTCATCACCGACTGGGATGCGGGTGACGTCATCGTCCTGTGCGGCCAGGGCCCGGCCTTCTACACGGTCACCAAGATCAACTACATCTCGCTGGACAATGACGGCCTGCTGGATGACGTCGCGATCGCCCTCTCCGACGCGACCTTCATCTACGTCCTCAACGCCGCCGCCGACTTCATCGAAGGCGAGGGCACGCGCCAGGAGTTCCGGATCCCGAATCGCGACGACTTCGTCCGCATGCTGCGCGGCGATCCGAACTGCTACCTGACCGTGGACTCGCCGCTGGAACCGGAGCGCTTCGATCCGGTCCCCTTCTGCGACGACGTCTTCGGCTTGTGACCGCGCCGGCGGCCTGGGCGAGGCGACTCGCCCGGGCCACCGGTCGCAGGCCGGGCGCCCTGCGTTGAATCCGACCTGCCATCGCAGGGTTGTTACGGCCGATGCCGCGGGCGGTTCGCCCGCGGCATCGCGCCGTCTGGCAGCGCGCTGAGCCCCGTTCACCTCGTGGATTTCCGCCCAAGCCTGGGCTCCGCTATATGCTGACGCGCCGGCCCGGGCCGATGCCGCCGGCGCCCAGGAAACGCCCATGACCGACGCCCCCGTCCCCGGCTCCAACGAGGCCCGCGCCCTGCTCCAGGGACTGTATGCGGAGATGGCGCCGCAACACCTCTACCCGCTGTGGGAGGTGCTGCACGCGCTGGTCACGCCGACGCCGACATCGCCGGCCCGGCCGCATCTCTGGCACTACGACGCCGCGCGCAGCCACCTGCTGCGCGCCGGCGACCTGATCACCGCGGAGCAGGCCGAGCGTCGCGTGCTGATCCTGGAGAATCCGGGCCTGCCCGGCTCCTCCGCCGTCACCACCAGCCTCTATGCAGGGCTGCAGCTGATCCTGCCCGGCGAGGTCGCGCCCTGCCACCGCCACACGCAATGCGCGCTGCGCTTCGTGATGGAGGGCGACGGCGCCTTCACCGCGCTGGATGGCGAGAAGGCGATCATGCGCCCCTTCGACCTGGTGCTGACGCCCAACTGGCAGTGGCACGACCACGGCAACACCAGCGGCCATCCGATGATCTGGCTGGACGGCCTCGACATCCCGACCGTGCGCCACTTCGCCGCGAGCTTCGCGGAGCGACTGCCGGACGGCGCCATGGCGCATGCAGAGACCGCGCCGCCCGGCGACACGCAGGCGCGCTACGGCCGCAACCTGCGCCCCTTCGCCGGCACCGCGGCGGCGCGGCGCCCCGCCAGCCTGCCGCTGTTCCACTACCCCTATGCCGAATGGCGCGACAGCCTGGCCGCCATGGCCCGCGCGGGTGATCCCGATGCGCATCTCGGCCATGCGCTGGAATTCGTGAACCCGGCCGATGGCGGGCCGGTCATGCCGACCATCGCCGCGCATGTCCGCCTGCTGCCCAAGGGCTTCGCCACCCGGCCGCGCCGCGCGACGGACGCCACGGTGTTCGTGGTGGTGGAAGGCGAGGGCAGGGCGCGCGTCGGCGGGACCGACTTCAGCCTGGCCGCGCGCGACCTGCTGGTCGTCCCGTCCTGGGCGGAGCTGACTCTGGAGGCCGCGTCCGACCTGGTGCTGTTCGGCTATTCCGATGCGGCCGCGCAGCAGAAGCTGGGGCTGTGGCGGGAAGCGAGGATGTAGAGCCGGGCGCGGGCGCAGCGCGGCCACGGCTCGGGCGGCGTTGACCGTTCCGGATGCGCCGGCGCAGCGTGGCGCGGCCGGGTCGCGCCTGTCGAGGAGGCCGCATGCCGCGCGTTCCCGTCCGTCGCCGTGCCGTTGTCACGACCGGTCCGGCGTTCCTGGCGGCGCTCGCCGCCCATGGTCGATCCGGCTCCGCCCAGCCACGCGGTGCCGCCGATGCCGTCCGTGCCGGTCTGGCGCCGACCGGCCGGCTCCGGGCGGCCTTGATCGTCTCGAACCCTGTCCTGGTCCGCCGCGATCCCGCAGCGGGGACTCTGGGCGGCGTTTCGGTCGAGCTGGCGACGGCCCTCGCTGTCCGTATCGGCGTCCCGTTCGAGCCCGTGCCCTACGCGAACCCGGCCCGATACGCCGAGAGCCTGTCGGCCGAGATCCCGTGGGATGTCGGCTTCGCGGCGCGCGACCCGGCACGCGGCCAGTTCCTCGATTTCAGTCCCGACTTCATGCATGTGGACAACGTCTTCCTGGTGCCCGCCGGATCGGGGCTCTCCGCGGCATCCGACATCGATCGCCCCGGCGTGCGCGTGGCCGTGCCGCAGGGGAGCGCGCCAGACCTGTTCCTCACGCGGACGCTTCGCATGGCCGGGCTCGTCCGCGTGCCGGGCGGCGCGGACCAGGCTGTCGAGGTGCTCGCTTCCGGTCGGGCCGACGCCTATGGCGAGAACGCCCATCTGCTGCACGACGTGATGGGCCGTCTGCCGACCGGCGGGCGCATCCTGGACGGGCGCTTCAATGTGGTGCGGATGGCCGTCGCGGTGCCGAAAGGGCGCGGTCCCGAGGCACTTCAGGAAGTCGGGCGCTTCGTTGCCTCGGCGCGGCGCGATGGGACCGTGGCGCGGGCGATCGGGCGCGCCGGCCTGCGCGGGGTGCATGTCGCGCCCGACGAGAGCTGAGCGGCCCGTGCGCGGCGCCCCCGCGCGATTCGCTTCTATCGCTCCAGCAGCCCGTCGATCAGGCTGCGCAACATCCCCGCGCCCTCGGCCAGCCCGTCCACCCGCAGCGGGCTGCCTTGCGGCGTGCCCGTCGCGCGGGCAAAGCCGGTGCCACGATCCTGCAGCAGCTCCGCCAGCGAGAGCCGTCCGTCGCCGTCATAGTCCAGGCTTTCCACCAGCAGCCGCGCGGCCAGAATGCCGCCCAGCGCGCCGGCGCCGACCGCGCCGGCCAGCACGTCCTGCGTCGCGCCTTCCTGCACCGCCAGCACCCAGGCCGCGCCGCGCGCCAGCCGCGCCAGCTCGG
>NZ_JAPSMD010000052.1 GCF_027856955.1 Falsiroseomonas oryzae | reverse complement strand
GCACGGCAGCGCCCTCGGCCAGCGCCAGCGCATAGGCGCCGTGGAAGACGTCGCCGCAGCCCGTCGTGTCGCGCGCGGCCACGCGCGGCGCCGGCACGGCGACGGGCCGCCCTTCGATCCACCACAGGCTGCCCTGCGCGCCCAGCGTGACCGCCACCGTCGCGTCCAGCGCCGGCGCGACGTGGGCCAATCCGGTTTCCGGCACCGGCGTGCCGGCGAAGCCGGCGAGCCCGTGTTCGGAGAACACGACATGGTCGGCCTGCGGCACCAGCCGCGCCAGCACGCCCTCCGGGCTGGTTTCCGCGTCGAGCACGCGCGGCAGGCCACGCCGTGCGGCGGCCACGAAGAGCTGCTCCGCACCGCCGATCCAGCGCGGGTCGCCTAGCACGGCGCCGGCGCCGTCGAGCCAGTCCGGATCGATCGGCGCGTCCTCTGGCAGACCGGCGCCGGGGAAGACGGCGAGGATCCGCTCGCCTAGCGGGTCCACCAGAATGCCGGCCGTGGGCGAGCGCGCGCCATGCGACTGCGTCACCCCGCGAGTGTCCACGCCATGCCCCCGCAGCTTCGCCAGGATCGTCGCGCCCACCTCGTCCCGGCCGAGCCGGCCGCACCACAGCGCCGTGCCGCCGAGATGCGCGATGGCGACGGCGGCGGTCGCCGCCATGCCGCCGCCGACCTCCCGGTAGCCGTGGGCGATCACCTTGCCCGGGCGCTCCGGCAGGCTCTCCAGCTCGTAGGCGCGATCCAGCACGGCGATGCCGGAGCAGACGACCTTTCGCGTCATGGGACGAAGAGCGGCTTCAGCTTCTCGCCGCGCCGGAAGGCATCGAACAGGCCCTGCAGGCCGTCGAAGCCGGCCCGGTCGTCCACCAGCCTCTCGTATTCGGCGCGATGCGCCCGCAGCAGCGCGATGTTCGCCGCGTGGTCGCCGACCGGGAAGTAGAAGGACCGGAGCAGGCAGAAATCCTTGCGCCGGATGGTCTTGTTCTCTGCGATGGTCCAGCTGTCGCTCTCGCCGAACTGCAGGATGGCGCCCATCGGCGCCACTACCTCGAAGGCCATCTGCCGCGCGGCATCCTTGCCGCTGGCCTCGACCACCAGGTCGAAGCGACGCATCGCGGCGTCCTCGGCGGCCAGATGCGCGGCGCCGAGCGAAGCGGCGAAGCGCGCCCGGTACGCGCCGGGCTCGACGGCGAATAGCGGCCCGTAGCCCATGCCGCGCAGCACCAGCAGCGCGCCGAGCCCGATCGGCCCGGCGCCCAGCACCAGCGCCGCGCCGTGGGGGACGATGCGCTGCGCCAGACGCACCCCATGCGCGGTGGTGCCGATCGCGTCCAGCAGCAGCGGCGCCAGGTGGTCCGGGATGTCGTCCGGCACCGGCAGAAGGCATTGCTCCGGCACGGCCAGCGCCTCGGCATAGCCGCCGTCGCGCTGCCAGCCCATCAGGTCCGTCGCGTTGCGGCAGAGATGCGTGTGGCCGGCCGCACAGTCCGGGCAGGCGCCGCAGAAGACCGGGATGTAGACCAGCGCGCGCCGGCCATGCCAGGCGTGCCCCGGCTGGTCCACGTAGCCGAGTATCTCGTGGCCCGGCGTCACCGGCGAGCCCTGCCGCAGCGGCCGCAGGTCGCTGCCGCACAGCGCGCAGCACGCCACACGCAGCAGCACCTCGCCCGGTTTCGGCAGGGGGGGCGGCGCATCGTCGACCGCGATGCGGTTCTCCCCCACGAAGCGCGCGGCCCTCATCCCTTCACGGCCCCCGCGGACAGCCCGCCCACCAGGCGGCGCTGGATGATCAGGGTCAGGATCAGCGGCGGCAGCGCGATCACGGTCGCGGCCGCCATCAGCGCGCCCCAGTTGGTAACGCCCTCCCCGATGAAGTTGAAGCTCGCCACAATCGCGGTCTTGGAATCGAAGCCCGACAGCACGAGCGCGAAAAGGAAGTAGTTCCAGGAGAAGACGAAGCACAGGATGGCGGCCACCACCACGCCCGGCGCCACCATCGGCAGCGCCACCCGCAGCAGGGTCTGGTGCTGGCGACAGCCATCGATCTCCGCGCTCTCGATGATCTCGCGCGGCAGCGCGTCGAAATAGGGCAGCAGGACCCAGATGGCGACCGGCAGGGTGATGACGGCATGCGTCAGGATCAGCGCCAGGTGGCTGCCGACCAGGCCGAGGGCGGTGAACATCATCAGCCAGGGCAGCAGGAACAGCGTGCCCGGCGCCATGCGCGCGAAGAGCGTCGCGGTCGCAGGCCAGGTCATGCGATGCCAGGACATGGCGAAGGCCGCCGGGAAGGCGAGGAGCAGCCCGAGCGCCGTGGAGCCGCCGGCCACGATGAGGCTGTTGACGGTGTTCTCCAGGAAGTCAGTGCGCTGGAACAGCTCGGCGAAATTCTCCAGCGTCGGCGTGAACACCAGCCGCGGCGGCAGTGCCGCGACCTCCGTCCGCGGCTTGAAGGCCGACAGCACCATCCAGGCTACCGGCGCGACCAGCACCAGCACGACCATGCCGAGCTGGACCGCGTCCAGCAGCCGCGTGACACGCCGCGCCCCGACTACCATGCCACCGCCCGCCGGATGCGCGCGAAGGCCAGCACGCTGCCGAAGACGATGGCGGAGAGCGTGACCATCAGCGCCGCCGCGTAGCCGAACTCGAAAAACTCGAAGCCGCGGCGATAGGCCAGGATGTTGAGCGTCGTGCTGGCATGGCCCGGCCCGCCCTGGGTGGTGATGTAGATCACGTCGAAGAATCGCAGCAGGTCCACGCTGCGGAGCACCGCCGCCGTCACCAGCGTCGGCGCCAGCAGCGGCAGGGTAATGCGCAGGAAGCGCTGCACGGTGCCGGCCCCGTCGATCTCCGCCGCCTCGAACACGTCGCGCGGCAGGGAGAGATAGCCGCCCAGCACGATCAGCGCGACGAAGGGCGTCCACTGCCAGGTATCCACCAGCGCGACGGTCAGGATCACCGTCTCAGGATCGGCCAGGAATAGCAGCGGGCCAAGACCGATCCGCGCCAGCAGCCAGTTCGCGACGCCAAGCCCGGGATCGAGGATGACGATCGCCATCATGCCGATGACCACCGGCGGCAGCATGAAGGGCGAGATCAGCACGGTGCGGATCAGCCCCCGCGCCGCATGCAGCCGCGCCAGCAGCAGCCCGAGCCAGGTCCCCGCCACGAGTTGCAGCGCCAGCGAGAGGAGCCAGAGCGTGAGTGTCAGCCGGAACCCGTTCCAGAACTCGCCATCCGCCACCAGGCGGCGATAGTTGTCCAGCCCGACGAAGCGCGCCTCGCCGCCGATCACCGATTCCTGCAGCGAGAGCCAGATCGCCCAGCCGAAGGGCATCACGATCATCGCCGCGGCGAAGAGCAGCGCCGGCGCCACCATCCAGCGGAAGGAGGCGGTCGGCCGCCGGCGCGGCCGGGCAATCCGCCCGGCCGGCGACGCGCCTGCAACCGCCTCCGCCGCCGTCACTGCAGCCGGGCCAGTTCCGGATCGGCCGCGCAGACAGCGTCGCGCGCTGAGGCACGACCGAGCACGATCTGCTGCATCGCGTTGCCGATGATGTCGCGTGCTTCCGGCACCCGGTCGGTCGGCGACTGGTAGACGCCGGTGCCGGTGCGGCCGATCTCGATCAGCGCCTCCGCCCAGGCGCGGCGGATCGGCATCTCGTTGGCCCAGGCGTTGAAGGCCGGTCCCTGGAACACGCTGGCGCGCGGCGGCGCGACGCCGTTCTGCACCAGGCGCGTCTGCACCTCGGTGCTCGTCGCCCATTGCAGGAACAGCCAGGCGGCCTCCTTCTGCCGGGAATGGGCGGAGACGGCGAGGCCCCATCCGATCACCAGCGGCTTCGAGATGCCGGTCTCCCGCCCCGGCGGCAGCACGCGCACGCCGAGGTCCTGCGCGCGCCCGGGGAAGCGCATGATGTTGGCGAACTCGTTGCTGCTCTCGTGGGTCATGGCGATGCGGCCCTGGCCCAGCAGCTCGATCACCTGGGTGAAGGTATGGTTCAGCGCGCCGGGCGGGCCATAGTCCTTCAGCAGGTTCGCGTACATCTCGATGCCGCGGATCGTCGCCGGGTTGCACAGCCCGGGCTTGCCGTCGGCGGTGGCGTAGCTGCCGCCGAGGTTGAAGACGAATCCGGACATGCCGTAGTTCACGGCGCCGCGCAGCCCCCGCGCCGCCCAGACGCCCTGGTTGGCGTCGCAGGCGCGGATCCGCGCCGCTGCCTCGGGGATGTCCTCCAGGAAGCGCGGCTCCGGGATGTTGCAGCGCTGGAAGATGTCGCGCCGCCAGTAGAACAGCGGACCTTCCTGGTTGATCGGCAGCGTCGCGACCAGCCCGTCGATCGTCGCCTGCTGGCGCATGCCGGCGCCGAAATCCTCGTAATTGAAGTCGGGCGCCGTCAGCCGGCGGTCCGCGATCAGCGGCGCCAGGTCGGTGTACCAGCCCGCACGCTTGAACACCGCCCCCTCCCGAGAGGGAAGCGACATGAAGACGTCCACCTCGGCGCTGCGCCCCTGCATCAGCGTCGTCAGCCGCGCACGGAACTGCTCCTCGTTGAAGATCTCGATGCGCGTGCGGATGCCGGTGCGTGCGGTGAACTCCGCCGCCAACTCCCGCATCGCCTGCGACCAGGGATGGTTGTTGAGCAGCAGCGTGACGGTCCGCCCGTCCTGGCCGCGCCAGTTGAAATCCTGCGCCAGCGCCGGCAGGCCCAGCACGCTTGCCGCGGCCGCAGCCGCGAAAGTCCTTCTGCGCATCGTTGTCCTCCCTTGTTCAGCTTGCGACGTAGCCGCCATCCACGGGAATGGTGACGCCATTGATGAGTTGGGCCGCCGGCGAGGCGAGGAACACGGCGGTACCCGCCAGTTCCTCCGGCTCAGACCAGCGCTTCGTCGGCAGACGCGCCATGACCTTCTCGTTGAAGGCGGGCTCCTCACGGCCTCGGCGGCTGATCTCGGTGCGGATCCACCCGGGCGCGATGGCATTCACACGGATGCCGTCATCGGCATAGGCGATGGCGAGGGACTTGGTCAGCCCGACGATCGCCGTCTTGGCCGCGGCATAAGCCGGGATCATGGCCGCGCCGAAATACGAGTACATCGAGCCTATGTTGATCAGGCAGCCCTTCGTCCTCGCCAGATGTGGACGGAAGGCCGTGGCAAGCCGCATGTTGCCGGTCAGGTGGATATCCACGATGTCAGCGAAGACCTCGGGCTGGTGTTCCTCGTGCCTGATCAGCCGCCCGGCGCAGTGGATCAGTACGTCGAGCCGCTCGATCCTGGCCGCCAGCCCCCGCACCGCCGCATCGTCGCGCACGTCCAGCGGCTCGTAGCGGTACGGCGTCCCCTCCGCCGGGGGCTTCAGGTCGGTCAGGATCGGCGTCGCGCCACAGGCGGCGAAGGCATTCGCGAAGGCCATGCCTATGCCGCCCGTGCCGCCACTGATCAGCACGACCTTGCCGGCCACGGAGAAATCCGGAGCCGCCGTCGCGGCGCGCGTCTCGCCCATTCCTGGTGCGTCCTCCCGACCGCGTATCGGCGCGGCCGCGTTTTCGTTATGCGACGCCATTCCGGCAGGTTATGTTCGTTTTCGCAAGCGGATTTTCGTTTTCGCGCCCGCCCTCCTGCGGCGGGTCGCGCAAGGTGCGGGGAGGACAACGGGGCGGAGATGTCCATCTCGACCAGGCACGGCCAGATCATGGAGATCCTGCGCCGGCGCGGCTATGCGGCGATCGACGAACTGGCCGGCGCGCTCTCGGTGACCCCGCAGACGGTTCGGCGCGACCTGCAGGACCTGGCCGACGAAGGCCTGCTGCGCCGGCATCATGGTGGGGCGAGCCTTCCCTCATCCATCGCGAACACGGATTACGCGCTGCGCCAGGTCGAGAATGCGGCCGCCAAGGCCGCCATCGGGCGCGCGGCGGCAGCGCGCGTGGCAGAGGGCTCCTCCGTGTTCCTCACGCTCGGCACCACGGTCGAGGCGGTCGCGGCCGAGCTCGCGGGCCGGCGCGCGCTGCGCGTGGTGACGAACAGCACGGCCGCCGCACGCAGCCTCGGCGGCGACGACGGTGTCTCGGTGCAGGTGCTCGGCGGTACCTTCCGCCCGCGAAACGGCGGCCTCGTCGGCGCCCTGACGGCAGAGCTCGCGGCACGCTGGCGTTGCGACCTGCTGGTGACCGGCGTGGGGGCGATCTCCGCCGATGGCGTGCTGCTGGATTATCACGAGGAGGAGGTGGCGGTGGTGCGCGCGATGCTGGCGCATGCCCGCATCACGCTGCTGGTCGCGGACCACACGAAATTCCTGAAGACTGCTGCTTGCGTGGTGGCGCCGGTCGCCGCCGCCGCGGTTCTGGTGACGGACCGGCCGCCGCCGGACAGTCACGCAAAGGCCCTGCGTCGCGCCGGAACCGAGGTGGTGGTGGCCCCGCCAGCGACCTGACCCCGCGATCAGTTCCGCTGCCGCCCGACCCCCATCTTGAGCATCTCCGGCGACGGCGTGCCGCCGAGCATCTCCAGCACCGGATTGGCTCGGAGATCCAGGCCCCAAAGTCCCTCCAGCACGCCGACGGTCGCCGCCGTTCGCGGCATCGGGATGCCCAGCGCCTCGCCGAGGCGGAGGTAGAAGGACAGGCCATAGGGCACGTCCTCCGTGACATAGCGGGTTTCCATGCTGGTCGGTCCGCCCACCGCGCCGCGCGAGGCGGCCAGCGCGGCCGCCACCTCATGCAGGGGACCGAGGGGCACGCCGCTGGCGCGGTGCAGAGCTTCCGCCAGCGACGGCACGGCGAGCCCGAAAGCCGCGGCCAGCCTGTCCCGCTCCGCCTGGAGGTCGAGGGAGAGGCGACAGACCGCCTCCGTCATCAGGCCGTATTGTGGCCAGGACTCGCCGCGCTCGATGCGCGTCGCATTGGCCAGGGCGAGCGTCGCATGCAGGATGGGGTTGGCGTTCGCCAGGGCGGGCTGCAGCACGTCAGGCGCGAGTGGACAGGCGTGACCGAACAGCGCGGTCGCCCAGGCTGCGACCTCCGGCGCCGCATGCGCCGGCACTGCTGCGGCATCGACCGCCGCACGTATGGTCAGGATGCGCACCCTGTCGGGCGCCAGGCGGCGTGCCGTCAGCGGCGTGGTCGCCAGCGCGCCGACCGGCGCGCGCGCGCCGAGCGCAGCCCGCAGCGCGTCGAAAGCCAGCGGCGCCAGCGATGCCGAGGGCGCAAAGAGCAGCGGCAGGTCACGCGGCACCGCCTGCGCAACCGGACGCAGCAACTCCGCATAGGCATAGGCCGGCACCGCCAGCAGCGCGACGTCCGCGCCGGCGAGCGCGTCCCGCAGGTCAAGCGCGACGCGGACGGGGAACACGCCCACCAGGGCACCCTCGCAGGTGAGCCGGTCGCCGAACCCGGCGGTGCCGCGGCCAGAGGGCGACCACAACGTCGCGTGATGCCCGCGCGAGGATGCGAGCGCTGCGGCGGCCGGCCCGATCGCGCCGGCGCCCAGCACGGCTAGCCGCATGGCACGCTGTCTCCGACCTGCATCGTCGCCCCCCCGCTCTGTGCCGCGGCCCAGCCTTGCATCGGCGCGGGGCGGGCGGAAGCCGGCAGGATGCCGGTTTGCCCCGTCGGCGCCATCGCCTAGGCTTGGCTGCAACGCGGAGAAACGGAGACCCGAGCATGAGCCTTTCACGACGCACCCTGCTGTCCGTCGCGGCGGTGACGGCCACTGGCCCCGCCCTGGCCCAGGGCGGCGCCGGGGACTGGCCCAACCGCCCGGTGCGCATGATCGTCCCGGCACCGGGCGGCGCCGGCACGGCGGACGCGCTGGCGCGGATCTTCGCGCAGGAGATGGAGAAGCGCCTGCCGCAGCGCGTCATCGTGGAGAACCGCGGCGGCGCCGCAGGCAATGTGGGCGCCGCCGCCGCGGCGCGCTCGGCGCCGGACGGCTACACCGTCCTCTGGACCTGGGCCGGCACGATGGCGACCAACCCCGCCATGTATGCCGACATGCCCTTCGACCCGCAGCGCGACTTCACGCCGGTGATCCTGCTGGGCAGCGTGCCGAACATCCTGATCGTGAACAACGACTTCCCGGCGCGCGACCTCGCGGCCTTCGCCGCCTTCGCGCGCGCCAATCCGGGCGCGATCAACCACGGGACCACCGGCAACGGTTCCTCGATGCACCTGGCAGCGGAGCTCTTCGCGTCGCGCACCGGCACGCAGCTGACCCATGTGCCCTACGCGGCGCCGGCCGCGGCAACCACAGACCTCGTCGCTGGGCGCATCCAGGCGATGTTCAATCTGATCACCGGCGCGCAGCCGCTGGTGGCCGGCGGACGGGCGCGTGCGCTGGCGGTGCTGTCGGAGACGCGCGTGCCGCAGATGCCAGATGTGCCCACCGCGGCCGAGCTCGGCATGCCGGGCTTGGCCTTTGGCACCTGGTTCTGCCTGATGCTGCCGCGCGGCGCGGATCCGGCGCTGGTGGCGCGGCTGAACGCGCTGGCGAACGAGATCCTGCAGGACCCGGAGGCGCGCCAGCGGCTGGAAGCCGCCGGCATGGCGCTGGACGGCGGCGGCACCCCGGAACGCCTGGCGACCTACCTGCGGGAGGAGCTCGCGAGGCACGCGGAGCTGGTGCGGATCTCCGGCGCCCGGGTGAACTGACCCGCTACATCTGCTTCGGCAGCAGCGGGTCGCCGAGCGTCAGCATCAGGCGGTTCGCGTTGGCAAACATCGCGACGGCGTGGACGAGGTCGAGGATCTCGAGCTCGTCCAACCCCGCCGCCCGCAGCGTCGCGACATGCGCGGCCGTCACCTCGCCGGGCGCGCGGGTCAGCGCCTCGGCGAAGGCGGCCACCGCGCGGCGGCGCGGATCCGGTTCGTCCGCCCAGCCCTCGTCCAGGATGCGCTGCATGGCCGGCTCGTCGCCGGTCAGCTCGACGAAGCGCTTGGCATGGACCGAGGTGCAGAAGACGCAGCCATTCACCATGGACACGACGGCCGTCGCCAGTTCCCGGTCGGCGCGATCCAGCCCGCCTTCGGCATACATGACGATATTGAACAGCGCGCCGCGCTCGCCGAGCGAGCCGGGGTCATGCGCCAGCGTCAGGAAATAGGTGGAGCGCCGCTGCGCCGGCGGGCAGGCTTCCAGGGCGGCCAGCTGCGCCGGCGTCGCCGTCTCCGCCTTGACGGGGTCCAGACGCGGCCGCCAGCCGACCGGCTTCAGGGTGAAGCGTGTCATGCGCGGCTCTCCTGCAGCATGGCGCGCAGCGCCGCCAGCACCCGCACCTGATAGGGCACGAAGGCGACGAGCTGCGTCGTCGCGACGATGTCGCGGGGCGTGAAGCCCAGCGCCGTCAGCCCCTCGATATCGGCCTTGGAGGTGGAGTCCGGCGCCATCGCGACGCGATCGGCGTAGCGCAGCAGGGCACTGACCCGGTCCTGCCCGCCTGGCGTGCCCGGCGCTTCCGCGGCGGCGGCCATTGCGCCGCCGCCCGCCGCCTCCAGCACCGCGCGATAGCGGGCGGACAGCGCCGCATCACCCTCCCGCAGCGCCACGCGCAGCGCCAGCACGGCGCGTTCCGCGTGGCTCAGCCCGCCGGGATCTGCGGGCAGCACAAGCTCCCGGTAGGCGCCCTGGGCATGGCGCAGCGCCTCCGGCCGCCGGCGCCGCAGCACGCCGAGCGGGCTGTCCGGCGTGGTGCCGAGCAGGCTGTCAATCAGGTCCTCGTCGTCCGGCACGGCGTGCTCCCCTGTGCTCACGGCCGGTCAGGCCATTCGTCGCCGAGCAGTTCCGGCGTGTCGAAACGCTGCAGCGCGGCGAAGTGCAGCTCGCGGTCCTCGACGAACAGCGCACGCGCGATGCCGCGCGCCAGCCGCTGCGCCCCGGCGCTGACGGCGGGGATGTCGCCCGAGAGCTTCCCGTGGCTCAGCGTCGCCGGGTAGTTGAAGCAGTGCACCCGCTGCAGCGCCGGGCAGGCGCCGGGCTCGCGTTCCTGGAAGGCGAAGTCGGGCGCGAGATCGGGCGAGTCCGACAGCTCCTCGTTCTCCTCGCCGGGCTCCGGCGTGAAGCGGTCGCGCCAGAAGCGGATATGCGGGCCGAGCAGCGCCAGTTCCGGCCGGCCTGCGAGATCGACGCGGAAGCCGGTGGCGAGGATCAGGAAATCCAGCTCGAAGGCGGCCTCCGGCGTCTCCAGCCGAATGGCGTCGCCCTGCAGGGAGAGCGCGCGGATCGGGCTGGCCAGGTGCAGACTGGCGTGCGGGTGGCGGGAGACGCGCATCGTGCTCTCGCGCGGCGGCGGCGTCTGGCTGCGGAACACGTAGTCCAGGAAGCGCCACTTCCAGGCGTCCGGCAGGCCCGCGAAGCCGTGCACCACGCCGGGGCTGCCGATGCCCGTGAACTTGTTGACGCGCGGCAGCGCCGGGCGGCGGACGAACATATCGAGCCGCGCGCAGCCCGCTTCCAGCGCAGCGCCCGCATTGTCCATCGCGGAGGCGCCGGCGCCGACCACGCCGACGCGCTTGCCGGCCAGCGCCGCGAAGTCGATGTCGTCGCGCGAATGCGCCCGCAGATGCGCCGGCAGCGCGGCGGCGATCTCCGGCATCCAGGCGGCGCCCAGCCCGTCGCGCCCCGTCGCCATCACCACGCGCCGGCAGACCACCGTGCCCGCGCCCTGCGTCTCCAGCGCCAGCAGGTCGTCGCCCTCCGGGCGGATCAGCGTGACCTCCACGCCGTTCTCCACGGCGATCCCCATCACGCGACGGTACCAGATCAGGTATTCCATCCACGTCACGCGCGGGATCTTGCCAAGCGCGGCGAAGGCTGCCGTGCCGTGCTGCGCCTCGAACCAGGCGCGGAAGGTCAGCGCCGGCAGGTCCAGCGCCGGCCCGGCGAGCGTCTTGGGGGAGCGCAGCGTCTCCATCCGCGCATAGGTCACCCAGGGGCCTTCCTGCCCCTGCGGCGCGCGGTCCAGCACGCGGACGCGATCGATGCCGAGGAGCCGCAGCGCCGCGGCGGCGACCAGGCCGCACAGCCCGCCGCCGATGATCGCGACGTCGGCCACCGGCTCGCCGCGATGCATCCGCGGCGGCACCCAGGATTTCGCCGGCAGTTCCAGCCAGGCGAGATCCTGGCGGAGGCGCGCCTCCAGCGCGTCGAGCCCGGGCGGGGCGTTCGCGGCATCCAGCATGGATGCCTTCTACCGCCCAGGCAGCGCCTTGCGAAGCGCGGGACCGGCGCGCGCCGGCCCCGCGCGGGGACTACGCCGTGCGGCGGAACCGCGCCGTCATGAACGCCGTCCAGCCCTCGGGACCCTGCACCTCGGAGGTGACGACGCGCGCATCGTCGCTCTCCAGCCGCACCACGTCGCGGTAGCGCGCGGTGCCCTGCCCATCCATCGCCGGCCCCTCGCTCTCCAGCACGAGCGTGCGGCCATCTGGTTCCAGCCAGCCGTCATAGACGAACATGTGCGGCATCATCGAGCCGATGAAGGTGCCGCGGAAGCGCTGCGCACAGGGGTCGAAGCCCAGGCTGATGGTCCAGCGCGCCGGGCCGCCGCCCGGCATCTCGCCCTCGCTCTCGCCGACCACCCAGTAGCCGCCGAGCGCGCGCACGCGCTCCACGCCACTGGCGCTGGCGGGCGGCTGGCCGGGCCCCATGCTGCACTCGCTCTCATAGGCCCAGTCGCCGACCATCCGGTGCAGCCAGCCATGCTCGACCGCGGCGGGCGTGGCGACCGGGCACCCGACGGGCGGCGTGACGACATGCGCGACCAGCTTGTCCAGCGTCTCGCCCCAGCCCTGGTCGAAGCCCATCTCCGCATGGCGGGCGCGCATCTCCGGCGTGGGATGGCGCCACGTCACCTCCAGCCGCGTGCCCTCGCCATCCGGCAGGAACAGCAGCGTGCCGACGGAACCGGGCAGCGGGCAGCTGCTGCCCTCCGGCACGCGCAGGACCAGCAGCCGCGGCGCCTCCACCGCCTCGATCACCATCGGGTTCGGGTAGTCCTTCCCCTCGGCGTCCCGCATCACGGTGTGGTGCCGCCCGCCCGGGCGCAGGTCGATCTCGCAGACCGGCGTGGTCATGTTGCGCGGGCCGAACCACTGCCGGACGCGATCGGGCTCTGTCCATGCGGAGAAGACCGTCCCGGGCGGCGCCGGGATGCGGCGGGTCATCGTCAGGTCGCGATCGGTCGCGGCGGGCTGCATGTCCATAGTGACGCTCCTTCCTCGGTGTCGTTCTCAGCCCGGGCTTGCGCCCTCGGGCTCGTCGCCGTCCAGCAGCGCGACGAGCCGTTCCAGCGACTCCGTCCAGCCGCGCCGGTGGCGCGTGGCGGTGTCGGCATCGGCGAAGCGGTCATGGGTCAGCGTGACCTCCGTGCCCTCCGCGATGGCGCGGAGTTCGACCGTCACGCGGGACACGCGCTCCGGCGTGCTGACCCAGTTCCAGGAGAAGACGAGGCGCCGCTCCGGCTCGATCTCGGCATAGAGCCCCGTCGCCTCGTGCCGCGCGCCGTTGTCCTCGCGCAGCACCACGCGGAAGCGGCCGCCATGGCGCAGATCCGCTTCCGCTTCCTCGGCGCGGGTGTGGTGCGGGCCGAACCAGAGCATCATCAGGGCCGGTGTCGTCCAGGCCGCCCAGACGCGCGAAACCGGCGCCTTGATGCGCCTCACCAGCGTCAGGCTCGGCACCGTCACGTTCATGGCTTCCCGTCCTCCACCACCGCGGCCAGGCGATCCAGGCTCTCGCTCCAGAAGCGCTGGTAGCGGGCAAGCCAGGCCATGGCGTCCTCCATCGGCGCGGCGGTCAGCCGGCAGGCGACGGTGCGCCCTGTCTTGCGTCGCGCCAGCAGGCCCGCACCCTCGAGCACATCCAGGTGCTTCATCACCGCCGGCAGCGACATCGCCAGCGGCTTGGCCAACTGGCTGACGGACAACCCATCCTCCGTCGCCAACCGTGCCAGCAGCGCCCGGCGGGTCGGGTCGGCAAGGGCGGCGAAGACGCGATCGAGCGGCTCAGTATGCTTAACCATTGAGTTTAGTATTGGGCCGCACCGGCTCTCCCGTCAAGCCGCGCGCCTTCACGCCGGCGTCAGCGCCCGGCCCAGTGCACGAAACGCTTCTCAGCCATCAGGAACAGGAGGTTGAGCCCGTAGCCCAGCGCGCCCGCGACGAAGATCGCGCCGTACATCAGCCCGCTCTCGAACAGCATCTGCGCGTTGATCACGCGGTGCCCGAGGCCATCGGTGGAGCCGATGAACATTTCCGCCACCACCACGATCACCAGTGCCAACGAAACTCCGGCGCGCATGCCGACCAGGATCTGCGGCATCGCTTCCCACACCAGCACATCCCGCAGGATCCGCGCGGAGGAAGCGCCCATCACCCGCGCGGCCAGCACCCGCGTGCGCCGCGCGTTGATGACGCCGTAGGCGGCATTGAACAGGATCACCAGCGCGGCGCCGAAGGCCGCGACGGCCACCTTGGTGCCCTCGCCCGGGCCGAACAGGATCAGGAACAGCGGGAACAGCGCCGAGGCCGGCGTCGAGCGGAAGAAGTCCACCACGAACTCCACGCCGCGATACAGCCTCTCCTGCGCGCCGAGCGCGACGCCGAGCGGCACGCCGATGGCCGTCGCGATGGCGAAGGACAGCGCGGTGCGCTGCACGGTGCGCCAGGTATCATGCGCCAGCGTGCCACCGGCGAAGGCCTGCCACGTGTCGCGGAACGCCTCGGCCGGCGCGGGCAGCAGCACCGGGTCCGCCACCCGCAGCCACACCGCGACCTGCCAGAACAGCACGAAACCCAGGGCGCCGAGGGCCGGCGCGACGGCCGCCCTCATGCGGCCACCGCCTGTTCGAACACCGACAGGCACCGCGCCTTGATCGCCACGAAGTCCGGGTGCGAGAGCACCTCCGTCCCGCGCGGCCAGGGCAGCGGCACCGGCACGTCGGCGGCCACCGTGGTCGGCCGCCGCGTGAGCATCAGAAGCCGGTCCGCCAGCACGATGGATTCCTCGAGGTCGTGCGACACCAGGATGGTCGTCACACGGAGTTCCTTCAGGACCTGCTGCAGCAGCGCACGGAGCGAAAGCGTCGTCTCGAAATCCAGCGCCGAGAAGGGTTCGTCCAGGAACAGCACCTCCGGCTCCACCGCCAGTGCGCGCATGATGGAGACGAGTTGCTGCTGCCCGCCGGAGAGCTCGTAGGGGTAGCGGTTCAGGTCGAACCGCACGCGGAACATCGCAGCCAGCGCCTCCAGCCGGGCTTCCGCGGCGGCCCGCGGCAGGCCCTGCAGGCGGAGCGGATAGCGGACGTTGTCGGCGGCCCGCCGCCAGGGGAACAGCGCCTCCCGGTAGTTCTGGAAGACGTAGCCGATGCGGACCTCCCCGACCTCCCGTCCATCATAGAGAATCTCGCCGCCATCCCGGGCCAGGAGCCCCGCGGCCATGTTGATCAGCGTGGACTTCCCGCAGCCATTCGGGCCGAAGATCGCCAGGATGTCGCCGCGCCGTACGTCCAGGTCGAAGCCCGAATAGACGGGCTGCCCACTGAACGCCTTGCGCAGGCCGCGGATGTTGATCGCGGCCTCCCGCGGGGGCAGCCTCACAGCGCGCGCAGGAAGGACCGCACGTCGATCCTGTCGCGCACCACGCCCTGCTGCACGGCGAGGTCGACGAACTTCTGGAAGTCGGCGATGTCCTCGGCCGTCATGTCCTTCACCATGGTGAAATTCACCAGCGGCACTGTGGGCGCGAGCTCCGCCGAGGTCTGCATGTGCTGCACCAGCAGGGGCCGCACGCTGTCGGGCTCCCGGCGCACGATGTCGCAGGCGCGGCTCCAGGCATTCGCGAAGCGCTGCGCGACCGCCGGCTTCTCAGCCAGGAAGCGCCCGGTGAGCGCCGCACCAGCGGCCCAGGCCTGCGCATCCGGGCGGCCGAGCAGATGGGTCGCGATCACGCCGGCCTCCAGTCGCCGCGCCGCGCCCGCGCGCTCCGCGATGGTCGCGACCGGCTCCAGCGTGTAGGCGGCGTCAAAGGTGCCGGCCTGCAGCGCACCAACATGCACGCCCATCTGCTGCTCCTGGATCGTGTAGTCGCGCCCCTCCTGCAGGCCGTTCGCCGCCAGCACCGCCCGCGCGGCGCTGATGTTGGCCGGCCCCGGCGCCGAGAGGATGCGCGCGCCCCGCAGGTCGCGAATGGACTGCGCGGGGTGGCCCGCGCGCACCACGAACTGCTCCATCCGATAGCGGGCGTTCTGGCCGTTCAGGGCGACATATACGGCGGTGTTGGCGCGCCGCGCGTTGATGTTGGCGCCTTCCAGCGTCACCAGGTTCGACGCCGCCTCCACGTCGCCGGCCACCATCGCCTGCACGATCAGCGGCGCCGTCTGCAGCGGCACCGCCACGGCCTCGATACCGTCTGCCGCGAACAGCCCACGCTCCGCCGCCACGTAGAAGGGCAGTGCGGACGATACGTTGAACACCGCCACGCGCACCCGTTCGGCCGCCTGCGCGCGGACATGGGCAGGGCGCACGAGGGGCATGGCGGCCAGGGCGCCCAGTAGTCGGCGGCGGATCATCCGGCGGTCTCCTCAGGCAAGTTTCGGGTAGGTGGCGGGAACGAAGAAGTCTTCGCCGGCGACGTAGCGCCGGCCGTCGGACATGTCCGGGGGCGGCCCATCCTCGGCGCTGCCCTCGAAGGTCAGCTCCAGCAGCACGCCGGACGGGTCATGGACGAAGATCTGCCAGAGCGTGGTGCCGGGCACGAGGAACTCGCGCCACGCCAGCCCGGCATCACGGATGCGCGCCCGGAAGGTGTGATAGCTGCGGCATGACAGCGAGACATGGTCGATCGCCGCCGTGCCGCGCGGCGCCTTGCCGTCCGCCCCAAGCGCCGGCCCACCGGCATAGACATGCAGGATCGCGGGCCCGCCGGGCAGCGGCACGCCGAACCAGGCGCCGGGATAGCCGAAATCCGGCCGCGCGACCTCCACCAGGCCGATGATGCGCGTCCAGAAGGCGCGCGTGGCGTCCAGGTCGGCGGTCTTCACCGCGACATGGAACAACCCCGTGGTGATCGCGTCCGCTGCCGGCATCCCGCCCCGCCCCTGCCGCCGATCGCGGCAGGCCCGGCGCAGCAAGCGACATGCCATCCCTCGCCGCCGCCGGGACCCGGTCCGCCGTGGCGTGTCCCAGCAGCTTGTGCCCTTGCCTCAAGCAGAGCTGCGCAGTTCCTGTGCGACTGGGCGCATTGTCCGGGCGCGTCACGGTTACGTAGCCGCTTGCGTCGGGGCAGATCTGTGCAAGCATCGCGCCGCCCTGGATGGAGGCCCCCCATGCGACGCTTGCTGCTTGCCGCCCTGGCGGCCTTCGGCCTTGCCGTGCCGGCCCTGGCGCAGACCACCGTCCCGCCGGGCCCGCGAATCGCCATTACCGCGGTCACCCAGCCCTTGCCGACGCAGCCGCAATATACGCTGGTGGACCAGCCGCTGCTGCGCGACGGGCTCCGCGCCCGGAGCAACGGCCGCATCGAGGTGACGCTCGCCAGCCATGGCGAGCGCAACCTGGGCGGCGCCGAAATCATCCGCCTGGTGCGCGCCGGCCAGGCCGAGATCGGCGCCGGCACGCTGACCACGCTGTCGGGCGACGTGCCGATCCTCGACGGCATCGACCTCTCCGGCCTCGCGCCCGACATCCGGCTCGCACGCCGCATCGCAGATGCGATGACGCCGGTGGCGAACCGCGACCTGGAGCGCTTCGGGGTGCGCATCCTGGCGATGTACCCCTTCCCCGCGCAGGTGCTGTTCTGCCGCGCACCCTTCACCTCGCTGGCCGACCTGCGTGGCCGGCGCATCCGCACCTTCGGCAACTCGCTGGTGGACTTCTACACCGCGCTCGGCGCGCAGCCGGTCTCGATCGGCTTCCCCGAAGTCTACTCGGCGCTGGAGCGTGGCGTGGTGGACTGCGCCATCACCGGGTCCGGGTCCGGCGCAGCGGCGCGCTGGCCGGAGGTCTCCACGCATATCAGCGACCTGCCGGTGAGCTGGGCGGTCGCGGCCTACGTGGTCAACCTCGCCTGGTACAACCGCCTCGAGCCCGCCGTGCGCGCCCTGGTGGACGACACCTTCCGCGAGATGAGCGATCGCCTCTGGCAGCTCGGCGCGGACGCCACGCGCGACGGCATCGACTGCAACATCGGCAACCGCGAGGGCTGCCGCATCCACAACCTGGCTGCCCGGCCGATGACCGAGGTGAAGGCGACCGACGCCGACCGCGCGGAGACCCGCCGCATCTTCGAGCAGGTGGTGCTGCCCGGCTTCGTCCGACGCTGCGGCGCGCGCTGCGGCGAGATCTACAACCAGGTCATCGCTCCCCTCTCCGGCGTGCGCTTCGGCGGGTGAGCGGTCCAGGCGCGCACGTGCTGGCCACCGCGGCGCTGCTGCGGCGCGGGGTGTCGGCACTCGCCGCGCTGCTCGCCTGGCTCGCCGGCTGGAACTACGTGGCCTGCGCGCTCTTCGTCACGGCCGACATCCTCGGGCGCAATCTGCTCGGCGTGTCCTCCGCGGCGACGGTGGAGGTCACGGGCTACATGCTGGCCTGCGGCATCGCCTGGGCGCTGGCGCATACGCTGGCGGTGCGGGCGCATATCCGGGTGGACATGCTGGTCAACCGCCTGCCGGTCGCGATGCGCGCTCCGCTCCACCTCGTCTCGCTGCTGCTGCTCGGGGGCTTCGCGGCCTTCATCGCCTGGGCGGCCTGGGAGCTGGTGGACGAGAGCGCGCTGTTCGACGCGCATGACAACTCCGCGCTGCGGATCCCGCTCGTCGTCCCGCAGGGCATCTGGGCCATCGGCCTGTCCGCCTTCGTGTTGATGTGCGCCGTGCTGCTGCTGGAGAGCCTGCTTGCCCTGCTGCTCGGCCAGCCGCGCCGGCTGGATGAGCTGCTCGGCAGCCGGTCGCTGCAGGATGAGACGGCGGAAGCGCTGGAAGCCGTCGGTGCCACCCCGGGGCCGAAGGCGTGATCGCGCTCGTCCTGCTGCTCGCCCTGCTGGGGGTGGTGGCGTTCGCCGCCGCCAGCGGCGCCGCCGCGCTGCCGGTCGGCGAGATCCTGATGCTGATCGGCGTCTTCGTCGTTGTCTTCGGCTCCGGCGTCTATGTCGGCGCCGTCCTCGGCCTGCTGGCCTTCCTGATCGGCTTCCTGTTCAGCGACCGACCCTGGTGGAACTTCGCCGGGCAGACGCTGTGGGGCCCGTCCTCCAACTACGTCCTGGTGGCCGTGCCCCTCTTCCTGCTGATGGGCGAGATCCTGCTGCGCGCCGGCCTGTCCGAGCGGCTCTACCGGGCGCTGAACGTCTGGCTGAACCGGCTGCCGGGCGGGGTCCTGCACACCAACATCGTCAGCTGCGCGGTGTTCAGCGCGATCAGCGGCTCATCCGTGGCGACCGCCGCCACCATGGGCTCGGTCGCCCTGCCCTATTTCCAGAACACCGCCTACAGCCAGCGCTGGGTGCTCGGCTCGCTGGCCGCGGGCGGCGCGCTCGGCAACCTCATCCCGCCCGGCATCACCTTCATCATCTACGGCCTGATGACCGAGACCAGCGTCGGAGCGCTCTACATCGCCGCCCTGCTGCCCTCGCTGCTCGTCACCGGCCTGTTCCTGCTGCTCATCTTCGGCCACGGTCTGCGCCACCCGCTGCCGAAGGCGCCGCCTCTGCCGCTGTCCGTGAAGCTGCGCGCCCTGACGGACCTGACGCCCACGGTCCTGCTGATCCTGCTGGTGCTCGGCTCGATCTACGCCGGCTGGGCGACGCCGACCGAGGCCGCGGCGCTCGGCGTCACTGGCGCCATGGCCTTCGCCGCCTTCGAGCGCCGCCTGAACCTGCGGATGCTGCATGCCAGCGCGGAAGCCACCGCGCGCAACACCGCCCTGCTCGGCTTGATCATCTTCGGCGCCTACCTGCTGAACTACATCCTCACCAGCATCAATGTCCCGCAGGCCACGGCCCGGCTGATCGCGGAGCTGCCGCTGCCGCCTTGGGCCATCATGCTGTGCATCATCGCGCTGTATTTCGCCCTCGGCACCTTCATGGAGGGCTTCTCCATGATCATCACCACGGTCCCCGTGGTGTTCCCGATCGTCGTCGCCCTGGGCTATGACCCGATCTGGTTCGGCGTCGTGGTCACCATGATGGTGGAGATCGCGCAGATCAGCCCGCCGGACGGAACGGTGATGTACGTGCTGCAGGGGATGCGCCCGCGCGCCGGACCGATCAGCGATGTCTTCATCGGCGTCATGCCCTTCCTGCTGGCCTATCTTGCGGCGGTGCTGCTGCTGCTGGTCTTTCCAGAGATCGCGCTGTGGCTGCCGCGCGCCATGAGCTGACCTGAACCGGGAGAAATACATCGTGCTGAAGCGTCTCGTCCTCGCCTGCGCCGTCGCGCTTGCCGCCGTGTCACCCGCCACGGCGCAGCTGTTCGACCGGCCGATCCGGATCATCGTCCCGATCGCACCCGGCGGCGGCACGGACGTCTTCGCGCGCCTGCTGGCGGAGATCGTCGGCGGCTCGCTCGGCCAGCCGATCGTGGTGGAGAACCGGCCCGGCGCATCCTCGACCATCGGCACGCAGATGGTCGCGGAGGCGCGACCGGACGGCACCACCCTGCTGTTCACCGCCAACTCGCCGATCACCGCGGCGCCGCACGTGATGACCGTGCGCTACACGCTGGACCAGCTGGACCCGATGTTCATCGTCGGCAGCACCGGCTTCACCTTCTGCGTCCGGCAGGACAGCCCGATCCGCGACGCGCAGGCGCTGATCGCCGCGATGCGGGCGCAGCCCGGGCGCTTCACCTACGGCACCGACGGCGTCGGCGGGAACACGCATCTCGGCGCGGAGCGGGTGTTCCGCGCGCTCGGCATCGAGGCGACGATGGTGCCGTTCCAGGGCGCGGCCCCGACCCTGACCGCCTTCACCGGCGGCCACATCGACCTCTATGGCGGCTCCATCGCCGTCGCCATGCCGGCCATCCGCGACGGCCGCGCGCGCTGCCTGATCCTGACCCAGCGCGCCCAGCACCCGGAGGTGCCGACCGCCAGCGGGCTCGATGCGCTCGGCATCCCCGACGAGGAGACGCTGATCTGGTGGGGCATGCTCGCCCCGCGTGGCCTTTCGCCGGAGCGGAAAGCGGCGCTGATGACCGCCTTCGAGGGCGCCTGGCGCACCGAGCGCTTCCAGCAGCAGCTGACCCGCAGCGGCGTCACGCCCAACTACATGGGGCCCGAGGCAGCTGCCCGCTTCATCGCCGCGGAGAACGCCGCGCTGGAGCGCGCTGTCCGGCAGATCGGCATCGAGCGGGCACGCTGATGAGCGAGACGCGCCCCGTCCGCATCGCCGTCGATATCGGCGGCACCTTCACGGACCTGCAGATCCTCGATGCGCGGCGCGGCCGCGTCGTCGCCTGGAAGACGCCGACAACGCCGGCCGATCCGTCCGAGGGGCTGCTGACCGGCGTGAAGGAAGCGGCGGGGCGCTTCGGCTTCGCGCTGGCCGATGTCGGGCTGCTGCTGCACGGCACGACCATCGCGACCAACGCCGTGCTGGAACGCAAGCTGGCGCGCGGCGTGATGCTGACCACGGCCGGCTTCGAGGACGTGCTGGAGATCACCCGGCACGTCAGACGCGACATCTACGGCCTGGCGCCCGATCCCTTCCCCTGCCTGATCCCCCGCGACATGCGCTTCGGCGTGCCGGAACGGCTGCGCGCGGACGGCAGCGTGGAAACCCCGCTCGGCGATCTTGCACCCGTCATCGGTCGGCTGCGCGCCGCCGCGCCGGAGGCAGTCGCCATCGGCCTGTTGCACGCCTACGCCAACCCGGAGCATGAGCGCGCCTTGCGCGAAGCCGTGGTCCAGGCGCTCCCCGGCGTGCCGGTGAGCCTCTCCTCGGAGGTCAGCCCCGAGATCCGCGAATACGAGCGGCTGTCCACCACCGTGCTCAACGCGCTGCTGATGCCCGTGGTGCAGCGCTACCTGGAGAGGCTGGAAGCTCGCCTGGGCGAAGGCGGCTTCCATCCCCGCATCTTCCTGGTGCAGTCCAATGGCGGCATGTGCAGCCTGCGGCGCGCGGCGGACCAGCCCGCGCGGCTGCTGCTCTCCGGGCCCTCCGGCGGGGCGCTGGCGGCGGAGCGGCTGTCCCGGCGGCTGGACCGCCCCAACCTCGTGGCCGTGGACATGGGCGGCACCAGCTTCGATGTCAGCGTCGTGCAGGACCACCGCATCGGCCTGGTCACCCAGGGCGAGGTGGACCGCCTGCCGGTGCGCCTGCCGATGGTGGAGATGCGAACCATCGGCGCCGGCGGCGGCTCGATCGCCGCGGTGGACGCCGCCGGCCGCCTCACGGCCGGGCCACGCAGCGCCGGCGCGCGTCCCGGCCCGGTCTGCTACGGCCGCGGCG
>NZ_JAPSMD010000051.1 GCF_027856955.1 Falsiroseomonas oryzae | reverse complement strand
AGCCCGCGCCCCCGCCCGAGCCCGAGCCCGTCACGCCGCCGCCGGCGGGGCTGGTGCTGGACGGCACGGCGGGCGACGACGCGCTGCGCGGCTCGGCGCGCAACGACGCGCTGTCCGGCCAGGGCGGCAACGACCACCTCTCCGGCCTGGCCGGCGCCGACACCCTCTCGGGCGGCGACGGCCGCGACACCCTCGTCGGCGGCCTCGGCGAGGACAGCCTCTCCGGCGGCGCCGGCAACGACGCGCTGCGCGGCAATGCCGGCAACGACGTGATCGCCACCGGCGCCGGCACCGACCGCGTCATGTTCGGCACCGGCGACGGCGCCGACCGCGTCACCGACTTCGCCCGCGGCACCGACCGCGTCCAGCTCGTCGGCGTCACCGCCGAGCAGGTCACCGCCTCGGTGAAGACGCTGGGCAGCCTGTCCGGGCTGGAGCTGCGCCTGCCCGGCGGCGAGACCCTGTTCCTGGAAGGTGTCGGCGCCAGCACGGCCCAGCAACTCGGCATTCCCGGCAGCTTCGCCCCAAGCGCGGGTGGCGGCTCGGGCACCGGCACGGGCGGCGGCACGCCCACCACCCCCACCGGCCCGACCCTGCCGGCCACCACCGCGACGGTGAGCGGCGGGGCGGGCGACGACTGGCTGAAGGGCGGCGCGGGCGCCGACCTGCTGCTGGGCGGGGCGGGCTCGGACGACCTGCAGGGGCTGGGCGGCAACGACGTGCTGCGCGGTGGCCTCGGCCATGACGGGCTGACCGGCGGGGCGGGGGCGGACACCTTCGTCTTCGCCCGCGGCGACGGGCCGGACTGGGTGGTGGACTTCCAGCCCGGGGTCGAGAAGCTGTGGCTGGAGGGGATCGGCGCGGGCGAGGTGGTGCAGACCGTCGAGACGCGCTGGGGGATGGTCGGGCTGGAGCTGGCCTTCGGCGGCGGCGACGAGGTCTTCCTGCAGGGCGTCGGCCAGAAGATCGCCGCCACCGACATCGTCTTCGCCTGAGGCAGGCAGGACCGCCGCGTCCGCTCCCTCCCTCCGCCACTCCTCCCTCCCCCGCACTTGCGGGGGAGGGTTGGGGTGGGGGCGCGACCGACCTGCCCGGGGCGGCGGACGGGGCTGATTCCGCTTCCCCCGGCGCGTCGTTCGCTCTATGTTCCCACCACCCCGGGCTGCCTCGCGTCCGGCCGCCCGGCCCTTCCGCCCCAGCCCGGCGAATTTGTCCGAAACGCGCGAACCACCCGAACGCGCCAAAGCGCCAAAGCGGCAAAGCACCACGGCGGCGCCCCCTCGACCGCGGCGCGGCGCTTGCTTAACTCCCTGTCATGACCGCGACCTCCATCGCCTTCCTGCTGAACGGCCAGCCCACCGCACTGCCCGCCGCCACCTCGCCCACCACCTCGCTGCTCGACTGGCTGCGCGGCACCGCACAGGGCGGGCCGGGCCTGACCGGCACCAAGGAAGGCTGCGCAGAAGGCGATTGCGGCGCCTGCACCGTGGTGCTGGAAGAGCCGGATGGCCGCCGCACGCCGATCAACGCCTGCCTGACCCTGCTCGGCCAGCTTCATGGCCGCGCCATCCGCACCGTGGAGGGGCTGCGCGGCCCCGATGGTGCGCCGCATCCGATCCAGGTCGCGATGGCGGAAAGCGATGGCACGCAATGCGGCTTCTGCACGCCGGGCATCGTCATGTCGGCCTGGGCACACTGCCGCACCGGTGGCGACCCGCATGAGGCGCTCGCCGGCAATCTCTGCCGCTGCACCGGCTACCGCCCGATCGTCGAGGTCTTCGAGCGGCTGGAGGATGACGGCGCGCGTCTGCCCGCCGCCGCCTTCCCGCCGCCGGCCGCCGCGCGCTTCGAGGCGCCGGGCCAGGCCTTCCACCTGCCGGCCACGCTGGACGAGTTGCTGGCCCTGCGCGCGGCGCACCCCGGCGCCTGGCTGCTGGCGGGCGGCACCGATCTCGGCCTGCGCGTCTCCGACCACCGCGAGGTGCCGGCCGAGGTCATCTGCCTGCTGAACGTGCCGGAGATGCATGCCGTGGAGGCGTCGCCGGCGGGGCTGCGCCTTGGCGCTGCCGTGTCCTATGCGCGGATGCTGCGGGCCTGCCGCGACGTGATCGGCCTGGTCGGGCTGGAGGGGCTGTTGGCGCGGCTCGGCTCGCGGCAGATCCGCGGGCTCGGCACGCTCGGCGGCAATCTCGGCACCGCCTCGCCGATCGGCGATGCGCTGCCGCCGCTGGTGGCGCTCGGCGCGACCGTCACGCTCGCCTCGGTCCGTGGCCGGCGCGAGCTGCCTGTGGAGCAGTTCCTCACGGGCTACCGGCGCAACGCCCTGGCGCCGGACGAGGTGATCCTCTCGGTCTTCCTGCCCGCCCCGCCGCCGGGGGCGCACTTCGCCTGCGAGAAGATCAGCAAGCGCCACGACCAGGACATCGCGACGGTCGGCGCCGCGATGCTGGTGGACATGGAAGGTGGGGTGGTCACCACGGCGCGCCTCGCCTTCGGCGGCGTTGCGGCGACGGTGGTGCGCGCGCGCAGCGCGGAGGCCGCGCTGCTCGGGCGCCCCTTCGACGCCGCCGCCGTGGCGGACGCGGCGAGGGCCTTGGAAGCGGATATCGCGCCGCTCTCGGACTGGCGCGGCTCGGCGGCCTATCGCCTGGCGGTGGCGCAGGGGCTGCTGCATCGGCTGCAGCTGCGCGCCACGCGCCCTGGCCTGCCCACGCATGTGATGGCCGTGATGGAGGGCGTGTGATGGACGGCACCACGACCCTGTCGCGGACGGGCGCCGGCGCCGCGCTGCGCCATGACAGCGCGCTGAAGCACTGCACCGGAGAGGCACGCTACGCCGACGACATCCCCGATGTGCCGGGCACGCTGCACGGCGCGCTGGTGCTCTCGACCGTCCCGCACGGCCGGCTGACAGCGCTGCGCACCGAGGCCGCGCGCGCCATGCCCGGCGTCGTCGCCGTGCTCGGCCCGCGCGACATCCCCGGCGAGAACGACGTCGCCCCCGCGGTGAAGGGCGAGCCGCTGTTTGCCGAGACGCTGGTGGAGTTCGCCGGCCAGCCGCTGGCGCTGGTGCTGGCCGCCACGCGCGACCAGGCGCTGCGCGCCGCCGCCGCGGTGACCGCCGAGGTCGAGGCGCTGGAGCCCGTGCTGAGCATCGAGCGCGCGCTGGAGCTCGGCCAGAACGTCATCGCGCCCCAGGTGATCCGCCGCGGCGATGCCGCCGCCGCCATCGCGCAGGCGCCCCGTCGCCTCTCCGCCGAGTTCCGCGCCGGCGGGCAGGAGCACTTCTACCTGGAAGGCCAGATCGCGCTGGCGACGCCGGGGGAGGGCGGCGACATGACCGTCGTCTCCTCCACCCAGCACCCGTCGGAGGTGCAGCACCTCGTCGCGCGCGTGCTGGGCTGCGACTTCAACCGCGTCACGGTCACCTGCCGGCGCATGGGCGGCGGCTTCGGCGGCAAGGAGAGCAACGCCAGCTGGGTCGCCGCCGCGGCGGCGCTCGGGGCACGCGTCACCGGGCGGCCGGTGAAGCTGCGCCTGTCGCGCCGCGCCGACATGATCGCCACCGGCAAGCGGCACCCCTTCCTCTACCGCTGGACCGCCGGCTTCGACGAGACCGGCCGCATCCTGGGGCTGGAGGCGCTGCTCGCGGCCGATGGCGGCTGGAGCACCGACCTCTCGGGCGGCGTGGTGTTCCGCGCCATCACCCATGCGCTCGGCCCCTGCGACGTGCCGGCGCTGACTCTGACGGCGCAGGCGGTGAAGACCAACACCGTCAGCCACACCGCCTTCCGCGGCTTCGGCGGCCCGCAGGGCGCGCTGCTGATCGAGGATGTGGTGCACCGCGTCGCCGCCGCGGCCGGCCTGCCGCCGGAGCAGGTGCGCGCGCGCAACTTCGCGGGCGTCGGCGGCAATGGCGAGGACACGCCCTACGGCCAGAAGCTGGAAGGCGACCTCATCGCGCGCGTCTGGGCGGAGGCGAAGCGCGATTCCGAGTGGGACCGCCGCCGCGCCGAGATCGCCGCCTTCAATGCTGCCCACCCCACGCTGCGGCGCGGCCTGGGGAGCATGGTGCTGGCCTTCGGCATCTCCTTCGGCATCCAGCACCTGAACCAGGCCGGCGCGCTGGTGCATGTCTATTCCGACGGCTCCATCCGCCTGAACCATGGCGGCACCGAGATGGGGCAGGGGCTGTTCATCAAGATCGCCCAGGTGGTCTGCGACGTCTTCGGCGTGGATCTCGACCGCATCGCCATCACCGCGACCAGCACGGCGGAGGTGCCGAACACCGCGCCGACCGCGGCCTCTACCGGGTCCGACCTGAATGGCTGGGCCGCGCACAACGCCGCCGTCGCGATCCGCGGCCGCATGGCGGAAGTGGCGGCGGCGAAATGGGGGATCGCGCCGGAGGCGGTGGTCTTCGCCGACAACCGCGCCTGGGCCGAGCGCGCCGGCGCCAATCGCTGGTTCGACTTCGGCGAGCTCGCGAAGCTCTGCTTCCTGGAACGCGTCAGCCTCTCCGCCACCGGCCACTACCGCACGCCCGACATCCACTGGGACCCCAAGGCGATGCGCGGGCATCCCTTCTTCTACTTCTCCTACGGCGCCGCGGTGGCTGAGGTGGTGGTGGACACGCTGACCGGCGAGCATCGTTGCCTGCGTGCCGACCTGCTGCAAGATTGCGGCCGCAGCCTGAACCCCGCCGTGGATCGCGGCCAGATCGAGGGCGCCTTCGTGCAGGGGATGGGCTGGCTGACCTGCGAGGAGCTGTGGTGGGATGCCCACGGACGGCTGCGCACCGTCGGGCCCTCCACCTACAAGATCCCGGGCTCGCGCGACGTGCCGCCGGTGATGAACCTGCGGCTGCTGGAGGGCGCGCCGGCGCGGGTGGAGACGATCTTCCGCTCCAAGGCTGTCGGCGAGCCGCCGCTGCTGCTGGCGACCAGCGTGTGGAACGCGCTGAAGGACGCCATCGGCACGCCGGCGCTGGACCTGCCCGCGACGCCGGAGCGCGTGCTGATGGCGCTTCGAAACAGGGGCTGACGCGCGCGGGCAGGAGTGCGTTATCCTCCCGGCAGGCAGGTTGGGAGGCCATCATGGCAGGCCAGGGCAGTCCGGCGATACGGGCCTTCTTCGACGAGGCGACCAACACCATCAGCTACCTGGTCTGGGACCCCGCCACGATGCGCGGCGCGGTGATCGACCCGGTGCTGGACTGGGACAACCGCAGCGGCGAGGCCGACCTGAAATCGGCGCAGGCGGTGCTGGACGCCGCGCAGGCCGAGGGCGTCGCGGTGGATTGGGTGCTGGAGACCCATGTGCATGCCGACCACCTAACCGCCTCGCCCTGGATCAAGCAGCAGACCGGCGCGCGCATCGGCATCGGCGAGGGCGTGAAGCAGGTGCAGACCATCTTCCGCCCGGTCTTCGGGCTGGAGGACATGCTGCCGGAGGGCGGCGACTTCGACCACCTGTTCCGCGACGGCGAGCGCTTCCGCATCGGCACGCTGGACGTGGAGGTGATGCACCTGCCTGGCCACACCCCGGCCTGCGTCGCCTACCGCATCCTGCCGCCGCAATCGGAGCCCGACGGCGTCTCCGACGTCTTCGTCGGCGACACCATCTTCATGCACGACTACGGCACGGCGCGCTGCGACTTCCCGGGCGGGGACGCGCGCACGCTCTACCGCTCGATCCGCCGGTTGCTGGCGCTGCCGCCGGAGACGCGGCTGTGGATGTGCCACGACTACAAGGCGCCCGGCCGAGATGCCTATGCGTGGGAAAGCACGGTCGCAGCGCAGCGCGCGCAGAACCCGCATGTGCAGGACGGCAAGACGGAGGAGGAGTTCGTCGCCTTCCGCACGCAGCGCGACGCGAAGCTCTCGGCGCCCGCGCTGCTTCTGCCCTCCATCCAGGTGAACGTGCGCGCCGGCCGCTTCCCGAAGGCCGAGGCGAACGGGGTGCGCTACCTCAAGGTGCCGGTCACGCCGAAGCGGCCGGACGCCGCCTTGTCCTGAGCGTCGCGCCCCCGCAAGCTGGAACCCTCCCTCGCAAGCGGGAGGGGAGCGGGAAGCGGAGGAAGCATGCGCCTCGGCATGGTCGGGCTCGGCCGGATGGGCGGGAACCTGGTGCGGCGGCTGGCCAGGGCCGGCATCGGCGCTGTGGTCTGGGACCGCGACCCGGCGGCGGTCGCCGCGCTGGCCGCCGAAGGGGCCACTGGCGCCGCCGACCTCGCCGATCTCGTCGCGAAGCTGGATGCGCCGCGCGCCGTCTGGGTGATGCTGCCCGCCGGCGAGGCGACCGAGGGCGCGATCGCGGAGCTCGCAGGCCTGCTCGCGCCCGGCGACGTCGCGATCGATGGTGGCAACGGGATGTGGAAGGACGCGATCCGCCGCGCCGCGCTGCTGCGCGGCAAGGGCATCGACTTCCTGGACATCGGCACCTCCGGCGGCGTCTGGGGCCTGGCGCGTGGCTACTGCCTGATGATCGGCGGGCCGGCCGAACCGGTCGCACGCCTCGACCCGGTCTTTGCCGCACTCGCGCCCGGGGAAGCGGCGGCGCCGCCCACTCCGGGCCGCGATCTCGCCGCCGATCCCCGGCCGCCGCAGGGCTACGTGCATTGCGGCCCGAACGGCGCCGGGCATTTCGTGAAGATGGTCCACAACGCCATCGAATACGGGATGATGCAGGCGATGGCCGAAGGGCTGGAACTGCTGCAGCAGGCCGACAGCGACCGCCTGCCCGAGGAGCATCGCCTGCCGCTGAACGTCCCCGACGTCACGGAGGCCTGGCGGCGCGGCTCTGTCGTCGCCTCCTGGCTGCTCGACCTCACGGCGCAGGCGCTGGCGGCGGATGGGGAGCTGTCGTCCTACTCCGGCCGGGTTGGCGATTCCGGGGAAGGGCGTTGGGCGGTGCAGGCGGCGATCGAGAGCGCGGTGCCGGCGCCCGTGCTCTCCGCCGCGCTCTATGCGCGCTTCCGCTCGCGCCAGACCGGGCCCTTCGCCGACCGGGCGCTGAGCGCCATGCGCAACGCCTTCGGCGGGCATCTCGAACCGAAATGACGCCGCTGATCGTCCTCATGGGCGTCACCGGCGCCGGCAAGAGCACGGTCGGCACGCTGATCGCCGAACGCCTCGGCCTGCCCTTCCGCGACGCGGACGAGTTTCACCCGCCGGCCAACATCGCGAAGATGAGCAGCGGCCAGCCGCTGACGGACGACGATCGGTGGCCCTGGCTGGACGCGATCGGCGCGCATCTGGCGGCGCATCGCGGGCGGGGCTGCGTCGTCACCTGCTCCGCGCTGAAGCACGCCTATCGCGACCGCTTGCGCGCCGCGGTGCCGGATCTCCGCTTCGTGCACCTGCATGGAGACATGGCGCTGGTGGCCGCGCGCCAGGCGGCGCGGCAGGGCCACTTCATGCCGGCGAGCCTCGTCGCCAGCCAGTTCGCCACGCTGGAGGCACCGTCGTCGGAAGAAGGCGTGATCGCGCTGGATGTCGCCGCCACGCCCCAGGCGCTGGCCGAGGCGGCGATCGCGGCATTGAGGGAGACCGCCCGATGACCACCCCGTTCCGCGGCATCTACCCGATCCTCTACGCCTATTTCGGCACCGATGGCCGGCTCGACGAGGGCGCGATGCGCCGGCAGGTGCGCTGCTGCCTGGCCGGCGGCGCGCATGGCCTGGCGGTGCTGGGGCTCGCCACCGAGGTGAACAAGCTGAGCCCCGCCGAGAAGCGCGACGTCGTGCGGTGGTGCGCGGACGAGATCTCGCGCTGGAGCGCCGAGGAGATCGCCGGCCGCGTTCCGCTGGCCGTCACGGTGGCGGAGGCGACGGCGGAGGAGGCGGCGTCCTTCGTGCTGGATGCGGAGGCGCTCGGCGCGGACTGGTGCATCCTGCAGCCGCCCCCGGTGCGCGGCCTGCCGGAGAGCGAATACGTCGCCTGGTACGGGCTGGTCGCGGACCTCGTCGGGCGGCGCAGCGCCATCCCGCTCGGGATCCAGAACGCCGCGGCCTATATCGGCGTCGGGCTGACGCCCGGCGGCGTGGCCACGCTGGCGCGCAACCATGCCAATGTGAAGCTCATCAAGGCCGAGGACAGCGCGGTGGACGTGCAGCGGCTGGTCGAGGCGACCGGGGGCGCGCTGACCGTGTTCAACGGCCGCGCCGGGCTCGAGCTGCCGGACTGCCTGCGGGCGGGCTGCGCGGGAATGATCCCGGCGCCGGAATGCGCTGATATCCAGGCCCGCGTCTTCGACCTGATGGCGGCCGGCGACGCGGCCGGGGCGGAGGCGGAGTATCGCCGCATCCTGCCGATGATCGCTTTCGCCATGCAGGGCGTCGCCATGTTCCTCTGCTACGGCAAGCGCATGACCGCCTGGCGCATGGGCCTGCCCGAGGTGATCGAGCGCCCGCCGGCGCTGCCGCCGAGCCCCTTCGGCCTGGACTGCGCGCGCCGCTTCGCCGACGCCCTCGGCCCCTATCCCGGCGCGGAGGGACGTGCTTGAGTCCCGCGCGGAGGAAGGACACGCGAGGAACGTCCGTCGCGGCGGCGACCGCGGACGGGGGAACCTAGGTCATGCGCGTCGCCATCCTGTCCGACATCCACGCCAACCGCGAAGCCTTCGAGGCCTGCCTGGCCGATGCGGCGCGCCGCGGCGCCGAACGCCTGGTGATCCTGGGCGACATCGTCGGCTATGGCGCGGAGCCCGGCTGGGCGGTCGCCCGCACACGCGAACTGGCCGAGGCCGGCGCCATCGTCATCAAGGGCAACCACGATGAGGCCGCCGTCGCCGACCGCGGCGGCATGACGAGCGCAGCCGCCGCCGCCGCCGAGTGGACGCGCCAGGTGCTGGATGACGGCGCGAAGCAGTTCCTCGACCTGCTGCCGATGGAGGTGGAGGAGGACGACCGGCTCTACGTCCATGCCGGAGCGGAGCATCCGACGCTCTGGCACTACGTGCGCGACGCGGAGGATGCGCGGAAGAGCCTGGATGCGGTGCGCGCGCGCGTGGTGTTCTGCGGGCACACCCATGTGCCGAAGCTGTTCGGGCTGACCGCGGCGGCGAAGCTGGTGACCCACACGCCGCTGGCCGGCATCCCGGTGCCGCTGACGCGCCCGCGGCGATGGCTCGCGGTAGTCGGCGCGGTGGGCCAGCCGCGCGACGGCGATCCCGCGGCCGCCTATGCAATGCTGGACACCGAGGGCAACCACATCACCACCATCCGCGTGCCCTACGACGCGGCGGCGGCCGCGGAGAAGATCCGCGCCGCGGGCCTGCCGGAGGTGCTGGCCACCCGCCTGCTGCAGGGGCGCTGAGCATGACGCGGATGCTTGCCGAGGGCGACGAGATCGACGGCTTCCGCATCGGCGCGCGGCTGCATGTCGGCGGCATGGCGGTCCTGTGGGAAGCGACGCATCCCGACCACGGCATCCCGCTGCTCGTGAAAGTGCCGCGCCTGGCGGAAGGCGAGGACCCGGCGGCCATCGTCTCCTTCGAGATGGAGCAGATGATCCTGCCGCGCCTGGCCGGCCCGCATGTGCCGCGCTTCCTGGGCGCGGGCGGCTTCGACCGGCAGCCCTACCTGGCGATGGAACGCGTGCCCGGGGCGAGCCTGCTGCCGCTGGTGGAAAGCCTGCCCCTGCCGGTGGAGCGCATCGCCGCGATCGGCGCGCGTGTCGCCGATGCGCTGGAGGCGCTGCACCGGCAGCACGTGGTCCACCTGGACGTGAAGCCCTCCAACATCCTGACGCGCCCGACGGGCGAGGCGGTGCTGGTGGATTTCGGCCTGTCGCGCCACGCCCAGCTGCCCGACCTGATGGAGGAGGAGTTCCGCCTGCCCTACGGCACGGCGCCCTACATGGCGCCGGAGCAGATCATGGGCGTGCGCAGCGACCCGCGCAGCGACCTCTTCGCGCTGGGAGCGATGCTGTATTTCTTCACGACGGGCGAGCGGCCGCATGGCGAACCCCAGCGCCTGTCGGGTCTGAAGCGCCGGATCTGGCGCGACCCGCATCCGCCGCGCAAGCTGCGGCCGGACTGCCCGGAGTGGCTGCAGGAGATCATCCTGCGCTGCCTGGAGGTACTGCCGGAGCGGCGCCATCCCACCGCCGCGCAACTGGCCTTCGACCTGCGCCACCCCGACCAGGTTCCGCTGACCGCCCGTGCCCGCAAGCAGAAGCAGGATGGCTGGGCGAAGACCATCCAGCGCCGCTTCCATCCGGACCACCAGCCGCGCTTCGGCCGGCCGCAGCGGACGACGGAGGAAGCCGGCGGTGCGGCGCCGATCGTCGCCGTGGCGGTGGATCTCGGCGGCGCAGACGCGCCGCTGGATGCGGCGCTGCGCGACACGGTCGGGCACATCCTGGCGACGGTGCCGGGGGCGCGGCTCGCGTGCCTCAACGTGCTGCGGCAGAACCGCATCGCGCTCGACACCACGCTGGACGAGAGCGGCCAGAACAAGCACGTGCAGCGCCTGGTGGAGCTGAAGCACTGGGCGGCGCCGCTCGGCCTGCCGGAGGGGCGCGTGACCTACCACGTGCTGGAGGCGACCAGCCCCGCCGCAGCGATCCTGGACTACGCGCGGCAGAACGGCGTGGACCACATCGTGATGGGCGCGCGCGCGCAGTCGCTGCGGCGGCGCGTGCTGGGCAGCGTCTCGGCGGAGGTCGCCTCGGAAGCGCCGTGCAGCGTCACCGTGGTGCGGGCGCGCGGCGCCGCCGCCGTGGCAGAGGCAGCGGAGGCCGTGCAGGACGCCTGATCAGCCCGCGCGGTACGGCGCGAAGTCGGCGCGCCGGCTGCCCTCCAGCCCGCGCAGCAGCGCGACCCAGGCGGCGAAGCCCTCGGCGATCGCGCTCTCCCGCCAGTTCTCGTTCGGCGCGTGGAAATCCTCGTCGGCGGTGGCGAAGCTGAACATCACCGTGCCGATGCCGAGCACGCGGCGCACGATGTCGGTCAGCGGCAAGGTGGCGCCCATCCGCACGCGAAGCGGCTTCGTGCCCGTGGTGGCGGCCAGGGCGTTTTCGGCGGCGACCAGCAGAGGATGGTCGCCTTCCAGCAGCGTCGCCACCGTGCCGTCGCGTGTCGGCATGACCTCGAGCGTCGCGCCCTTGGGGCAATGCCGCCGCAGATGGGCTGCCACGGCCTCGGCGACCCTGCCGGGCACCTGGCCCGGCACCAGCCGCATCGAGAGCTTCGCATGCGCCTCGGCGGGAATGACGGTCTTGCCGCCCGCGCCGGTATAGCCGCCCCACATCCCGTTCACGTCGAGCGTCGGCTTCAGCCAGAGGCGTTCCAGGAACTCGGCGTTGCTGCGTCCGGACGGCGCGATGCCGATGGAGGCGTCATGCGCCGCCACGTCATACGGGATCGCGGTGAGCGCGGCGCGCTCTGCTTCGGTCACCGGCGGCACGCCATCGGCGAAGCCCTCGACGAGAATGGTCCCGTCCTCGTCATGCAGCGTCGACAGCAGTCGCGCCATGGCATGCAGCGCGTTCGGCGCGACGCCGCCATAGCGGCCGGAATGCAGGTCCTTCGCGGCAGTGCGCAGGGTGATCTCCATCGCCATGTTGCCGCGCGTGCCGATGGTCATGGTCGGCAGGTCGGCGCGCCAGCGCGCGCCATCGGCGGACAGCACCGCGTCGGCGGCGAAGCGGTCGCGATGCGACGAGAGCAGCGCGGCCATGGTGCGGGAGCCGATCTCCTCCTCGCCTTCCAGCAGGATCGTGACGTTGACCGGCAGACGGCCTTCCGCGGCGAGGTACGCGCCCAGCACTTCCATAGCGAGCAGCGACGGTCCCTTGTCGTCCGAGACGCCGCGCGCGTGCAGCCTTCCGTTGCGTGCGGTCAGCCCGAAGGGCGGAGAGGTCCAGGCGTCCACGGGATCGGGCGGCTGGACGTCGTAATGGCCATAGACCAGCAGCGTCGGCGCGTCCGGCCCCGCGCCGTGCCAGTGGGCGGTGACGGCGGGATGGCCGCCGGCGCCGATCTCCTCGACGTCCTTGAAGCCCATCGCGGCGAGGCGCCCGCGCCACCAGGCGCGCGCGGCGGCCATGCCCTCGGCATAGGCGGGGTCGGTGGAGACGGAGCGGCAGGCGACCAGTTCGCCCAGCCGCGCGACGAAGCCCGCGCGGTCGCCCAGCAGCTGCGCAAGGACGGCGTCGGTCAAGGGATCGCCTTCATGAGTTCCCCGAAGGTCTCTGCGGACTGCTCGCGCCGGCCTTCCTCGATGTCGGCGATCAGCCGGCCGACCGCGTTCAGCGCCGGGGTCGGGATGCCGAGCTCGGCCGCGAGCCTGGGCACGATGTTCAGCTGCGCGCCGGCCTCGGTCTTGCGCTTGCGCACAGCCAGGTCGCGCCAGATGCCGGAATGGGTCTTGGCGTTGGGCGCGTTGAAGTCCCGCAGCCAGTCCACGGCGCGATGCGCCTCCGCCACGTCGCGGCCCGGCGCGAAGGCCATCGGGTCGTACTGGCCGAAGCCGCGCGGCGTGACGCCGCGGGCCAGCGCCACCGCCACCACCTCCCGCCCCAGCGCCAGCCAGGCCGGGAAGCGCGACGGGTCGGCGAAGTTGGAAGTCATCGAATCGTGGTTCAGCGCGGTCGCGAAGAGCATCGCGCCATACGACATCTTGCCCCAGAGATAGCCCCAGATGTCGTCGGTCAGGATCGCGTCGGGCTCGAAGATGCGGAGCAGGTCGTGCATCTCCCGCGTGCGGTCGCGGACGGTCCCGTCAATTTCTCCGACGACGACAGCGCTGCGGCCACCGAACAGGATGCGGCCCGGCGCGTGCCAGTCGGCGCTGAAATTCACGAAGCAGCCCATGGTGCGCCCGGCGCCCACCGCCTCGGCGATCTCGATCTCGTTCAGCCCGTTCTGGGCGGACAGCACGAAGCCATCCGGCGCGAGGTGCGGCGCCAGCATCGGCAGCGCGGCCTTCGTGGCCTGCGCCTTCACCGCCAGCACGATGCGTCGATAGGTGCCGGTCAGTTCCTCCGGCGTCACGGCGGGGATGACGACGGTGAACTCCTCGATGGGGCCGAAGATGGTCACGCCCGTGGTGCGGCAGGCCTCCACATGCTCCCGCACCGTATCCACCAGCAGCACGTCGTGGCCGGCGCGCGCCCAATAGGCGCCGAGCGTGCCGCCGATGGCGCCAGCGCCCCAGATGACTATCGTGTCGGCCATGGGCCTTCCAGTGCCTCGCGTGTCTCGGCGACGCCAGCCTCCCAGATGGCCTGCGTCACCTCGTCCGGCAGTTGCCACGGCCCGCCGAAGGATCCGTCGCCCAGCATCTCGCGCACCCTGGCCGGTGGCGACGCCTTCATCAGCGCGGTGTTCACGGACTGCTTGCGCCCTTCTGTCGCGGGCGCGTGGGGCAGCCGCGTCCAGGGGAAGTTCTCGAACCAGTTGCCGTGGCTGGCCGAGGGATCGGCGGCCATGGCGGCGGCCCAGCTGCGCGGCGCGTTGTACCAGTTGTGGAACCTGATCGAGAGCTCCGGCCGCTCGGTCATCATCTGCAGCGCCAGCGCGCCGACCGGGGCGTTGCCGCCATGGCCGTTGACGATCAGGATGCGCCGGAAGCCGGCATTCGCCACGCTCTCGACCAGGTCGCGCGCCACCGCCAGCAGCGTCTCCACGCGCAGGCTGACGCTGCCCGGGAAGGCCGCGAAATAGGGCGCGAGGCCGAAGGGCATCGCCGGATAGACCGGCACGCCGAGCGGCTCCGCTGCCTCCACCGCCACGCGCTCGGCCAGGATGGCATCGACGCAGAGCGAGAGCTGGGCGTGCTGTTCCGTGCTGCCGAAGGGCAGCACGCAGCGGTCGTCGCGCGTCAGGTACTCCTCGATATCGCGCCAGTTGCAGTCGGCGATCCTCAAGGCGTCACCGGCTGACCGGCGTCACGTCCCATGCGTAGGTCTCCTCGTCGCTGCGGCCGACGCGCAAGGTCACGCGGTCGCGCCGCATCGCCCAGGCCGAGCCGACAGCGGCGATCGGGATCACGACGCGTTCCGCCGTGAACAGCGCGCCGACGCGCTGCAGCAGTTCCTCGCGCTTCTTGTCGTCCAGCTCGACATTGGCGGCCTGGATCAGCCGGTCGATCTCGGGGTTGGAGAAGCCCCAGAAGTTGAAGGCGCCGAGTCGCAGCTCGCGGTTGGCGGTATGCGCGTTGGCGGCGTAGTAGTAGTTGGCTTCGCCCGTCAGCGTGCCCCAGCCCGCCATGGTGTTGGAGAGCTCGCCGCGTGCGCGGGCCGGGAAGATCACCGCGGCGGGCTGGCCGGCGGCCTGCACCTCGATGCCGATACGCGCCAGCATCTGCGCGATGGACGTGCCGACGGCATTGTCGCCCGGCAGGCGGTTGTTGCTGAAGTTCAGCACCATGCGGAAGCCGTTCGGGAAGCCCGCCTCCGCCAGGAGCTGGCGCGCGCGCGCGACGTTCGGCGTGGGGATGGTGAGCTGCGGATTGTAGCCGAAGATGCCGGGCGTCACCATCTGGCTCTGCGGCGTGCCGAGCCCTTCCATGGCCACTTCCGCCAGCGCGCGGCGGTCGATGGCCAGGTCGATCGCTTCCCGCACGCGCGGGTCGCGATAGGGGTTGGCGGCCAGGCGCGAGCCGTCGCGCGCGGTCACCTGCGGCGTGGGCTCACGCTGGTCCAGCGCCAGGTTGAAGACGTAGACCGTCTCCGCCTTCACCACCGTCATGTTGCGGTCGCGCTCGAGCGTCGGGACGTCGGCGGCAGGGACGCGGACGATCATGTCCACCTGGCCGGTGCGCAGCTGCGCCACGCGCGCGGCGGGGTTGGCGATCTCGCGCCGGACGTGCCGCGCCCAGGCAGGGCGGCCGCCCCAGTAGCCCTCGAAGCGGTCGACCGTGAACTGCTCGCGCGGCGTCCACGAGCCGAAGCGGTAGGGGCCCGTGCCGATCGCGGCGCGGCCGCTGTTGAAGGCCTCGTTGCTGTTCTCCGGCGTCAGCCCCGCGGTGGCGCGGGCGGAAGTCACGAACAGGCGGATGAAGTCGTTCGGCAGCGTGGGCGCGGGGCCATCGGTGACCACCTGCAGCGTGTGCGGATCCACCACGCGGACTTCCCGCACGCGGCGGACGTAGATGCTGGTGGGGTTCGGGCCGGACAGCGTCTGCATCCGGCGGATCGAGGCCGCGACGTCCTCCGCCGTCATGTCGGAGCCGTCGTGGAACTTCACGCCGCGGCGCAGGCGGAACTCCCATGTGGTCGGATCGACGATGCGCCAGGATTCCGCGAGCCCCGGCTCGATCTGCAGCCGGTCGCCGGAATGCGTCAGCGTGTCGAAGACGTGCTTGAGCGATTCCGAGTGGGTGCCGGTGGCCGTGAAATGCGGGTCGATGCTCTCCGGCCCGGCGATGACGCCCATGGTGAGCGTCTGGGCGGTCGCGGTGCCCATCGTGAAGGCGGTTGCCGCGGCACAAGCAAGCAGATGGCGTCGCATCGGTCGGGGTCCCCGGAAGCTTCCTGCGAACCCATGCTAGGAACGGCTTGCGCCCGCTGTCCATGCCCCGATACTGCGGGTGATGCTCGGCTACGTGATCCAGCGCCTGATCCAGGCTGCCATCGTCATGCTGGCCATGTCGGCGCTGGTCTTCGTCGGCGTGTATGCCATCGGCAACCCCATCGACGTGCTGATCTCCCCGGACGCGACGCAGGACATCCGGGAAGCCGCGATCCGCCACTATGGGCTGGACCTGCCGCTTTGGCAGCAATACCTGGCCTTCCTGGGCCGGCTGCTGCAGGGCGACCTCGGGCGGTCCTTCGTGCTCAACATGCCCGTGCTGGACCTGGTGCTCAGCCGGCTGCCGGCCACGCTGGAACTGGCGCTGGCGTCGGTGCTGATCGGCGCCTTCATCGGCATCCCGCTCGGCGTCTATGCGGGCTACCGGCCGGACAGCGTGCTGTCGCGCGCGATCATGGCGCTCTCGGTGCTCGGCTTCTCGGTGCCGACCTTCTGGATCGGGCTGATCCTGATCCTGACCTTCGCCGTCAACCTGGGCTGGCTGCCGGCCGGCGACCGCGGGCCGACGGTGGAGGTGCTGGGCGTCGGCTGGTCCTTCCTGACCTGGGAGGGACTGCAGTTCCTGGCGCTGCCGGCGCTGAACCTCAGCCTGTTCAAGCTGGCGATGATGATCCGCCTGTCGCGCGCCGGCACACGGGAGGTGATGCTGTCGGATACCGTGAAGTTCGCCCGCGCGGCGGGGCTTTCGGAGTACACCATCCTGCGCCGGCACGTGCTGCGGCTGATCTCCATCCCGCTGGTCACCGTCTTCGGGCTGGAGTTCGGCTCCACGCTGGCCTTCGCGGTGGTGACGGAGACCATCTTCTCCTGGCCGGGGGTGGGGAAGCTGATCATCGATTCCATCACCTCGCTGGATCGGCCGGTGATGGTCGGCTACCTCGTGCTCGTCGCCTTCCTGTTCGTGACGATCAACCTGGTCGTGGACCTGACCTATGCGCTGCTGGACCCGCGGCTGCGCCGCGGCGGGCGCGCGGCATGACCGCATCCGATGACCGCAGGGCGCAGCCGCGTGCGGCGAGCACCGGAGGTCTGAATCGGATGCGCAGACCATGACCTCCTTCTGGCAGGAGTATCGCGAGAACTGGATTGCGGTGGTCGCGCTGGCCGTGGTGCTGCTGGTGGTCGCCGCGGCGCTGCTGGCGCCCTGGATCACGCCGCAGGATCCCTACGACCTGGCGAACCTGAACCTGCGGGATGCGCGGCGCCCGCCGGGCTTCGTCGGATCGAATGGCTACGTGCATTGGCTGGGGACGGATGCGCAGGGGCGCGACCTGTTCTCCGCCATCCTCTACGGCCTGCGCATCTCGCTGCAGATGGGCATCGCGGCGGGCGCGGTGGCGATGGCGCTAGGCGCCACGCTCGGCATCCTGGCGGCCCATGCGGGTGGGCGGATCGAGCAGGCGATCATGCGCGTGGTGGACCTGCAACTGTCCTTCCCGGCCATCCTGCTGGCGCTGGTGCTGGTGGCGGTGCTGGGGCAGGGCAAGGTGCCGCTGGTGATCGCGCTCGTCACCGCGCAATACGCCTATTTCGCCCGCACCGCCTACGGCGCGGCCACGGCCGAGCGGCAGAAGGACTATGTGGAGGCGGCGCGCGCCACGCCGCTGCCCGGGCATCGCGTCGTGTTCCGCCACATCCTGCCGAACTGCCTGCCGCCGCTGATCGTGGTGGGCACGGTGCAGGTGGCGAATGCGATCGCGCTGGAGGCGACGCTGTCCTTCCTCGGCCTCGGCCTGCCGCCGACCGAGCCCTCGCTCGGCATGCTGATCGCCAACGGCTTCCAGTACATGATGAGCGGACGGACCTGGATCTCGGTCTATCCGGGCGTCGCGTTGATCGTGCTGATCGTCGCCATCAACGTCGTCGGGGACCAGCTGAGGGACCAGTTCAATCCGAGATTGAGACGATGAGGCCTCAGGCGCCGGCGCGCCCTCCGGGCGCTTGGCTTTCGCGCCGACGCGCTGTTGCGCTTGCGGGGCGGTTGTTCTGCGCGCGCCGGCCGCGTTGCAGCCGGAGCGATCGGTGAGCGCGCCGCTGCTCGAGGTGCGCGACCTGCGCACGCACTTCTTCACGCGCGCGGGCGTGGTGAAGGCGGTGGAAGGCGTGTCCTTCACGCTGGAGCGCGGGGAGATCCTCGGCCTGGTGGGCGAATCGGGATCCGGCAAGACGGTGACAGGCTTCTCGCTGATCGGCCTGGTCGATCCGCCCGGCCGGATCGCGGGCGGCTCCATCCGCTTCGACGGGCGGGATCTGGTCGGCCTGCCGCCCGGCGAGATGCGCGCCATCCGCGGAAAGCGCATCGCCATGGTCTTCCAGGACCCGGCCGCGACGCTCAACCCGGTGATGACCATCGGCACGCAGATGGCGCTGGCGGTGCAGGCGCATGGCGGCGCCGGGGAGCGTGCCGCCCGCGACCTGGCGGGGCGGACGCTGGCGCGCGTCGGCATCCCCGACGCGGCGGCGCGTCTGGATGCCTATCCGCACGAATTCTCCGGCGGCATGCGCCAGCGCGTCGCCATCGCCGTCGCGCTGCTGCACGGGCCGGAGCTGATCATCGCCGACGAGCCGACCACCGCGCTGGATGTCTCGATCCAGGCGCAGATCCTGGCGGAGATGAAGCAGCTGGCGCGGCAATCCGGCACCGCGCTGATCTGGATCAGCCACGACCTGGCTACCGTGTCCTCGCTCGCCGACCGGGTTCTGGTGATGTATGCGGGCCGCATCGTGGAGAGCGGGCCGGTTTCCGCCGTGCTGCGCGCGCCGCTGCACCCGTACACGCGCGGCCTGCTGGACAGCCTGCCGGCCATGGCGCGGCCGGGCGAGAAGCTGAACCAGATCCCCGGCAGCACGCCCTCCCTGCTGTCACTGCCGCCGGGCTGCCCCTTCGCGCCGCGCTGCCCGCGCGCGACCGAGGCCTGCCGCACCGATCCGCCGGTGGTCACGCGGCCGGGACGCCTCGCGCTGTGCCACCACCCGCTGGAGGCGGCGGCATGAGCGCAATCCTGGAGGCGCGGCACGTCACGCGGCGCTTCACGCCGCGCATCACGCTGGGCGACCGCATCGCCCTGCTGCTCGGCGCGAAGGTGGACCGCCGCGCGGTGCAGGCGGTGACCGACGTCTCCATCGCCGTGCAGCAGGGCGAGACGCTGGGCCTGGTGGGGGAGAGCGGCTGCGGCAAGTCCACGCTGGGGCGCATGCTCGCGGGCATCCTGCCGCCGACGGAAGGCGATGTGCGGCTGTCCGGCGCGGCGCCCATGCGCGGCAAGCACAAGACCACCACGCGTATCCAGACCGTCTTCCAGGACCCTTACGCCTCGCTGAACCCGCGCATCCGAATCGGCGAGGCGATCGCCGAAGGGCCGGTGGCGCATGGCCTGGTCACACGCGCCGGGGCGCCGGCGATGGTGGCGGAGTGGCTGCGGCGCGTCGGTCTCGACCCCGGCTTCGCCACGCGCTTCCCGCACCAGTTCTCCGGTGGGCAGAGGCAGCGCGTGGCCATCGCGCGCGCGCTGGCGATGCAGCCGGAGGTGCTGGTCTGCGACGAGCCGGTCGCCTCGCTGGACGTCTCGATCCAGGCGCAGATCCTGAACCTGTTCCTCGACCTGCGGCAGGACCTCGGGCTCACCTGCCTGTTCATCTCCCATGACCTCAGCGTGGTGCGGCATGTCAGCGACCGCGTCGCGGTGATGTATCTCGGCCGCATCGTGGAGATGGGGGAGGCGGCGCGCGTCTATGCCGCGCCACGCCATCCCTACACGCAGGGGCTGCTCGACAGCGTGCCGAAGCTGATGCTCGAGGGGAACGAGGGGATCAGCTTCCGGCCGATCGCGGGGGAACTGCCCTCGCCGCTCTCGCCGCCGTCCGGCTGCGCCTTCCATCCGCGCTGCCCGAAGGCGACGGAACTCTGCCGGCGGGAGAGGCCGCCGCTTTCGCCGCGCGAGGACGGCACGCTGGTGGCGTGCCATCACGCCTGATCGGGTGCGATCCACGCTCCGGCAACCATTCGCGCGGTAGCTCCGTGGCGAGCGGAGCGCGCGAGGAGGCAATGCGCGGCATCATTCTGGCGGCCCTGTCGATCCTGCTGGCCACCGGTGCAGCGGCCCAGACGGTGCACCTGGGCCTGGTCGAGCGGTGGTTCTTCGTGCTGTCGCATCTGCAGGATGCGCGGCTGTGCATCCGGGACGACGACCCGCTGCGGCCCGGTCTGGAGACGCTGGCCCGCGACACCACGCAGCGCGCCACGCGCGCGATCGGCAGCGATTACGAGAAGGGCATGCTGGCTGGCCGCCTGATCGAGCTGGCGCGGATCAGGGGCGAGGCGAGCCTGGACGAGGATGCCTGCCAGCGCATCCTCGCCGGTCTGGCGCGCGGCCTGCTGCGCATGCAGCTGCACTGAATCCGCGGCGGCGGCTCAGAACGCGACCTTGTCGCCGCCCTTCAGGCTGAGGATCTCGCGCGCCTCGTCCGGTGTCGCGACCTGCAGGCCCAGCCCCTCGATGACCTGGCGCGCCAGGCGCACCTGCTCGGCATTGCTCTCGGCGAGCTTGCCGGGGCCGGCCCAGAGGCTGTCCTCCAGCCCGACGCGGACGTTGCCTCCCATCGCCGCGGCCATCGCCGCGACGCGCAGCTGCGACGCGCCGGCGCCGAGCACGCTCCACTTGTAGGCGTCGCCGAACAGCCGGTCGGCGGTGCGCTTCATGTGCAGCACGTCCTCCGGATGGCTGCCGATGCCGCCCTGGATGCCGAACACGGTCTGGATGAACAGCGGCGCCTTCACCAGCCCGCGGTCGAGGAAATACTTCAGGTTGTAGAGATGCGCCGTGTCGTAGCACTCGAACTCGAAGCGGGTGTCGTTCTCGGCGCAGGTCGTCAGGATGTACTCGATGTCGGCGAAGCTGTTGCGGAAGACGATGTCCTTGTTGGCCAGGTAGTCGGCCTCCCACTGGTGCTTGAAGGTCTTGAAGCGGTTCAGCATCCCGAACAGGCCGAAATTCATCGAGCCCATGTTGAGCGACGCGACCTCTGGTCGGAACTGCGCCGCGGGGGCCACGCGCTGCTGGATGGTCATGGTCGGCGCGCCGCCGGTGGTCAGGTTCAGCACGCAGTCGCTGCGCTGCTTGATCACCCGCAGGAAGGGCGCGAAGGCCTCCGGCGTCTGGTCGGGGCGGCCGTCCTGCGGGTTGCGGGCGTGCAGGTGGACGATGGCGGCACCGGCCTCCGCTGCGCCGATCGCGGCATCCGCGATCTCCTGCGCGGTGACGGGCAGGTGCGGCGACATGGAGGGCGTGTGGATGGCGCCGGTCACGGCGCAGGTGATGATGACCTTGCGGTCGAGCTTGCCGGACATCGTGGCCTCCCTCTGGACTGGCCGCAGGGTGGCGGCGGCAGGCGCTCGGGACAAGCCTGGCTAGCGCCGGCGCCCCGCGAGGGCCAGCAGCGCGCCTTCCGCAGCGAAGGCCAGCGCGGCCGTCGCCGCGGCGCCCTGCACCACCAGCACCTGGTTCTGGTTCTGCAGCCCGAGCACGATGGGCGTGCCGAGCGTGGTGGCGCCCGCCAGCGCGCCCACCGCCGCGGTGGCGACCGCCAGCACCGTCGCCACGCGAAGCCCGTCCAGCACCAGCGGCCAGGCCAGCGGCATCTCGACCTCCGCCAGGATGCGGGCGGGGGGGACGCCGATGGCCTCGGCCGCGTCGCGCGCATCGGGGGGAACGGAGTCCAGCGCGGCGACGGTGGCGCGGAGCACCGGCATCAGCCCGTAGAGCACCAGGGCCAGCGCGGTCGGCCACAGCCCGAAGCCGAAGGCCGGTACGGCGAGCGCCACCACGACGACGGGCGGAACCGCCTGCCCCGCCGCGGCCAGCGCATCCGCCGCCGGCCGCATCCCGCGCCCGGCAGGGCGCGTCACCCAGACGCCGAGCGCGAGGCCGAGCAGCGCGGCGGGCACCACGCCGACCAGTGCCAGCCCGGCATGAGCCAGTGCGAGGCCCGCCAGGCG
>NZ_JAPSMD010000050.1 GCF_027856955.1 Falsiroseomonas oryzae | reverse complement strand
GGCGCGGCACGGGCGCAGCGCGCGTGGATCGGCCTGCCCGCTGCGGAGCGCGGGCGCCGGCTCTGGGCGCTGGGCGGGCTGGTGCGGCGCGAGGCGGAGGCGCTGGCGCGGCTGGAATGCGCCAACACGGGCAAGCCGATCCGCGACTGCCGGGGCGAGGTGGCCCGCGTCGCCGAGATGGCGGAATACTGGGCCGGCTGGTGCGACAAGATCGAGGGGCGGACCATCCCGGTCCCGTCCGGGCATCTCGTCTATGTGCGGCGCGAGCCCTTCGGGGTGGTGCTGGCGATCACGCCGTGGAACGCGCCGCTCTTCACCTGCGGCTGGAACGCGCTGCCGGCGCTCGCGGCGGGCAATGCCGTGGTCCTCAAGCCGTCCGAATACACGCCGCTGACCTCGCTGGCCTTCGGCCGCTTGGCGCTGGAGGCCTGCCTGCCGGAGGGACTGGTGCAGGTGGTCGCCGGGCTGGGCGGGACATCGGGGGAGGCGCTGCTGGCGGCGCCGGAGGTCGCGATGGTGACCTTCGTCGGCGGCCCTTCGACCGGCGCGCGCGTCGCCGCGGCCTGCGCGGCGCGCACCATCCCCTGCGTCCTGGAGCTTGGCGGCAAGAGCGCCAACATCGTCTTCGCCGATGCCGACCTGCCGGTGGCCGTGCAGGGGGCGCAGCAGGCGATCTTCGCGGGCTCCGGGCAGAGCTGCGTCGCCGGCTCGCGCCTGCTGGTCCAGCGCAGCTTGCACGACCGCTTCGTGGAGCAGATGGCGGCGGCCTCGGCGCAAATCCGGCTGGGCGACCCGCTGGACGCCGCGACCGAGGCCGGCCCGGTCTGCAACGCCCGCCAGCATGCGCATGTCGCCGCTTTGGTGGAGGCCGGCGTGGCGGAGGGCGCGCGCCTGCTCGCCGCGCCGCGCGACCCCGGCCTGCCGGCGGGCGGCTTCTGGGTGCCGCCGACCATCCTGGCCGGCGTGACCAATGCCGCGCGCGTGGCGCAGGAGGAGATCTTCGGCCCCGTCGTCGCCGCCATCCCCTTCGAGGACGAGGCGGAGGCGGTGGCGCTGGCGAACGCCACCGGCTTCGGCCTCGCGGGCGCGGTCTGGACCCGCGACCTGGGCCGGGCGCATCGCGTCGCCGCCGCGGTGCGCGCGGGCACCTTCTGGGTCAACGGCTACCGCACCATCCATGTCAGCGTGCCCTTCGGCGGCTTCGGCGCCTCCGGGCATGGCCGGTCCTCCGGCATCGAGGCGCTCAACGCCTACACGCAATCCAAGGCCGTCTGGGTGGAGACCGCGGCGGCGCCGGTGCTCGGCTTCGGGCACCGGCCGGCGGGCGGCTGAGCGCGCGCCATGCCCGTCACGCCGGAGGAGGTGCGCGCCGCCTACCGCCTGATCCTGGGGCGGGAGCCGGAGAACGAGGCGGTGGTCGCGGCGCATGCGGCCGGCGCGCGCGACCTGGCGGCGCTGCGCGCCACCTTCCTGAATGCGCCCGAGTTCTGCCACGCCAATGCGCGGGAGATCCTGCGCTTCATGACCGGCTGGGCCGCGACGCGCCGGCATGGCCCGGTGGAGACCGAATGCTCCGCCGAGGACCTCGCCCGCCTCTTCGCCCATGTGCGGCGTGTCTGGAGCCGGCTTGGCGAGGTCGAGCCGCATTTCTCCGTGGTGAGCCACGCCGCCTACAAGCCCGAGCACATCGCGGCCACGATGCCGGCCTTCCTCGCCACCGGCCGGGCGGAGGCGGAGATGCTGGCGGCGGAGCTCGCGGGGCATGGCCTGCCGGCGGCGGGCTGGGCGCATTGCATCGAGCTCGGCTGCGGCGTTGGGCGGGTGACGCGCCACTTGGCGGGATTCGCGGACCGCGTGACCGGCCTCGACGTCTCGGCGCCGCATCTGGATCTGGCCCGGGCGCATCTGGCCGCGGAGGGCGTGCGGAACGTCACGCTGGCGCGGATCGAGGACCCGGCGGACCTCGCCCTTCCGGAATGCGACCTGCTCTATTCGCGCATCGTCCTGCAGCACAACCCGCCGCCGGTGATGCTGTTCCTGCTGCGCCGGATGCTGGCCGCGCTGCGCCCGGGCGGCGTCGCGGTGGTCCAGCTGCCGGTCTTCCTCGAGGGCTACCGCTTCGTGCTGGCGGAGTACCTGGCCGGGATGGACGCGATCGACGACCAGGAACTGCACGCCCTGCCGCAGGCCGTGGTGTTCGCGGCCATCGCCGCCGCCGGCTGCGAGGTGCTGGCCTGCTACCGCGACAACTCCCTGGCGCGAATCACCCAGGTCTCCAACCGCTTCGTCCTGCGCCGGCCGCATCGCGCCCCTTGAGGAAACCGGGCGCGGCCCGCTAGCCTCGGCCCGGCTTCATTCTGGAGACAATAACGAATGCTTCGTCGCGACCTGTTCGCGGGCGCCGGGGCCGCTGCCGCCGCGGCGTCCCTGCCGCGCTTCGCCATCGCCCAGCCCGCGGCCGCGCGCACGCTGAAATACGTGCCGCATGCCAATCCGGGGAACATCGACCCCTTCACCAACACCGCCTTCGTCGCGCGCGACCACGCCTTCCTGGTCTATGACCAGCTCTACGGCATGAACGAGCGGTTCGAGCCGCAGCCGCAGATGGTCCAGGGCCATGTCGTCGAGAACAACGGCCTGCTCTGGCGCTTCACGCTGCGGGAGAACCTGCGCTTCCACGACGGCACGCCGGTGCGCGGCCGCGACTGCATTGCCTCCATCCGCCGCTGGGGCCGGCGCGACGCCTTCGGGCAGGAGCTGATGGCGCGCGTGGCGGAGATGTCGGAGGAGAGCGACCGCGTCTTCACGATCCGCCTCAGCCGGCCCTTCCCGAAGATGCTCGAGGCCTTCTCCAAGGTGACGACGAGCTGCCTCTTCGTCATGCCGGAGCGGCTGGCCAACGTCGATCCCTTCACCAACATCACCGAGGCCGTGGGCAGCGGCCCCTACCGCTTCGTCGCGAACGAATGGGTGCCCGGATCGCGCCTGGCCTATGCGCGCAACCCGGACTACGTGCCCGTCGCCTCCGGCACGCCGTCCATGACGGCGGGCCCGAAGGTGGCGCATTTCGACCGCGTCGAGTGGCACATCATGTCGGACCAGGCGACCGCCGCGGCCGCGCTGCAGTCCGGCGAGATCGACTGGTGGGAACAGCCGACGGCGGACCTGTTCCCGCTGTTCCAGCGTGGCGCCAACGCGCGCAACATCACCGTGGACATCATCAACAATTCCGGCCTGATCGGGATCTTCCGCCCGAACCACCTCACCGCCCCGTTCAACAACCCGGCGGTGCGCCGCGCCGTGCTGACGGCGATCAGCCAGATGGACTTCATGACCGCGGTGATCGGCACGACGGGCGTCGAGGGCCGGCCGGACCTGCGCCGCGAAGGCATCGGCTACTTCGCGCCCGAATCGCCTTCGGCTTCCCGGGTCGGGCTCGACCGGCTGCGCAAGAGCATCGACGCCGCGCGGTCGGAGCTGCAGGCGGCCGGGGCGATGGGCGCGCGGCTGGTGCTGCTGAACGCCACCGACCTCGCCTCGATCAACGCGGCGACGCTGGTGGGGGCGGACCTGTTCCGTCGGATGGGCTTCAACGTGGAGCTCGTCTCGACGGACTGGGGCACCGTCGTGGCGCGCCGCGCCAGCCGCAACCCGCTGGAGCAGGGCGGCTGGTCCGGATTCTTCACCTTCTGGTCCGGCGTGGACCACTGGAACCCGGCGAGCCATGCCTCGATCCGCGGACATGGCGAGAATGCCTGGCCGGGCTGGCCGACCATCCCCGCCATCGAGGCGCAGCGCAACGCCTGGTTCGACGCGCCGAACGACGCGGCGGCGCTGGCCGCGACGACGGAGATGCAGCGCATCGCCTTCGAGGAGGTGCCCTATGTGCCGACCGGCATGTACTACCAGCCGACCGCCTACCGGCGGAACCTGACGGGCATGCTGAAGGGCCAGCCGCCGGTGTTCTGGAACATCCGCCGGGCGTGATCGCGGCGCGCCCTGCAGCGCGCCCCTTGCGCGCGGCGTGCCGTTGCGTTTGATGAGTGGCCCCGGCGGATCCAGCCATCCGCCGGGCCGCCAGGGAGACAAGTCCATGCAGCGACGCCAACTCCTTGCCGGCGCGGGGGCCGCCATCGGCGCCTCGGCGATCGGCACGCCCGCCATGGGGCAGGGCACTGCCGGCGCGGCGCGGGTGCTGAAGTTCATCCCGCAGGCCGACCTCGCCGTGCTCGACCCGATCCTGACCACGGCCTATGTCACGCGCCATCACGGCTACATGGTGTGGGACACGCTCTACGGCTTCGATGCCGACTACAAGGCACAGCCGCAGATGGTGGAGGGCCACACCGTCGAGGACGAGGGCCGGCGCGTGACGATGCGCCTGCGCGAGGGCCTGCGCTTCCACAACGGGGAGCCGGTGCGTGCGCGCGACGCCGTGGCCTCCATCCGCCGCTGGGCGGCGCGCGACGCCCTGGGCCAGGTGCTGATGACGGTGACCGACGAGCTGGCGGCGCCGGACGACCGCACCATCGTCTTCCGCCTGAAGCGCGCCTTCCCGCTGCTGTTCGAGGCGCTGGGCAAGCCCTCGACCCCGGTGTGCTTCATCATGCCGGAGAGCCTGGCGAGCCAGGACCCGAACCAGCCGCTGCGCGGCGACCTGATCGGATCCGGCCCCTTCCGCTTCGTCGCGAACGAGCGCGTGCCCGGCGCGCGCGTGGTCTACACGCGCTTCGCCGAATACGTGCCGCGCGCCGAGGGGACGCCGTCCTGGACGGCGGGACCGAAGCGCACGCATTTCGACCGGGTCGAGTGGCACATCACGCCCGACCCGGCGACCGCCTCCGCCGCGCTGCAGAATGGCGAGATGGACTGGTGGGAGCAGCCCACCGGCGACCTGCAGCCGGTGCTGCGACGCAACCGGAACGTGGTGCTGGAGATCCCGGACCCGACCGGGCTGATGGCGATCGCGCGCTTCAACCACCTGCATCCGCCCTTCGACAAGCCGGCGATCCGCCGCGCGCTGCTCGGCGCGGTGAACCAGGCGGACTTCATGACCGCGGTGATCGGCACCGACCGCAGCCTGTGGCGCGAGGAGGTGGGCTTCTTCCCGCCCGGCACACCGCTGGCCTCCGACGCCGGGCTGCAGGCGCTCACCTCGCCGCGCGACGTCGAGAAGGTGCGGCGTGACCTGGCGGCGGCGGGCTACAACGGGGAGCGCGTGGTGCTGATCGCGGCGTCCGACTTCCCCTCGCTGAACGCGCTGGCGCAGGTGAGCAACGACATGCTGCGGCGCGTCGGGATGAATGTGGACTACGTCTCGACGGACTGGGGCACCGTGGTGCAGCGCCGCGCCAGCCGGGAGGCGCCGGAGCGCGGCGGCTGGAGCATGTTCTGCACCTTCTGGGCCGGCGTGGACATGTTCAACCCCGGCGTCCACCAGAGCCTGCGCGGGCACGGCAACGCGGCGTGGTTCGGCTGGCCGACCATCCCGCGCATCGAGGAACTGCGGCAGGCCTGGTTCGACGCGCCGGACCTGGCGGCGCAGCAGGCCGTCGCGAAGCAGATCCAGGAGGTCGCCTTCCAGGAGGTGCCCTACCTGCCGCTTGGCCAGTATTTCCAGGCCACGGCCTATCGCCGCGGCCTGACCGGCGTGCTGAAGGGCCTGCCGCTGTTCTGGAATGTCCAGCGCACGGGCTGATCGGTCCCATCCCTGACGCTGCCGGAGGGCGTCGCGGCGTGCCGCGGCGCCCTTCGTGTCTTGCCGGCCGGTGCATTGCCTGTTCTGATCGCGGCGACAGGCTTCACGACGGGAGCAACGGATGGATCGCAGGAACCTGCTGAAGGCGGGCGCCGCCGGTATGGCCGCGGCGTCGCTGCCGCGTTTCGCGGTCTCTCAGCCCGCTCAGAACCGCGTCCTGAAGATGGTGCCGCAGGCCAACCTGACGAGCCTCGACCCGATCTGGACCACGGCCAACATCACGCGCAACCACGGCTACATGGTCTATGACACGCTGTACGGCACGGACGAGCAGTTCCGCCCGCAGCCGCAGATGGCGGAAGGCCATGCGGTGGAGGATGGCGGGCGCCGCGTGACGATCACGCTGCGCAGCGGCCTGCGCTTCCACGACGGCGAGCCGGTGCGCGCCATCGACTGCGTCGCTTCGCTGCAGCGCTGGATGAAGCGCAGCCCGATCGGCCAGAAACTCGAGACCTTCGTGGATGCGCTGGAAGCCGATGGCGACCGCCGCATCGTCTTCCGCCTGAAGCAGCCCTTCCCGCTGCTGACGGCCGCGCTGGGCCAGGTCTCGAACAGCCCGCCCTTCATCATGCCGGAGCGCCTCGCGCGCACCGACCCGTTCCAGCAGGTGCGCGAGGTGATCGGCAGCGGTCCGTTCCGCTTCGTGCCGCGCGAATTCAACTCCGGCAGCCTCGTCGTCTACGAGCGCAACCCGGACTACGTGCCGACCCCCGTGGGCCGACCGAGCCTGACTGCCGGCCCCAAAGTGGTCCATTTCGATCGCGTCGAATGGCACATCATCGTCGATGCGAGCACCGCGGCCGCCGCGTTGCAGACTGGCGAGATCGACTGGTACGAACAGCCGCCGCCCGAGATCCAGCTGCTGCTGCGGCGCAACCGCAACGTGACGGTCGAGGCGATCGACCCGTTGCCGCTGATCGGCATCATGCGCTTCAACCACCTGCATCCGCCCTTCAACGACAAGAAGATGCGCCAGGCTATCCTGCCGGCGATCAACCAGGCGGATTTCATGACCGCCGTGGTCGGCGACGACCGGTCGCTGTTCATGACGGGCGTCGGAGTCTTCACGCCCGGCACGCCGCTAGCCAACGACGCCGCGCTCGGCCCGCTGACCGGACCGCGGAGCCTGGACCGCGCGCGCGCGATGATGCGCGACGCAGGCTACACCAACCAGCCGATGCGCCTGATCGGGCCGACCGACATCCTCGCACCGTCCGCGATGACCCAGGTGGGCGCGGACCTGGTCCGTCGGCTCGGCTTCAACGCCGATATCGTCCTCACGGACTGGGGCACCACCGTGCAGCGCCGGACCAGCCGCGAACCGGTAGACCGCGGCGGCTGGAGCATGCTGTTCACCAGCTTCTCGTCCTTCGACTTCGTGGACCCCGCTGCGCATTTCCCGCTGCGTGGCAATGGCGCCAACGCCTGGCCCGGCTGGCCGACCGTCCCGCGGCTGGAGGAGTTGCGCGACGCATGGTTCGTCGCCCCCGATCTGGCTGCGCAGCAGCGCATCGCGCGCGAGATCCAGGAAGTGGCGATGGACGAACTGCCCTACGTGCCGGTGGGCGCCTATCTCTCGACCACGGCGCACCGGCGCAACCTGACCGACCGCGTGAAGGGCCTGGCGCTGTTCTGGGGCCTCCGCCGCACCTGACCGCCACGTGCCTCGGCCGGCTCCGCCCGGGGCGCCGGCCGAGGCACCGCGTCATGGCCCGGGCCCAGGGCGAGAGGAGAGCGCGATGCTTGGCAGGCGTGGCCTGATGGCCGCAGGCGCGGCTTCGGTGATGGCGCCGCGCGTGGTCGGCGCGCAGGGCGCCGCGGCGCGCACGCTGCGCGTGATCCCGCAGGCGAACCTCACCTCGCTCGATCCGGTCTGGACCACCGCGGTGGTCACCCGCAACAACGCTTTCCTGGTCTATGACCAGATCTGCGCGCAGGACGCCGCCGGCGCCATCCGGCCGCAGATGGCGGAAGGGTGGGAGGTTGCGCAGGACCGGCTCTCCGTCACCTTCACCCTGCGCGACGGCCTGCTGTTCCATGACGGCGAGAAGGTGACGGCGCGCGACTGCGTCGCCTCCATCGACCGCTGGTCGAAGCGCGACCCCTTCATGCAGGTGCTGCAGCCCGCCATCGCGGAGGTGGCGGCGCTGGACGACCGCCGCTTCCGCTTCCGCCTGCACCGCCCCGTGCCGCTGCTGCTGGAGGCGCTGGGCCAGACCCAGTTCCCCTGCTTCGTCATGCCGGAGCGCCTGGCCCGCACCGACGCCTTCCAGCAACTGCGGGAGGCGGTGGGCAGCGGTCCCTTCCGCTTCCTGCCGAACGAGTGGAATCCGGGCCAGCGCGCCGTCTGGGCGAAGAACGACCGCTACCAGCCGCGGCAGGAGCCGGTGGACGGCCTGGCGGGTGGGCGCGTGCCGCGGCTCGACCGCGTGGAGTGGACGATCATCACCGACCCCGCCACCAGCGCGAACGCCATGACGCTGGGAGAGCAGGACTACTGGGAGTACCCGCTCCACGACCTGCTGCCGGTGATGCGCCGCTCGCGCGACCTGGTCGTGCAGCAGCGTCTGCTGGAGGGCACCTACGGCATCTGCCGCTTCAATTGCCTGCAGCCGCCCTTCAACAACCCGGCGATCCGCCGCGCCGTGGCGATGGCGGTGGACCAGCGCGACTACCTGCGCGCCGTGGCCGGCAACGAGCCGGATGGCTGGGGCGTGTGCGAGGGCGTCTTCACCTGCGACACGCCGCTGGCAAACGAGTCGGGCAGCGGGATCCTCAAGACCCGTAGCATCGACCGCGCCCGCGCCGCCCTGCGCGAGGCGGGCTATGCCGGCGAGCGCGTGGTGCTGATCGCGCCCGGCGACTACCCGCAGATCAACGCGCTGAGCCTGGTGACGGCGGACATCCTGCGGCGGCTGGGCATGAACCTGGAAATCGTCGCGACGGACTGGGGCACGCTGGTGCAGCGCCGCGCCAGCAAGGAGCCCGTGGAACGCGGCGGATGGAGCGTGATCCACACCACCAGCCAGGGCCTCTCGCTGACACAGCCGGTGACGCACCTGTTCCTGCGTGCGAACGGCCCCAATGCCTGGTTCGGCTGGCCGGAGGATGCCGGGATCGAGCGGCTGCGCGCGGAGTATGTGGATGCGACGGATGCAGCCGAGCGCCGCCGCGTCGCGGAGGCGCTGAACCGGCGTGCGATGGAGCTGATGGCCTACATCCCGCTCGGCTACTACTGGCAGCCGAGCGCCTGGCGCCGCAACGTGACCGGCGTGTTCCGCGCGCCGGCCACCGTGTTCTGGAACATCGCGAAGGGCTGACCCCATGCCGCATGCCACCCGCCGAGCCGTCCTCGGCGCCGCCGCCGGGCTGCTCGCCGCGCCGCGCCTCGGCTTCGGCCAGGCGCAGGCGCGCACCCTGCGCTTCGTGCCGCAGGCCAACCTGGCCAGTCTCGACCCGATCTGGTCCACCGCCGTCGTGGTCCGCAACCACGGCCTGATGATCTACGACACACTCTTCGGCCTCGGCACCGATTTCCGCCCGCGGCCGCAGATGGCAGCCGGGCACGAGGTCACGGACGACGGCCGGCGCTGGATCGTCACGCTGCGCCCGGGGCTGCGCTTCCACGACAACGAGCCGGTGCGCGCGGCGGACTGCGTCGCCTCCATCCGGCGCTGGGCCAAGCGCGACGTGCTGGGGCAGCGGCTGGACGCGCTGCTGGACGAGATCCGCCCGCTGGACGACGCCCGGTTCGAGATGCGGCTGAAGAAGCCCTGGCCCGGCCTGGCCTTCGCGCTCGGCAAGCCCTCGGCCAACATGTGCGCGATCATGCCGGAGCGCGTGGCGCGCACCGATCCGTTCACGCAGATCACCGACACCACGGGCAGCGGCCCCTTCCGCTTCCGCCAGGACCTGTTCCGCCCGGGCGACGTCGCGGTCTACGAACGCTTCCAGGGCTACGTGCCGCGCGACGAGCCGAACGACTTCATGGCCGGCGGCAAGACCGTGCATTTCGACCGCGTCGAATGGCGCGTGATGCCCGATCCCTCCACCGCCTCCGCCGCGCTGCAGAACAACGAGGCGGATTGGTGGGAGACGCCGCTGGCGGACCTGCTGCCGCTGCTGCGGCGGAACCGCGACATCGCGGTGGAGCTGATCAACACTGCCGGGAACCTGGGCGTCCTGCGCTTCAACTTCTTGCATCCGCCGTTCGACAATCCGGCCATCCGACGCGCCCTGCTGCCCGCCGTGGACCAGCGCGCCTTCATGAACGCGGCGATTGGCACCGACCCCGCGCTGTCGCGCGTGCCGGCCGGCGTGTTCACGCCCGGCACCCCCCTGGCCAACGACGCCGGGCTCGAGGTGCTCTCCGGCCCGCGCGACCTGGAAGCGGCGCGCCGCGCGGTGCGGGAGGCCGGCTACCGCGGCGAGCGCGTCGCCATGCTCTCCGCCACCGACCTGCCGGTGCTGCAGAACCTGGCCGAGGTGGCGGCGGACATGCTCCGCCGCACAGGCTTCAACGTGGACTTCCAGGCGATGGACTGGGGCACCCACATCCAGCGCCGCACCAATCGCGGCCCGGTGGACCAGGGCGGCTGGAGCGTCTTCTGCACCACCTGGGAAGGCCTCGACGTGTCGGTGCCCGGCAGCCACCAGCCGATCCGCGGGCACGGGGCGAATGCCTGGGCCGGGTGGCCGACCATGCCGCGGCTAGAGGAACTGCGCGAGGCCTGGTTCGAGGCGACCGACCTGGAAGCCGAGCGGCGCATCGCGCAGGAGATCCAGCGCACGGTCTGGCAGGAGGTGCCTTTCGTCCCGCTCGGCCAGGTGCTGCCGCCGATGGCCTATCGCCGGAGCCTGACCGGCGTGGTGAAGGGCGGGCCGGCGGTGTTCTGGGGCGTGCGACGGGCGTGACGGCCACGCCGTGCGACGCGTGGCACGACATGTGCTGAGCAGAACGGGCCGCAGCCGGTTCCGGCAGTTTTGCGGCCGAGGGGTGCTGGCGCGCCGCACAGGATTGGGGCAGTTTGCCCGTCAACGGGGCAAAGCAACTGGGAGAGTGTTGGATGGACCGTAGGTCGTTCCTCAAGACCGGCGTCGCTGCCGGTGCCGTGGCGGCATCCGGCGGGCTGGCCGCGCCTGCGTACAGCCAGGCGGCGAACCGGACGCTGCGCTTCGTGCCGCAGGCCAACCTGGCGAATTTCGACCCGATCTGGGGCACGCAGTACGTGGTGCGCAACGCCGCCGTGCTGGTGTGGGACACGCTCTACGGCTTCGACGACAAGCTCGAGCCGCAGCGCCAGATGGTGGAGGGCGAGGAGGTCAGCCAGGACGGGAAGACCTGGACCTTCCGCCTGCGCGAGGGCCTGCGCTTCCACGACGGCGAGCCGGTGCGCGCGCGCGACGTGGTGGCCTCGATCAACCGCTGGATGCCGCGCGACCCGATGGGCCAGCTGCTGCGCGCCCTGAATGTCGAGCTGAGCGCGACGGACGACCGCACCTTCCGCTGGGTGCTGAGCGCGCCCTTCGCCAAGATGAAGATGGCGCTCGGCAAGAACGCGACGCCCATGTGCTTCATCATGCCGGAGCGCATCGCCACCCGCTTCGACAGCTTCACCCAGATCAACGAGTATGTCGGCTCCGGCCCGATGCGCTTCGTGCGCAACGAGTGGGTGCCGGGCGCACGCGCGGTGTTCCAGCGCTTCGAACAGTATGTGCCGCGCAACGAGCCGCCGAACTGGCTGGCCGGCGGCAAGCGAATGATGGTGGACCGGGTGGAGTGGGTGATCATGCCCGACCCCGCGACCGCCGCGGCGGCACTGCAGAACGGCGAGATCGACTGGTGGGAGAACCCCATCACCGACCTGGTGCCGGTGCTGCGGCGCAACCGGAACATCGCCGTGGACATCGCCGACCCGCTCGGCAACATCGGCAGCTTCCGCATGAACCACCTGCATCCGCCCTTCAACAACGTGCGGGTGCGCCAGGCGGTGATGACGGCGCTGAGCCAGCAGGACTACATGACCGCGCTGGTCGGCGACGACCGCAACCTCTGGAGGACGATGGGCGGCTTCTTCACGCCGGGCACGCCGCTCTACACGGAGGAGGGCGGCGAGATGATGAAGGCCGCCAATCTGGAACGCGGCCGCGCCATGCTGCGCGAATCCGGCTATGCCGGGGAGCCGGTGATCTGCCTCGTCGCGCAGGACCAGCCCATCACCAAGGCGCAGGGCGACGTCACGGCCGACCTGCTGCGGCGGCTCGGCATGACGGTGGAGTATGTCGCGACGGACTGGGGCACCGTCGGTCAGCGCCGCGCGATGAAGAATCCGCCCAACCAGGGTGGCTGGGGCATGTTCCACACCTGGCATGCCGGCGCGGACGCCATTAACCCGGTGCTCTACAACGCGGTGCGCGCCAATGGCGACGGCGCCTGGTTCGGCTGGCCGAACGTGCCGGCGGTGGAGGCCGAGGTGCCGAACTGGCTCGCCGCCACCACGATCGAGCAGGAGCGCGCGGCGATCGGGCGGCTCAACCGCGCGGCGGTCGAGAACGTCGTCTACTGCCCGACCGGCTTCTTCCTGGGCTACCAGGCTTGGCGCCGCAACGTCTCCGGCATTGTGAAGGGGCCCATCCCCTTCGCCTGGGGCGTGTCCAAGTCGTGAGGGCGCGGCCGGTCGCCATCCCGGTTCCGCGCCGGCCGCAGGGCCGGTGCGGCGGCATCGGCGGGGCGACCGGCCCAGCCGCGTTTTCCGCCGCAGTCAGGGCGTAAGCATGTTCGCGTATGTCGTCCGGCGCGTGCTCGCCACCATTCCCGTCATGGCGGTGGTGGCGCTGTTCGTGTTCTCCCTTCTCTACATCGCGCCGGGCGACCCGGCCGCCGTCATCGCCGGCGACCAGGCGACGCCGGCCGATGTCGAGCGGATCCGCGCCAGCCTCGGCCTGGACCGCCCCTATCTCGTGCGCTTCGGCGCCTGGGTCTGGGACATCCTTCGCGGCGACCTCGGCACCTCGATCTTCACCAACCTGCCGGTCAGCACCATGATCGCGCAGCGGATCGAGCCGACGCTGTCGCTGATGATCGTCACGCTGCTGCTGGCGGTCTCGGTCGCGGTGCCGATGGGCGTGGTGGCGGCCTGGAAGCAGGGCACGCTGGTGGACCGCGCGGTGATGGCCTTCGCCGTCCTGGGCTTCTCGGTGCCGGTCTTCGTGGTCGGCTACCTGCTGGCCTATTTCTTCGCGCTGGAATGGGACCTCCTGCCGGTGCAGGGCTACACGCCCTTCTCCCGCGGCTTCTGGCCCTGGCTCGAGAACCTGATCCTGCCGGCCATCGCGCTCGGCACCGTCTACATCGCGCTGATCGCGCGCATCACGCGCGCGACGATGCTGGAGGTGCTGCAGCAGGACTACATCCGCACCGCGAAGGCCAAGGGCGTGGGCCAGCGCGCCATCCTGTTCCTGCATGCGCTGAAGAACGCCGCCGTGCCGATCGTGACGGTCATCGGCATCGGCATCGCGCTGCTGATCGGCGGCGCGGTGGTGACGGAAAGCGTCTTCGCCATCCCCGGCCTGGGCCGCCTGACCGTGGACGCCATCCTGCGGCGCGACTACCCCGTGATCCAGGGCGTCGTGCTGCTGTTCAGCTTCGTCTACGTCCTGGTCAACCTGGCCATCGACCTGCTCTACACCCTGTTCGACCCGAGGATCCGGTATTGAGCACGGCAACCCTCTCGCCCGGCGCCGGCGTGGCGCTGCCGGCCGGCGTCAACGCCGCGGCGCCGATGCCGGACATCATGCCGCCGGTGAAGCCGAAGAAGGGCTTCATCGGCTTCCTGCGGCGCAACCCGACCATTGCCATCGGCGGCTTCCTGGTGCTGCTGATGGTCTGCGTCGCGGTCTTCGCGCCCTTCCTCTGGACCAAGGACCCCACTGCGCTGGCCCCGGCCTTGCGCACGCGCGAGCCGTCCGCCCAGTGGTGGTTCGGCACCGACATGCTGGGCCGCGACGTCTATTCGCGCGTGCTCTACGGCACGCGGGTGTCGCTGACCGTCGGCTTCTCGGTCGCGATCTGCGCCTCGCTGATCGGGCTGGTGATCGGGCTGACCTCCGGCTTTATCCGGGTGGCCGATGCGATCATCATGCGGATCATGGACGGGATGATGTCCATCCCCTCCATCCTGCTGGCGATCGCGCTGATGGCCCTGACGCGCGGCTCGGTCGGCAACGTCATCCTGGCCATCACCATCGCGGAGATCCCGCGCGTCTCGCGCCTGGTGCGGGGCGTGGTGCTCAGTTTGCGCGAGCAGCCCTATGTCGATGCCGCGGTGGCGGCCGGCACGCGTACGCCCATGATCATCATCCGCCACATCCTGCCGAACACGCTGGCGCCGTTGACCGTGCAGGCCACCTACATCTGCGCCAGCGCTATGATCACCGAGGCAATCCTGTCCTTCATCGGCGCAGGCACGCCGCCCATCATCCCGTCCTGGGGCAACATCATGGCGGAGGGCCGCGCGCTCTGGCAGGTGAAGCCCTACATCGTGTTCTTCCCGGCGGTGTTCCTCTCGATCACCGTGCTGGCGGTGAACCTGCTCGGCGACGGTCTGCGCGACGCGCTCGATCCGCGCATGGCGAAGAGGCTCTGAACCGCATGGCTCTCCCCGGTCCGCAGGACGGACAACCGCTTCTCTCGGTCGAGAACCTCCAGACCCATTTCCGCACGCCGGACGGCGTGAACCGCGCGGTGGACGGCGTGTCGTTCCACGTCAATGCGGGCGAGACGCTGGCCATCGTCGGGGAAAGCGGCTGCGGCAAGTCCGTCACCGCCATGTCCATCCTGCGCCTGATCCCGGAACCTCCGGGCAAGATCGCCGGCGCCATCCGGCTGAACGGCAAGAACCTGCTTGAGTGTTCGGACCGCGAGATGCGCCAGATCCGCGGCAACGACATCTCGATGATCTTCCAGGAGCCGATGACCAGCCTGAACCCCGTGCTGACGGTGGGGCGGCAGATCGGCGAGACACTGCGCCTGCACCAGGGCATGTCTGCCAAGCAGGCCGAGGATCGCGCTGTCGAGATGCTGAACCTCGTCGGCATCCCGGAGGCGAAGCGGCGCGTGCGCGAATATCCGCATCAGCTTTCCGGCGGCATGCGCCAGCGCGTGATGATTGCCATCGCGCTCGCCTGCAACCCGAAGCTGCTGATCGCGGACGAGCCGACCACCGCGCTCGACGTCACCATCCAGGCGCAGATCCTGGAGCTGATGCGCGACCTGAAGCACCGCGTCGGCGCCGCGATCGTGCTGATCACCCATGACCTCGGCGTGGTGGCCGAGGTCGCGGAGCGGGTGGTGGTGATGTATGCCGGCAAGAAGGTGGAGGAGGCGGCGATCGGCCCGCTCTTCCGCTCGCCGCGCCATCCCTATACGCAGGGTCTGCTGGGCTCCATGCCCAAGCTCGGATCGTCGCTGACCGGGCACGAGACGCGGCTTGCCGAGATCCCCGGGCTGGTGCCCAGCCTCAAGGCGAAGATCCCAGGCTGCGTCTTCGCCAGCCGCTGCCCGCACGCGACGGACCTTTGCCGCGCCGTCGCGCCCGCGCTGGAGGAAAAGGCACCGGGCCATGTCGCGGCCTGTCACTACGCGCCGCGAGAGGGAGCGATGGCCGCATGAACGCGATCGCACCGCTGCTGCAGGTCAACGACCTAAAGAAGCACTTCCCGATCCATGGCGGCTTCTTCGGCGGCACGACAGGCTACGTCTATGCCGTGGATGGTGTCTCCTTCGAGATCATGCGCGGCGAGACGCTGTCCCTGGTCGGTGAATCGGGCTGCGGCAAGTCGACGGTGGGCAAGGCGCTGCTGCGCCTGTTCAGCATCACCGGCGGCCAGGTGATCCTGGGCGGCACCCGAATCGACGACATGCCGTCGGGCACGCTCAGGCCGCTGCGCCGGCGCATGCAGGTGGTCTTCCAGGATCCGTTCAGCAGCCTGAACCCCCGCCTGCGTGTGCGCGACATCCTGGCCGAGCCGATTCGCAACTTCGGCCTGGCGAAGGATGCCGCCGACCTGGAGGCGCGGGTGGCAGGCCTGATGGACAAGGTGCGCCTGCCGCGCGACGCGGTGAATCGCTGGCCGCACGAATTCTCCGGCGGCCAGCGCCAGCGCATCGGCATCGCCCGCGCGCTGGCCGCGGAGCCCGACCTGATCATCTGCGACGAGGCGGTCTCCGCCCTCGACGTCTCGGTGAAGGCGCAGATCGTCAACCTGCTGCAGGACCTGCAGAAGGAACTCGGCCTGGCGATGCTGTTCATCAGCCACGACCTGGCGATCGTGGAGCACATGACCCACCGCGTCGCCGTCATGTATCTCGGCAAGATCGTGGAGGTGGCCCCGAAGCGCAGCCTCTTCGCCGCCCCGAAGCACCCCTACACGGAGGCACTGCTCTCCGCCGTGCCGGTGCCCGAGCCCGGCGCCGCGCGGGAGCGCATCATCCTCAAGGGCGATGTGCCGAGCCCGATCAACCCGCCCAAGGGCTGCCGCTTCCACACGCGATGCCCCTACGCCTTCGATCGCTGCCGCACCGAGGAGCCGGCCTTGCGCCCGGTCGCGGACGCGATGGGGGAGGGGCATATCGCCGCCTGCCACCTGCACGACCGGCCGGCTGCCGAGAATCCCCTGGCCGGCTCGAAGGGCGCGTCGCTGCTCGCCGTCGGCTGATCGGCGCCTGCCGTGCCCGGCCTTGCCAGGCGATCCAGGCCGTCCCACCGGCCCGGATGATGGTGCGCCTGGCTTGCGTAACCTTCGCCTTCGCCGCTCGCGGTCGCCGGCGGCCCACTCCCGCCCGCAAGCCGCACGGCGCCGCTTGACGGACGCGCGGGGCAGGGCGAGGCTCCCCAACCGAAACGCCGCCCCCATGTCACGGGCGGCTCCAGGAACCCGGGGGAGAGGCGCGATGCCGCAGGTCACGCTGACGGTCAACGGCACGAAGCACACGGTCGAGGTTGAGGCCCGCACGCTGCTCGTCGAGCTGCTGCGGGAGAAGCTGCGGCTGACCGGCACCCATGTCGGGTGCGACACGAGCCAGTGCGGCGCCTGCGTCGTCCACATGGGCGGCGACAGCATCAAGGCCTGCACCATTCTCGCCGTGCAGTGCGAGGGCGCGGACATCACCACCATCGAGGGGCTCGCCAAGCCCGACGGCACGCTGCACCCGATGCAGGAGGCGTTCCGCGAATACCACGCCCTGCAGTGCGGCTTCTGCACGCCCGGCATGGTCATGTCCGCGATCGACCTGGTGAACAAGCACCCCGGCGGCCTGTCCGAGCAGGAGATCCGCGAAGGGCTGGAGGGCAACCTCTGCCGCTGCACGGGCTACCATAACATCGTCAAGGCGATCGCCGCCGCCGCCGATGTGATGCAGGGCCGCCGCAGCGAACTGGCCCGCGCCGCCGAATAGGCTGCGCCGCGGGGCAACGGGGAGGGAAGAAGAAATGAACGTCGTAGCGCCCTTCGAGGGCATCGGCGCCTCCGTGCGCCGTAAGGAGGACCTGCGCTTCCTCTCGGGCCGGGGCCAGTACACCGACGACATCAACCGTCCGGGCCAGACGCACGCCTTCATCCTGCGCAGCCCGCACGCGCATGCCGAGATCAGGTCGATCGACGTCACGGCCGCGAAGGCGATGCCGGGCGTGCTGGCCGTGTTCACCGGCGCCGACATGGCCGGTATCGGCGGGCTGCCCTGCGGCTGGCAGATCCACAACAAGGACGGCTCGCCGATGGCGGAGCCGAAGCACCCCGTTCTCGCCGAGGGCAAGGTGCGCCATGTCGGCGACCCGGTCGCGGTGGTGGTCGCCGAGACGAAGGCACAGGCCCGCGACGCCGGCGAGGCCATCGTGGTGGACTACAACCCGCTTCCCGCCGCCGCGACGATGGACCAGGCGCTGAAGGCCGGCGCCCCGCAGGTGCATGAGGGCGCGCCCGGCAACCTCTGCTACGACTGGCACATCGGCGACAAGGCGGCGCTGGATGCGGCCTTCGCCAAGGCGCACAAGGTCGTCTCCTTCGAGACGACGAACAACCGCCTGGTGCCGAACGCGATGGAGCCGCGTGCGGCGATCGGCGAGTTCGACCCGCAGTCCGGCGACTACACGCTCTACACAACCAGCCAGAACCCGCATGTGATCCGGCTGCTGATGGGTGCCTTCGTGCTCAACATCCCGGAGGCGAAGCTGCGCGTGGTCGCGCCGGATGTGGGCGGCGGCTTCGGCAGCAAGATCTACCACTACGCCGAGGAAGCGATCGTCACCTGGGCCTCCGCCAGGGTGAAGCGCCCGATCAAGTGGACGGCGGAGCGCACCGAATCCTTCATGTCGGACGCGCATGGCCGCGACCACGTCAGCAGGGCCGAGCTCGCCCTCGACGCGGATGGGAAGATCCTTGGGCTGAAGGTGCACACCCTCGCCAACATGGGCGCCTATCTCTCCACCTTCGCGCCCTGCGTGCCGACCTATCTCTACGCCACGCTGCTGGCGGGCGTTTACACCACGCCGGTGATCTATGCCGAAGTGAAGGCGGTCTTCACCAACACCGTGCCGGTGGACGCCTATCGCGGTGCCGGCCGGCCGGAGGCGACCTACCTGCTCGAGCGCCTGATGGACGTGGCGGCGGCCGAGATCGGCATGGACCGCGTGGAGTTCCGCCGGAAGAACTTCATCCCGGTGGACGCCTTCCCCTACCAGACGCCTGTCGCGCTGCAGTACGACAGCGGCAACTACTTCGCGACGCTGGACGCGGCGCTGCAAGCGGCCGACTGGAAGGGGTTCGAGGCGCGCCGCGCCGCGGCGAAGGCGAAGGGCAAGCTGCGGGGCATCGGCATCTCCACCTACCTGGAAGCCTGCGGCATCGCGCCCTCCGCGGTTGTGGGCAGCCTCGGCGCGCGTGCCGGCCTCTACGAGGTCGGCACCATCCGCGTACATCCCACCGGCAGCGTGACGGTGCTGACCGGCACGCACAGCCACGGCCAGGGGCATGAGACGACGCTGGCTCAGCTCGTCGCCGACCGGCTCGGGGTGCCGCTGGCGAACATCGACATCGTGCATGGCGACACCGCGAAGGTGCCCTTCGGCATGGGCACCTACGGCTCGCGTTCGCTCGCGGTCGGCGGCAGCGCGATGTTCAAGGCGATGGACAAGATCATCGCCAAGGGCAAGCGCATCGCGGCCCACCTCATGGAAGCCAGCGTGGAGGACGTGGAGTTCGACCGCGGCACCTTCCGCGTCGCCGGCACCGACAAGACGAAGTCGCTGACCGACATCAGCCTGGCCGCCTACGTGCCGCACAACTATCCGATCGAGGAGATCGAGCCGGGGCTGGAGGAGACCGCCTTCTACGACCCGAAGAACTTCACCTATCCGGGCGGCTGCCACATCGCCGAGGTCGAGATAGACCCCGACACGGGCAAGGTCTCCATGGTGAACTTCACCGCCGTGGACGATGTCGGGCGCGTCATCAATCCGATGATCGTGGAAGGCCAGGTGCAGGGCGGCGTCGCGCAGGGCATCGGCCAGGCGCTGCTGGAAAGCGCGATCTACGACGCGCAGGGGCAGCTGATCAGCGGCTCCATGATGGACTACACCATGCCGCGTGCGGACGACCTCGCGCCGGTCAGCGTCGCCACCCACACCACGCTCTGCACGCACAACCCGCTGGGCGTGAAGGGCTGCGGCGAGGTGGGCGCCATCGGCTCGCCGCCCGCGGTGATCAACGCGGTGGTGGATGCGCTGAAGGACTACGGCGTCCGCCACATCGAGATGCCGGCCACCCCGGCGAAGATCTGGAACATCGTCAACGGCGGCCGCAAGATGGCGGCGGAGTGAGGGGATCGAGCCATGTATGATTTCGCCTATCACAAGCCGTCCTCGGTCGCCGATGCGGTGAAGCTGCTCGCGGCCGATCCCGATGCGCGCGCGATCTCCGGCGGCATGACGCTGCTGCCCGCGCTCAAGCTCCGGCTGAACAAGCCGACCGCTGTGGTGGACCTCTCCGGCATCGCGGAGCTGCGCGGCGTGAAGCGTGAGGGCGGCACCATCGTCGTCGGCGCGCTGACGAAGCACTACGAGGTCGCGACCTCCGCCGAGATCAAGGCGGCGATCCCCGCGCTCGCCTGGATGGCCTCCACCATCGGCGACACGCAGGTGCGCAACCGCGGCACGATGGGCGGCTCCGTCGCCAACAACGACCCCTCCGCCGACTACCCCGCGGCGCTGCTGGCGCTTGGCGCGACCATCCAGACCGACAAGCGGAAGATCGGCGCCGACGACTTCTTCCAGGGCATGTTCGCCACGGCGCTCGACACCGGGGAGATCGTCACCGCGATCCACATCCCCGTGCCGGAGAAGGCGGGCTACGCCAAGATGAAGAACCCGGCCAGCCGCTACTCCATGGCGGGCGTCTTCGTCGCCAGGGGCCCGGCCGGCGTGCGCGTTGGCGTGAACGGCGCGGGCGCGAACGGGGCGTTCCGCGCGACGGCCATGGAAGCCGCGCTCGCTGCGAACTGGTCGCCCGATGCGGTCGCGTCCATCAAGATGGATCCCGCCATGATGAATGGCGACATCCATGGAAGCGCCGAGTACCGCGCCCATCTCGTCACCGTGATGGCCAAGCGCGCCGTCGCCAACGCCGGCTGAACCCGGCGCCGCGCGCCGGGACACCCCGAGGCTGAGAGGGCGGCCCCTGCCCAGGGGCCGCCCTTCGCATCTGCGGTCAACGCTGCTTCGCGCGCCTGTCGTCGGCGTTGCGTGGCAGGGGGCGTGCGCCGGTTTCCGTGATCTGACACAATCGCCGGGCATCCGCTCCCGCCTTGAGCGGGTCGCCTCGATTCTGGACCGAGATCGGACCCGATGGCGCATTTCGCCGAGATCAGTCGCGCCCAGCCGAGCTGTCTTCTCTTCCTGCTGGACCAGTCCGGTTCCATGGGCGAGGACATCGCGCCGGGCACCACCAAGGCCGGCTTCCTCGCGGATGCGGTGAATCGCAGCCTGATGGACCTTGTGAACCGCTCCACCCGGGCGGGCGCCGTGGTGAACGACCTCGATGTTGGAGTCTTCGCCTATGCCGGGAACAGCGTCGGCCCGGCCTTCGGCGGCGCGCTGGCGGGCAGCCATCTCTGCGAGATCGGCGCGCTGGCCTGCAGCCCCGCGCGGGTGGAGAAGCGCCGGAAGCGCGTGCCGGACGGCGCGGGCGGGCTTGTCGAAACCACGGTCGACTTCCCGGTCTGGTTCGAGCCGCAGCCCGGCGGCGGAACGCCGATGTGCGCGGCGCTCCGCATGGCGGGGGACATGCTGGCGGATTGGTGCGAGGAGCATCCGCACGCCTTCCCGCCGACGCTGCTGCACGTCACCGACGGGGAAGCGACCGACGGCACGCCGGCCGAGGTGGCCGCCGCCGCCGGCCATGTGATGGCGCAGGGCACCACGGAGGGCCGGGTGGTGCTGATGAACCTTCATCTCTCCGGCAGCCTGGCCGAGCCGGTGCGCTTCCCGGACGAGGAGGCTGCGCGGCTGGACGTGCATGGGCGGCTGCTCTTCGCGATCAGCAGCATCCTGCCGCCGCAGGCGCGCCGGCGCGCGACGGAGGAAGGGCTGGCGGTGGCGGAGCAGAGCCGCGCCCTGGTCTACAATGCCCGCATGCCGGACGTGGTCGCCTTCTTCCGCGTCGGCACGGCGCTGCGCCGCGCCTCCGGCGCGCAATGGGTGAAGACCACGGCCAGCAGCCTGCGCGGCGCGCCCACCTGGCTGCCGCCCGGCCTTGCCGCGGCCGCCCTGGCGGAGCCTGCGGCTCCGCCGCCCCGGCCCGTG
>NZ_JAPSMD010000049.1 GCF_027856955.1 Falsiroseomonas oryzae | reverse complement strand
CGCGATGCGCCGCGCCGGCAAGGCCGACGCGCTCCAGCGCGGCATCCGCCGCCTCGCCCGGCGCGTGCTCCCCGGTCGCCACGGCGAGGTAGCGGCGCAGCGGCGTCAGGCGCGCCTGGGCGGCGAGCCGGACGTTCTCGCGCACCGTCATCGGCTTCAGCACGTTGGTGCGCTGGAAGGACCGCCCCACGCCGGCGCGGGCGAAGCGCCAGGAGGGCCAGTCGCCGACCTCGGCGCCGTGCAGCAGCAGCTTGCCGGCGCTCGGGCGCAGCTCGCCGGAGAGCAGGTTGGTCAGCGTGCTCTTGCCCGCACCGTTCGGGCCGATGACGGCGTGCAGCTCCCCGACATGCAGGGTGAGGTTCACCTCGTTCACGGCCACCAGGCCACCGAAGCGGCGGGTGAGGCCGATGGCCTCCATCGCGGCGACGCTCATGGCGCGGCCTCCTTCGCGGTGGGAGCGGGGGCGGGCAGGCGGCGCAGCGCGGGCAGGCGGATACCGGCGATCCCGTGCCGCAGCCCGAGCACGACGGCCAGGATGACCAGGCCCTCCACCAGGCGTTGCCGTTCGGTGATCTGGCCCGCGATCTCGCCGAGGCCCACGAAGGCGAAGGCGCCGAGGATCGGCCCGTGCAGCGCGCCGAGGCCGCCGAGCAGGATCATTAGCAGCGCCTCCGCGCTGCGATGCCAGGCCAGCAACTCCGGGCTGACGAAGGCCTGGGTCATGCCCCACATGTGGCCCGCGATCCCGGCCATGGCGCCGGCCAGGGTGAAGGCGCCGAGCTGCAGCCAGTAGGTGTCGAAGCCCATCGAGCGCATGCGGTGCTCGTTGGCGCGGATGCCGAGCAAGGCGCGGCCGAACATGGTCCGCAGCAGAAGGGCGAGCCCGGCATACATGGCGACGAGCACGCCGAGGTTCAGCAGCAGCATCACCGTAGGCCGGTCCTGGCGGGAGATGACCCATTCCAGGCCGAACAGGCTGAAGGACGGGCGCGTGACGAAGACGCCGTCCGCGCCGCCGCCAAGCGGCGTGTCGTGGAAGACGAAGAACAGCATCTGCCCGAAGGCGAGCGTCGTCATCAGGAAGAAGAAGCCGCGCGTGCGCAGCGCCAGCGCGCCGACCGTGAAGGCGGCGAGCGCCGCGAGCAGCATCGCGGCCGGCAGGCTCAGCAGCACCGAGGGCGCGGCTCCGAAGGCGCCGAGCAGGTGGATCGCATAGGCGCCGACGCCGAAGAAGGCGGCGTGACCGAGGCTCACCAGGCCGGTCACGCCGACCAGCAGCTGCAGGCTGAGCGCGAACATGGCGAGCACGAGCGCCGTGGAGGCTAGCTCGAGGTAGTAGGCCTCGGCGAAGAGCGGCAGGGCGGCCACCGCGAGCGCGGCGGCGCCGAGCGCCAGGGTGCCGTTGCGGCCGGCGACGGTCAGCATGGCATCAGCTCCGCGCGAAGAGGCCGGTCGGGCGCCAAAGCAGCACCGCGGCCATGAGGACATAGACGGCGAGACCGGCGGCGAAGGGCAGATAGGCCTTCGACAGCGTGTCCACGACGCCGATCAGCAGCGCGCCCCAGAAGGCGCCGGCGATGGAGCCGACCCCGCCCACGACCACCACCACGAAGCAGATGATGAGGAAGCCGTGGCCCATGTTCGGGTAGACCGAGTGCAGCGGCGCCGCCAGCGCGCCGGCCAGCATCGCGAGCGCCGTGCCGACGGCGAAGACCACCAGGTGGATCTGCCGCGCATCGAGGCCGAGAAGGTCCACCATCTCAGGCTTCTCCGCCGCGGCGCGGATCGCGGAGCCGATCCGCGTGCGTTCGATCGCCAGGAACATCGCCGCGGCCACCGCCAGGCACGCCACCAGCACCGCGAGCCGGTAGGCCGAGTAGGAGAAGTCCCCCACCATCGGCACCGCCACGTCGAGTGCCGCGGGCACGGCCACCGAGTGGAAGTCGTTGCCGAGCAGCATGGAGCGCCCTTCCTCGAACAGCAGGATGAGGGCGAAGGTGAGCAGCACCTGGTCGAGGTGTTCGCGATGGTAGAAGCGGCGGAACAACCCGCGTTCGAGCAGCGCGCCCAGTGCCAGGCCGCCCAGCACCGCCGCGGGCAGCGCCAGCCAGAGCGAGCCCGTGCCGCCGGCGACCACGAAGGCGATGTAGGCGCCGATCATGAAGAGGCTGCCATGGGCAAGGTTGATCACGCCCATGACGCCGAAGATCAGGGTGAGGCCGCTGCTGATGAGGAACAGCAGCAGCCCGTATTGCAGCCCGTTGAGGAGCTGCGCGGCCAGGCCGGACATCGTGGTTCCCTCCCTCCCGTGCCGGTTCTCAGGCCGCCGGCATGCGGCAGCCGGTGCCGGGATCGGCCAGCCGCTCGGCGGCGACGCCGACCACGACGTTCTGGCCGCCGCGCGCCTCGCGCAGGTAGATGTCCTGCACCGGGTTGTGCTGGGGCGAGAGGGTGAAGGTGCCGCGCGGGCTGTCGATGCGCGCGGCGCGCATCGCGGTGACCAGCGCGCGCTCGGCGCCGATGTCGCCGCGCGTCGCCTCGAGGCCGGCGGCCAGCAGCTGGCCCGCGTCGTACCCCTGCACGGCGTAGACGTCTGCCTCGCGCCCGGTCCGCTCGCGGAAGGCGCGGCGGAAGCCGATGTTGCGCTCGGTCTCGATGCCGTCGCCGTAGTGCAACGCGGTGCGCACGCCCTCGGCGGCCGGGCCCTGGGCGGCGAGCGTGCCCTCGGTTAGGAAGCCGGAGCCGACAAGCGGGATGCGGTCCTTCAGCCCGGCGGAGGCATAGTCGCGCACGAACTGGACCGCACCGCCGCCGGCGAAGAAGGCGCCGACGGCCTCGACGTTCAGGCCCGGGATCTGCGCCAGGATCGGCTGGAAGTTGTTCTCGGGGAAGGGCAGCGTCAGCTCGCGGACCAGCTCCGCGCCGCCGGCGCGCAGGCCTTCGCGGAACCCCTCGGTCGCCTCCTTGCCCGCGGCGTAGTCCCAGGTGACCCAGGCCGCGCGGCGCACGCCGCGGTCGGCCAGCGACTTGCCGATGGCGAAGGCGGGCTGCCAGTTGGTGAAGGAGGTCCGGAAGATCGTCGGCGCGCAGAGCTCGCGCGTCGCCGCGGCGTTGCCGGCATTGGGTATGATCAGCGGCACGCCGCGCTCGCGGCTGGCCTGCACCATGGCCATCACCACGCCGGAGTGGACCGTGCCGACCAGCGCGCCCACGCGCTCCCGCCCGACCAGGCGGTTCACGTTCTGCACCGACTTCGCCGGGTCGGATTCGTCGTCAAGCCGCACGACCTGGATCGCGCGGCCGCCGAGCCGGCCGCCCTTCTCCACGAGGTACATCTCGAAGGCCGCGGCGATGTTCTCGCCGAGTGAGGCGAAGGTGCCGGAGAAGGGCAGCATCAGCCCGATGCGCACCGGCGCGCCCTGCGCGAGGGCGGGGCGTGCGAGCGGCGCGGCGGCCAGCGCGGCGGCGCCGGCCAGCAGTTTGCGGCGCGACAGTGCGGTGATGGCGTTGCTCATGTCCGTATCCTCTCTCTCTTGTTCGTATGGTTCGGGGCGGGGGCTAGCTGGCGTTCGCGATGGTCGAGGGATGACGCGCCAGCGGCGTCACCTCGATGTCCATGAAGGGGAAGAGCGGCAGCGTGGACAGGATGCCGTGCAGCTCGTCGTGGTCGGCCACGTCGAAGACGCTGTAGTTCGCGTAGGCGCCGGCGATGCGCCACAGGTGGCGCCACTTGCCCTCGCGCTGCAGCTCCTCCGCGCGCGCCTTCTCGGCGGCCTTGAGCTTGTCGAACTCCGCCGCCGCCATGTCGCGCGGCGGATGGACATCCATGCGGACGTGATAGAGCATCTGTTCCTCCCTCAGGTGCGCGCGTAGCGGCGCAGCTTGTCGCGATCGAGCGTGACACCGAGGCCGGGGCCGGCCGGCAGGTACACCCGGAACTCCTCGAAGCGCAGCGGTTGCGTCACCAGGTCGTCGGTCAGGATCTGCGGGCCGAAATGCTCGCAGCCCCAGGCCAGCTCGCGCAGGCCGGCAAAAGCGTGCAGGTGCGCGGCGGCGCCGATGCTGCTTTCCAGCAGGCAACCGCCGTAGAGGCCGATGCCGGCGGCCTCCGCTACGGCGGCGACGCGCTTCAGGTTGAGCAGGCCCGCGTGCTTGACCAGCTTCAGCGAGACCACGTCGGCGGCACCGAGCGCCGCGACCTGCAGCATGTCATGCGTCGTGAACACGCACTCGTCGGCCATCAGCGGCACCGTCGGGTGTGCGCGGAGCCGCGCCATGCCCGCGACGTTCCAGGCCGGCAGCGGCTGCTCCACCAGCGCGACGCCGAGATCGGCCAGCACCGGCAGGCAGCGGGTCGCGGTGGTCTCGTCCCAGGCCTGGTTGGCGTCCACGATCAGGCGCGCACGGCCGGCGAGCGCGACGGACAGGCGTTTCAGCCGGGCCATGTCGGCCTCCGGCGGCTGTGCGCCGATCTTCACCTTGAAGGTCTCGTGCAGCCGCGCGGCGAGCTTTGCCTCCGCCTCCTCGATCTCCTGCGCGGGATCGCCGGAGGCCAGCGTCCAGAGCACCGGGATGCTGTCGCGCATCTGGCCGCCGAGCAGCAGGGCGACGGGCACCCCGAGCGTCCGTGCGAGCGCGTCGAAGACCGCGGTCTTGATCGCGGCCTTGGCGGCGTTGTTGCGCTTCGCCGCCGCGTCCATGCGTGCGGCGACGAGCTCGGGCCGGTCCGCGCCGAGGCCGATCACGGCCGGGGCGAGATGCGCGTCGATATTGGCCTTGATCGCCTCGACGCTCTCTTCGCTCCAGCGCGGGCCGCCGAGCGTCGCGGCCTCGCCGATTCCCTGCGCACCGTTGGCCAGGCGGAGCTCGACGATGACGTAGCTCTGCGCCGTGACGGAGAGTGAGGACAGCTTGTGCCGCCGCACCGTCGGCACGTCCACGATCGTGCTGCTGATCTCGCGGATCGCGAGGTCGTTCCGCAGATCGGCCGGGACCGTGAAGGGACTTTCGGGCATCAGGGGCTCCGCCGGGCGTGCAGTCGGGGTGGACGGCGCGCGGGGTGCGCGCCGCCTGGTTCTCATTCGGCTTTGAAGGCTTGCCCGGCCGCGCAGCGCGGCCGGGCCAGGGGCGTCAGCCCGCGGGCGCGTGCTCGCGGTTCACGACCGTGCTGGGGGCAGCGCCGCTCTCGGCGTGCAGCACGAAGTCGAAGGTGATCTCGGCGTAAGGGGCGTTCAGGCCCTTGGCGCGCACGCTCTCCGCGTCGCTGACGCGGCGCACCTCGGGGATCAGCCCGTCACGGGTGGCGAACGCGAAGTCGTCGTGCAGGTACTCGTCGCCGTCGATGTTGATCTGCGTCGTCAGCTTCCGGTAGCCGGGCGCGACCACGAAGAAGTGGATATGCGCCGGGCGGTGGCCGTGGCGACCGAGGCGGTCCAGCAGCTCCTGCGTGACGCCGTCCGGCGGGCAGGCGTAGCCGGCCGGCAGGATGGACCGGAAGCGGTAGCGCCCCTCGGCGTCCGTCTCGATGCGGCGGCGCAGGTTGTACTTGGACTGCGACGGGTCGAAGAAGGAATAGCCGCCCTTCGTGTTGGCGTGCCACACGTCGATGACGGCGCCGGCGACGGGCTTGCCGTCCATGTCGCGCACTTGGCCTTCCATGAACAGCACCTCGCCCTGCTCGGTGCCGTCGTCGAGACGCGCCTCACCCTTTGATAGCGGCGCGCCGGCGATCCACAGCGGGCCCTCGATGGTGCGCGGCGTGCCGCCGTCCAGGCCGGCCTGCCGCTCGGCCTGGTCGAGCCGCATGTCGAGGAAGGTCTCGAGCCCGAGGCCCGGCACCAGCAGCCCGACCTCGTTCGCCTGGCCGAGGCGCGTCAGGTAGGACATCGCCGTCCAGAACTCGTCGGGCTGCACGTCGAAATCCTCGATCGTGCGGAACAGGTCGGACACCACGCGGTGGACGATGCGCTTGAGGCGCAGGTCGCCGGTGCCGTCGCCAAGGTTGCTGACCTTCATCAGCAGGTCCTTGACCTCCTTCGTCTCCATCAGGCTGTCGGTCATCACGCGTTCCTCCGGTGGGGTGGGTGGGAGTAGCCGATCAGCCGAGGTCCCCGCCCGCCACGGGCAGGGTGACCCCGGTGATGTAGGAGGCCTCGTCGGAGGCCAGGAACAGGATCGCCGCGGTCTGTTCGGCCGTGGTGCCGTAGCGGTGCATCAGGCTGGAGGCCCTGGTCTGGTCCACGACCTGCTGCATCCAGGCGTCCTCCTGCGGCGTGCGCGGCGCGGTGTTGCGCGGCACGCGGCGGGGCGGCGCCTCGGTGCCGCCGGGCGCGACGCCGACGACGCGGATGCCGCTGTCGGCGTATTCCATGGCGAGGCAGGCAGTGATGGCGTTCACGCCGCCCTTCGCCGCGGCATAGGGCACGCGGTTCACGCCGCGCGTCGCGACGGAGGAGACGTTGACGATCACCCCGCCGCCGGCCTCCAGCATCGCCGGCAGCACGGCCCGGGAGCACCAGAGCGTCGGGAAGAGCGAGCGGCGGATCTCCGCCTGGACTTGCGCTTCCTCGTAATGGGCGAAGGGCTTCGCCCAGATCGTGCCGCCGACATTGTTGACCAGGATGTCCACGCGGCCGAAGGCGGCACGCGCACGTGCGACCGCGGTGGTGGCGCCCTCGAAGGTCTCGAGGTCGGCGTTGACGGCGATGGCGTCCGCGCCGGCCTCGCGCCGGGTCTCGTCCACCAGGTCGGAGCGGTCCACCAGCGCGACGCGCGCGCCCTCGCGCGCCAGGCGCAGCGCAACGTCGCGGCCGATGCCCTGGGCAGCGCCGGTGACGATCGCGGCCTTGCCGGCGAAGCGGCCCGTGAAGGTCCTCATGCCGCGAGCCTCCCGGCTTCGGCCGGGCCACTCGGCGAGAACTTCTCGTAGTGGAAGGCGTTCGGCGTCACGCCCTGGGCAGCGAGCCAGCCGCGCACCGCGTCCACCATAGGCGGCGGGCCGCAGAGATAGACGTCCACCTCGCCGCCGTTCAGCCAGCCGGCTTCGACATGCGCGGTGACGTAGCCCCGGCGCGGATGCGTGCTGCCTTCCGCCGCGACGGTCGTGACGTAGGAGAAGCCGGGCAGCGCCGCGACATAGGCGTCGAGCTGCGCGAGGCCCACCAGGTCCGCGTCGTGCGTCACGCCGTAGACGAGGCGCACCGGATGGTCGCAGCCCGTCTCGACCAGGCGTCCCAGCATGGACATGAACGGCGCGAGGCCCGTGCCGCCGGCCAGGAACAGCAGCGGGCGCGTGACGTCGCGCAGGTAGAAGCTGCCGGCCGGTCCGGTGAACTCCATCGCCGTGCCGGGTTGCGCCGCGCGCAGCCAGCCGCTCATCAGCCCCGCCGGGATGTCGCGCACCAGGAAGGACAGCGCGTCGGCGCCAGGCGCCGAGCTGAAGGAGTAGCTGCGTCGCTGCTCCGTGCCGGGCACGCGCAGGTTCACGTATTGGCCGGGCAGGAAGGCAAGGCCCGCCGGCCGGTCCAGCATGAAGGCGAGGCTGGTGTCGGAGAGCCGCTCCACGCGCCGCAGCACCGTCTCGAAGCTCTGCGGGCGCGTCTTGCAGGCGGTGGAGGCCGCGGGGATCGCGACCACCATGTCGGTCTTCGGCCGCGCCTGGCACGCCAGCGCGAGGCCTGACGCCGCTTCCTCGTCGGTCAGCGCGTCCTCGATGTACGACCCGCCGTCGTAGCTGCCGGATTCCACGCGGCACTTGCAGGTGCCGCAGGCGCCGTCGCGGCAGTCCAGCGGGATGTTGATCCCGAGGCGATAGGCGGCATCCGCCACCGTCTCGCCGGCGCGCGCTTCGACGAAGCGCGTGACGCCGTCCTCGAAGTTGAGCGCGATGCTGTGGGTCATGGCGCCGCGCTCACACGTGGTAGACGTCGACGACGTGGTGGATGTAGTCGTTCTTCAGCACGACCTTCTTGGCGCGGATCAGCGGCCGGTCGCCGGTGGTGTCGATCGTGTAGAAAGACGTGCCGAAATAGGTGTCGGTTGTCTTGTATCGGAAGCTGTAGGTCACCCAGTTGAAGCGCAGCTTCACCAGCCCGCCGGCCTGCTCCAGGATCTCCACGTTGCTGATGTTGTGGCTGGTGCGCGGCTCCGGCAGGGAGGTCGCGCTGCTGCGCTCGGTGCGGATGCGGAACACGCGGTCCTCGAGCCCGCCGCGGTCGCCGTACCAGATCAGCGAGATCTCGGTCTGCGGGTCCTCGACCAGGCGGTCGTCGTCGTCCCAGGACGGCATCCAGAACTCGGCGTCGGCCGCGTAGCACGCGAGCCAGGCGTCCCAGTCCTTGTCGTCCAGGGCGCGGGCCTCGCGATAGAGGAAGGCTTCGGCCTCGGCGCGGGTGAAGGCGCGGGCGGGGGCGTCGATGATGGCGGACATGGCGCGCTCCTCCTCAGCCCTGGTTTTCGGTGGCGAGGGCGCGCTGCATCGCCTCCTGCCAGTACTTGTGCTGCACGACGAAGAGGCCCTCGTCCTCGGTCTTCACGCCGCTCATCAGCGGCTTCAGGCCGATCGCCTCGGCGGCCTGGTCGGGCCCGTTGATCCAGTGCGCGGCGCCGCGCGTCATGTCGTTCCAGCGCGCCGCGCGGGCGTTCATGGAGAACTGACAGGCGCGGAATTCCTCGAGGTCGTCCGGCGTTGCCATGCCCGAGGCGTTGAAGAAGTCCTCGTACTGGCGGATGCGGCGCGCGCGCGCCTCCAGCGCCTCGCCCTTCGGCGCGATGCAGTAGATCGTCACCTCGGTCTTATCGACCGCGATGGGCCGATAGGTGCGGATCTGCGAGGAGAACTGGTCCATCAGGTAGACATTCGGGTAGAGGCAGAGGTTGCGGCTGCGTCCCACCATCCAGTCCGCACGCGCCTGGCCGAACTGCGCGGCGAGTTCCTCGCGCCGGTCCCAGTTCGGCCGGTCCTCGGGGTTCGCCCAGTTGGTCCAGAGCAGCAGGTGGCCGTGCTCGAAGGAGTAGAAGCCGCCGCCCTGCTTGGCCCAGCCGCCGGCGCTCATCGCGCGCGTCTTGTCCTCGCGCTCGGCCTCCTTGCGGCGGCTGGTCGTCGCCGCGTAGTTCCAGTGCACGGCGGTGACGTGGTAGCCATCCGCGCCGTTCTCGGTCTGCAGCTTCCAGTTGCCGTCGTAGACGTAGGTCGAGGAACCGCGCAGCACCTCGAGCCCGTCCGGCGACTGGTCCACGATCAGGTCGATGATCTTCGCCGCCTCGCCCAGGTGCTCGGCCAGCGGCTTCACGTCCGGGTTCAGGCTGCCGAAGAGGAAGCCGCGATAGCTCTCGAAGCGGGCGACCTTCGTCAGGTCGTGGCTGCCGCCCTTGTTGAAGCTCTCGGGATAGCCGGCGCCATCCGGGTCCTTCACCTTCAGCAGCTTGCCGTTGTTGTTGAAGGTCCAGCCGTGGAAGGGGCAGGTGTAGGTCGCCTTGTTGCCGCGCTTGTGCCGGCAGAGCATTGCGCCGCGGTGGCTGCAGGCGTTGACGAAGGCGTTCAGCTCGCCCTGGCGGTTGCGAGCGATGAAGATCGGCTGCCGACCCATCCAGGTGGTGAAGTAGTCGTTGGCGTTCGGGATCTGGCTCTCATGTGCCAGGTAGATCCAGTTGCCTTCGAAGATGTGCTTCATCTCGAGCTCGAAGAGCCCGGGGTCGGTGAAGATGTCCCGGGCGACCCGGAACACGCCCCTCTCGGCGTCGTCCTCGAGCGCGGTGTCCACCGTGGTCTGCACGCTGTCGAGCATCGGGCGTCTCCTATCGGTCTTGCTTGGCGGAAAGCGGGGGGGCGGCGCTGCGCAGGACGCCGAGGATCGAGGCCATGCAGCGCCCGCATTGCGCGCGGCAGCCGCAGAGCGCGTAGACGTCGCGTGGCCGGCGAGCGCCCTGTCGGATGGCATCCGCGATCCGGGTATCGCTGAGCCCGTTGCAGAGGCAGAGATACATCGCGCGCCTCAGCCCAGCGTCGTGCGGGGCGGGCTGAAGGCACGGCTCTGGCTGGCGTCCTGGGACATGTGTTCCTCCGTCCCGGCCAGATGCCCTCTTTCTGTAACGCGATTCCAAGACTAAAAAGGTGCTCACCATACCTGGGAGGTATCGTCTGGACTCGCGCCAGCTCCGCTACTTCGTCGCCGTGGCGCGCGAGCGGAACTTCACCCGCGCGGCGGAGAAGCTGCACATCGCCCAGCCGCCGCTGAGCCGCGCCATCCAGCAGCTGGAGGACGAGTTCGGCGTCGCGCTGCTCGACCGCGCCAGCCGCCCCTTGGCGCTGACCGATGCGGGACGGCTGCTGTTCGAGCAGGCGGTGCAGGTTCTCGACCGGATGGACGAGATGAAGGCGATGGCCGCGCGCATGCGCCAGGCCGAGCGTACGCTGCTTGGCGTCGGCTTCGTCGCCTCCACGCTGTACGGCTACCTGCCGGAGGTGATCCGGCGCTATCGCGCGGCGCGGCCCGGCGTCGAGCTGACGCTGCTCGAGATGACGACGATCGAGCAGGTGGCCGCGCTGAAGGAGGGCCGCATCGACGTCGGCTTCGGGCGGATCACCTTCAACGACCCGCAGATCGATCGCACGCTGCTGCGCAACGAGACGCTCTGCGTGGCACTTCCCCTGACGCATCCCTTGTCGTCGCGGACCGGCCTGCTGAAGTTGGCGGAGCTGGCTGGCGATGCGCTCGTCGTCTACCCGAAGGCGCCGCGGCCGAGCTATGCGGACCAGGTTCTGGCGCTGTTCCGCGAGCGCGACGTGAAGCCGCAGGCGGTGCACGAGGTACGCGAACTGCAGACCGCGCTCGGCCTCGTCGCGGCCGAGACGGGGGTCTGCATCGTCCCCGCCGCCGTCGAGCGCCTGCGCCGCGACAACGTCGTCTACCGGCGCCTCGACGAGCCCGGCGCCGTCGCGCCGGTCATCATGAGCACGCGCAAAGGCGACAGGTCACCGGAGATCGGCCTGATCCTGAAGCTGGTGAAGGACATGTACAAGAAGGAGGGAATCACCTTCGGAGCCTGACGCTCACGGCCCGGAAGCCTCCCGGTCCGGAGCGGTGGCGTCGCTCTTGGCCGGGCCGGACGCCATCGGGCTGCGCGGCACCGCCCTCATTGACCGCCGAGGGACGCCGGGCGTGCGGGCGCAGCCCTTTGCAAATCCGGCCGGCCCTTCACCAAGCGTCGTGCGCCGCCGCGCCGATCCACTCCGCGGCAAGGCGAAGATGCGCGAGCTGCCTCTTGCGGAAGCCGGGCTCGATCCGTATCCGGCGCGGCCACATCGTGTTGATGCACCCGACGAGGTGCGGCCCCGCGAGGATCGCGACCGCGATGGCGTCCAGGTGGTCGGCGACTGAGGGGTTGCGCTGCGTGCCCCCAAGGAAGCGCGTATGTCGCACGCCGAAGCCGCGGGCGCACGTGGCGTGTATCTCCGCCAGCAGCGCGGCACGGTCGAAGCGCCCGGATCCGGCCTGGCGAACGAGCAGGTCCAGGATCTCCTCTCGCTCCGCTTCGGGGCACCAGGCGAGATAGGCGCGGCCGACCGCGGTCCAGGGGATGTGCACCCGCTCCGCGATCCTGCTGTGGCGCAGCGCGAGCGAGGAGAAGCGGTGGTTGTTCTCCACCGTCTCCATCGCCGTCCCGTCGCGGATCATCACGTCGGAGGGGAAGGGCGTCTCGCGCGCCATGGCCGGCAGCACCGGCGCGGCGGCCACCGCCAGCGTCGCGCACGGATCGGCCGGGGCGCCGATCCGCGGCCTCGTGGCGCCCGCGCGTGGCCTGTAGCCCCGGTGCGGGCGGCTCACACTGTAGCAGCTGTCAGAAGACGGAAGCGGCTGTCCTCGGTCAGTAAACGGCGCCCTACGCGCACGCTGCGTGCATGGTCCCCACCTACATCGCTTCGCGAAAAGTGCTTTCACCGGAAGAGGTTCATTCGCCATTGCCTCGTCCTCCCCCCGGGTGAACGTTAGCGGGAGAGATGGGGAGGATAAGCTGGGCGCCATGGCAGCCTCTGCAGATCAGCGCGTCCACGACCTGGTCGTGGTTGGATGCGGCGTGGCGGGCCTTTCCGCGGCCGTGGCGGCGGCGGAAGCGGGCGCTCGCGTGGCAGTCCTCGAGCGGGCCCCGCGCGAGGAACGGGGAGGGCAGTCCCGCTGGACCGAAGCCTATCTGCGCATGAAGAGCCACACCGAGGTGACGGACGACTTCGAGACCATGCTCGCGGAGAACGGCTCCTCGCCCTACATCGATCCGGACCTTGCCGCCCAGGTCGCGCGTGAGCCCGAACACCGCTCCGGTCACGCCCGTGGCATCGGGCTGCTCGATCCCAACGTCATCGGAACCTTCGCCGATGAAGCGGGGCCGACCATCGCCTGGCTGAAAGGGCTCGGCGTCCGCTTCGACTTCCTGCCGACGCAGTTCCTGACGAGGTCACAGCCGCGCCTGCTCCCGGTCGGGGGCGGCGCCGCGCTGGTCGAGGCCCTTGCCGGGCGGGCGGAGACGCTGGGCGTGGCCTTCCACTACGAGACGACGGCTGAGCGCCTTGTGCAGGACGAGGACGGGCGCGTGACCGGCGTGGTGGCGCGAACCGAGTCCGGGCTGCGCCGCTTCCTCGGCCCTGTGGCGCTCGCGGCAGGCGGCTTCGAGGGCAATGGCGAGATGCTGACGCGCTACCTCGGGCCGCGGTCGGTCTATCTCCGGCCGGTCTGCAAGGGCGCGAACTACAACCGCGGCGAAGGCATCCGCATGGCGCTCGAGATCGGCGCGGCGGCGAGCGGCGATTTCGGCAGCTACCATGCCGAGCCGGTGGATCCGCGCTCCGGCATCGCGGAGCCGTCGGTCTTCATCTTCCCCTACGGCATCCTCGTCAACAAGGAGGGTGTGCGCTTCTGCGACGAGGCGCCGGGCACGGTGGACGCCTGGTACGAGCGGGTGACACGCCGCATCTACGAGCAGCCGGAGGGCATTGCCTGGGTGATACTGGATGCGCGGCACATGCGCATCCCCAACTACCGGCTCGGCATCCGCACCGACAAGCCGCCGGTCGTCGGGCAGAGCGTTGCTGAGTTGGCGCGCGCCATCGGCCTCCGGCCCGAGGCGCTGGAGGCCACGGTCGGCGCCTACAACGCCGCCTGCGTGCCGGGCGAGTGGAAGCCGCTGGAGCTGGACGGCTTGGCCACACGGGGCCTGCATCCCGGGAAGTCCAACTGGGCGACGCCCATCGTCGAGCCGCCCTTTCACTCCTATCCCATTGTCTCCTCCAACGTCTTCACCTTCGGCGGCGTGAAGGTGGACAGCCGGGCACGCGTGCTGGATTCGGCGGACCGCCCGATCCCCGGGCTCTACGCCGCCGGCGAGGTGGTCGGGATGTACTGGGGCAACTACACGGGCGCGACCTCCGTGCTGAAGGGCCTGGTCTTCGGCCGGCTCGCCGGCACCGACGCGGCGCGACGGCGGCCGAACGCATGACCGCACCGCTTGCGGGCTGCGTCGCGCTGGTGACCGGGGCCGCGGGCGGCATCGGCAGAGCAGTCGCCGCGACCCTTGCGGAGAGCGGCGCGATGCTCGCCCTGGCTGATGTGAAGCCGCCCCCGGCGCAGCCGGATGCGTTGGCCATGTCCATGGACGTGACATCGCGCGACGACGTGCAAGCGATGGTCGCGCGCACGGTCGAGCGCTTCGGCCGTCTCGACATCCTGGTGAACGTCGCGGGCGTGGTCTCCACCGGGTCGGCCGTGTCCCTGCCCGAGTCCGAGTGGGACCGCGTGCTCGGCGTGAACCTGAAGGGCACCTTCCTGTGCTGCCAGGCCGCCATCCCGGCGATGCGCGCGAACCGGCACGGCCGGATCGTCAACATCGGCTCCATCGTCGGCAAGAATGGCGGCAACGCGCGGGCCTGGCTGGACCGGGCGGAGCTGGAGCGCGCCGGCAACGTCGCCTACGGTGTCTCGAAGGCAGGCGTGCATGCGCTGACCTTCTTCCTTGCGCGTGAGGTCGCGGCGGACGGCATCACCGTCAACGCCGTCGCGCCTGGGCCCATTGCCTCGGACATGACGACGAACTTCCCCGCCGCGCTGCAGGCGCTGATCCCCGTAGGCCGGATGGGCCGGGCGGAGGAGGTGGCGGCCGCTGTCGCCTTCCTCGTCGGTCCCTCCGCGGCTTTCATCACGGGCGAGGTGCTCGACGTCAACGGCGGCATGTGGGCCGACTGAGCGGAGCGATCATGCGCATCTGGCATCACAGCTTCACCGTGCTCGAGAATCTACCGCCCTATGCGGAGGCGCTGCGGGCGCATTTCGCCCGCATCACCGCGCCGGGGACGGAAGTCGTGATGCACGGGATGCATCCGCGCACCTACCAGACCGAGTATCCGGGCAACGACATCCAGTACGCCTACTTTCAGACCCTGCACAGCCAGCAATTCGTGCTCGGCGCCATGGCCGCCGAGGAACAGGGCTTCGACGCCTTCGCGCTGACCACGCTGCCCGAGCCGTCGCTGCAGGAGATCCGCAGCCTCGTGGACATCCCTGTCGTCGGCTATGGCGAGAGCGCGATGCTCGCCGCGACGATGCTCGGCCATCGCATCGGCGTGCTGCTTTTCATACGCGGCATGGCCGGGACGGTGGAGCGCAACGTGGAGCGCATGGGCCTCTCCTCCCGCTTCGTGGGGGCTCAGGATGTGAGCTTCGGGTTCAACGACGTGCTGGGTGCCTATGCGGGCGATCCCGCGCCGCTGATCGAGCGGTTCCGCGCTGATGCGCGTGCCCTGATCGCGCGCGGGGCCGATGTGATCATCCCGGGCGAGGCGCCGCTGTGCCTGCTGCTCGCCAAGGGCGGCGTGAACGAGGTGGACGGCGTGCCGGTGGTGGATGCCCTCGCGGCCACGGTCAAGACGGCGGAGATGATGGCCGGGCTGCGCCGGGTCACCGGCGTCTCGCCATGCCGGCGCGGCTACTTCCAGGCCAGGCCGCCGCGCGCGCGGGTGAAGGAACTGCTGGCGTTCTACGGCCTCGACCAGGTGCCGAAGCGGCCAGTCTGAGCCACGGGGAGGGGAGGGCAAAAGCATGCACAGACGCGATCTGCTGGGAGCCGTCGCGGCACTGACGGCCTGGCCGCTGACGGCCGGCGCGCAGGAGCGCTTCCCGGCGCGCCCGATGCGCATGGTGATCCCCTTCGCCGCCGGCGGCAGCACGGACATCATGGGCCGGCTCTGCGCGCAGTTGCTCATCGACCGGCTCGGCCAGCCGGTGGTGGCCGAGAACATAACCGGCGCCGGCGGCATGATCGGCGCGCAGCGCGTGCTCGACGCGCCGGCCGACGGCCACACGCTGATGGCGGGCACCCCCGGCCCGATCGCGATCAACCCGCACCTCGCCCCGCGCATGCCCTACGACCCGCTGCGCGACTTCGAGCCGGTGGTCTTCGTCGGCGACAGCCCCGCGGTCGTCGTGGTGCGGCGCGACAGCCCCCTGCGGTCCGTGAGCGACCTGCTGGAGCGCGCGAGGGCCGCGCCCGGGCGGTTGACCTTCGCGTCTGCCGGCGTCGGATCCTTCGCCCATCTGGCGGGCGAGCTGTTCAAGGCGCGCGCCGGCGTGGACATGACCCACGTGCCCTATCGCGGCACCGCACCTGCGGCGGCCGACATGATCGGCGGCCGCGTGGACGTGATGTTCGAGAACTTTCCCTCCGTGCAGCCCTTCGTGACTTCCGGCGAACTGCACGCCATCGCGATCGGCGCGGCGCGTCGGTCCCCCCTCGCACCGGAACTGCCGACCGTGATCGAGGCAGGTGTGGCGGGCTACGAGGCAAGCTCCTGGTTCGGTCTATTCATGCGGGCGGGCGCGCCAGCAGCGGCCGTCGCGGCTGTCAACGCCGCGGTGAACCAAGGCCTGCGTGATCCTGCGCTGGCCGGTCGCCTGACCGGCATGGGCGTGGAGCCCATTGGCGGCACTCCGGCGGAGTTCCGCAGCTACGTCACGCGCCGCTTCGAGGAGACCGGCGCGCTGATCCGCGCCGCCCGCATCACGGCCGATTAGGGAGAGACCAGATGAGCCCAGATCCACTCCGGACCGCGCGGCCATCGCGCCGCGCCGTACTGCTCGCCGCCGCAGGCCTCATTGCCGCCCCGCGCGTCGCGAAGGCGCAGGGCTGGGCGCCCTCACGGCCGATCCGCCTGGTCGTGGCCTATCCGCCGGGTGGCGCGACCGACCTTGCGGCGCGCTGGACTGCCCGCGAACTCTCGCCACGGCTCGGCCAGCCTGTGGTGGTGGAGAACCGACCGGGCGCCAATGGGATCGTCGGCTCGCAGGCCGTGCAGCAATCCGCGCCCGACGGCCACACGCTCATCTTCACGACGGCGGACACGCATTCGGTGAACCCGGTCGTCTACCGCCGGCTGCCCTACGAGCCGCAGCGCTTCGTGCCGGTCTCGGCGGTGGCGCGGCTGGTCTTCTCGCTCGTGACGCGGCCGGGGCTCGGCCCGCGCAACGCGCAGGACTTCATCGCGCTGGCACGTAGCCGCGCCGCCAACCCGCTCACCTTCGCCTCCTGGGGTATTGCGAGCACCTCGCAGGTCATGATGGAGACCTTCAAGTTCGAGACGCAGACGGAGATGCAGCACGTGCCCTTCCAGGGTGCCGCGCCTGCAGTGACGGCGCTGCTCTCCGACCAGGTGGACTCCATGATGCTGCCGGTCGCCGTGGCGCTTGGCCAGGGCGGACGCCTGCCCATCCTTGGCGTCGCGACCTCGCAGCGCTTCGCCGGCGTGCCGCAGGTGCCCACGCTTGCCGAGCAGGGCGTTAACCTTTCCGGCGATCTCTGGCTGTCCATCCTGGCCCCGCCCGGCACGCCGGAGCCGATCGCCGAGCGCATCGCGGCGGAGACGCAGGCCTTCGTGCGCACGCCCGAGGCCGCGAGCTTTCTGACCCAGAACGGACTGATCCCGGACATCGCGGAGCGCGCGCGCTTCATCGCCTACCTGCAGGAGGAGGACGCCATCTGGCGCGCGCGTGTCGCGCGCCTGAACGTCCGTCTTGACGACTGATCAGGCCCGGAGCGGACAAGAATGAGATCGATCTACCTCGTGCTCGACATGGAGAACGACCTCGTCGCGGAGGAGGGGCCGAACGGCAAGGGCCCGCTCGGCGCGCAGGTCCGCACGCGGGGCATCATTCCGCGCACCGCCGCGGCAATCGCAAAGGCGCGCGCCGCGGGCGTGCCGATTGGCTATGTCCGCGTCGGCTTCTCAGCCGACTACCGAGAGGCGCCGACGACATCCGTGATCTTCAACGGCGCGCGCCAGCACGGGCTCTTCAAGCTCGGCACCTGGGGTACCGAGGTCCACAAGGACCTCGCGCCGCAGCCCGGCGACTTCGACATCGTGAAGCACCGCGTGAGCCCCTTCTATGCCACGAATCTGGAGGCGATCCTGCGGGCGCACGGCATCCAGCACATCGTCTGCTCCGGCGTCTCCACCGTGGCCGTCGTGCAGGGCATGGTTCGCGACGCGCATGACCGGGACTACGTCTGCACCGTGCTCGAGGATTGCTGCGCCTCCGCTACGGCGGAGGACCATGAGGCCGCGATCCGCGTCCTGCAGCGCTTTGCCACCTTCACCACCTCCGACGCGGTGGAGTTCGGCGGCTGACGGCGGAACGGTCGCGCCGCTCTTGCGGTGGCGCGCCCTGCCCGTGAATGAAGTTTTCGGGATCCGCGAATGTGGCGCCGCTGGACCCTGAGGAGGGCCGGCATCTGGCGTCCGCGCAGGTCCCGGGCGGCTAACCTGTCAACGGCAGCAAGGCGAGTTCCATGAGCGGGGAGCAAGATCAGGAGCCGGTGGACGTCGTCGTGGTCGGCGCGGGCAACGCAGCGATGTGCGCGGCGCTGTCTGCGCAGGAGGCGGGCGCGCGCGTGCTGGTCCTCGAACGTGCGCCGGAGGGCGATCGCGGCGGCAACAGCGCGCATAGCGGCGGCGCCTTCCGCACGGTCTATGACGGCATAGACGACCTGAAACGCATCATTCCCGACCTGACCGAAGCCGAGATCGCGATGACCGATTTCGGCACCTACACGCGCGACACCTTCTTCGACGACTGCATGCGCCTGTCGCACTGGCGCGCGAACGCCGACCTGATCCAGGTGCTGGTGGATCGCAGCCTGGAGACGATGGTTTGGATGCGCGGCAAGGGCGTGCGATTCGTACCGATCTACGGCCGACAGGCCTTCAAGGTGGACGGCCGCTTCAAGTTCTGGGGCGGCCTGACGGTGGAGGCGGTGGGCGGCGGCCGCGGGCTGATGGACATGCTCTTCGCCGCCGGCGAGAAGCGGGGCATCCGTGTCCTCTACGGCACGCGTGCGGTCGGCCTTCTGGTCGACGACGACGGCGTGCATGGCGTCGAGGTGGTGCAGGAGGGACGGCGCCGCCGGATCCGCGCCAGGGCCGTCGTGCTCGGCAGCGGCGGTTTCCACGCGAATGCGGAGTGGCGTGCGCGCTACCTAGGGCCGGACTGGGACCTGGCCAAGCCGCGCGGCACCCGCTTCAACACCGGCGACGGCATCCAGATGGCGCGCGACATCGGCGCGATGTCCTACGGCCACTGGTCGGGCTGTCATTCGGTGGCCTACGACCGCTGCGCGCCGGAGTTCGGCGAACTCGGCCTCGTCGGTCAGCAGAAGAACGGCTTCCCCATGGGCATCATGGTGAACCTGCGCGGCGAGCGCTTCTTCAACGAAGGAGCGGACTTCCGCAACTACATCTACGCCACCCTCGGCAAGGCGGTGCTGCGCCAGCCCTCCGGCCTCGCCTGGCAGGTCTTCGACCAGCGTGTCGCCCACCTGCTCTCCGACGAGTACAGGATCCGCCAGATCACCAAGGTGCAGGCCGACACGATGGAGGAGCTGGCCGAGAAGATGGGCGACGTCGACCGCGAGGGCTTCCTGCGCACCGTGCGCGAATGGAACGCCGCCGTGCGCACCGACGTACCGTTCAATCCGAACATCCGCGACGGGCGCGGCACGGTGGGCCTCGCGGTGTCCAAGACGAACTGGGCGAACCCGCTCGATACGCCGCCCTTCTTCGCGATCGGCATCACCTGCGGCGTGACATGTACCTACGGCGGCATACGCGTGAGCGAGGCGGCGGAGGTGGTGAGCGAGGACGGACCCGTCATCCCCGGACTCTTCGCGACGGGCGAGATGGTGGGCGGGCTCTACTACACCGGCTATCCGGGAGGGGCCGGCCTGATGTCGGGTGCGGTCTTCGGCCGCCTCGCGGGCCATGGTGCTGCCCTCTACGCGCGTGGCGCCGGCGAGGTGCGGCGATGACGGCGGCGATCGAGGCGGACATCATTGTCATCGGCGGCGGTGCGGCGGGATTCGCCGGTGCGCTGGAAGCCGCGGAGCGTGGCGCGAGCGTGGTGCTCCTGGAGAAGCAGCCGGAGACCGGCGGGTCATCGGCCATGAGCGGCGGCTGCCTCGCCTTCGCCGGCACCGACATGCAGCGCGCGCAGGGCATCGAGGACACCGCAGCGCTGCTGGCGCGCGACCTGCGACAGCTCGGCGGCGACGATGCGGACGAGGCGCTGATCGAGGCCTACGCGGCCAACCAGCTCGCCACCTACGACTGGCTGAAGGCGCATGGCCAGCTGTTCAGCCCGGTGCTGGAGGCTTCCTCCGGCCAGTCCGTGCCAAGGGTGCACACGGTGGATCCGGCGGACATGGTGCGGCTGCTGGCGGCGCGGTGCCTCGCGACCGGCAGGGTGCAGCTCGTCACCGGAATGGCAGGGCGCCGGCTGCGGCGGGACAGCGCTACCGGCCGCGTCACCGGCGTGCTTGCGGAAGGCTCCGCAGGCCCGCTGGAGGCACGAGCGCGCCGCGGCGTGCTGCTCGCCAGTGGTGGCTTCAGCCGCAACCCAGATCTCGTCCGCCAGTTCGCGCCGGAGTGCGAGCACGCGGTGTTCATCGGCGGAGATGGCTGCGTCGGCGATGGCCTGCGCATGGCCTGGGCGCTCGGCGCGGACCTGCGCGACATGGCGCAGATCAAGGGCACCTTCGGCAAGCACCCGACGGACGAGCTGAACAACCACAGCTGTCTCTGCGTCTACAAGGGCGCGATCGCTGTGAACCAGGACGGGCGCCGCTTCGTCGACGAATCGCTCTCCTACAAGCTGCTCGGTGCGGCCTGCCTGCGGCAGCCCTACGGCGCCTCCTTCCAGATCCTCGACGAGCCCATCCTGCGCAGCGGCGACAACGAGGTGCGGATCCTCGACTTCGAGCGCAGGCTGGAGGAGGGCCTGTTCATCCAGGCCGACACGATCGAGGAACTCGCGCGGCAGATCGAGGTTCCGGAAGCCGCGCTGGTGAAGACGGTGGCCGACTACAACGCCGGTGTGAATGCCGGCGAGGATCGCGAGTTCAGCCGGAAGCACCTGGTGCACAACCACGGTGCGCTGCGTCGCATCGAGACGGCGCCCTTCTACGCCTACCCCTCCACCGCTGCCGTCTACGGCACCTACTGTGGACTCCGCGTTGATCCCGAGATGCGTGTGCTCGACGTGTTCGGGGAGCGCATCGAGGGCTTGTTCGCGGCTGGCGAGGTGGTGGGCGGGTTCCACGGCCGGGCCTACATGACCGGCTCCGCCCTGGGCAAGGCGCTGGTCTTCGGCCGCATCGCTGCGCGCACCGCGGTCGGCGCCAATTCGGGCGGCTGAGGACGCGCCGCGATGCAGGTGGTGGTGCTGCTGGCCGGCATCGTGGACCCCAAGTGGCGGCTGGAGCGGCTCGCCCTGCGCCCGGATACCGGCCAGGCCGACGAGACCGGCCTGCCGAAACGGTTCAGCCCCTTCGACGAGGCGGCCCTCGAGACGGCGCTGAAGCTGCGCGACGCGGAGCCGGCGGTGCGTTGCACTGCCGTCGTGGTCGGCGATGCAGCCAGCGATCCGCTGCTGCGCGCGGTGCTTGCCTTCCGCCCGCATCGCGCCGTTCGGCTGGACACCTCGGGCCTTGCGCTGTGGGATCCTCTCGCGGCAGTGCGCCTGCTCGGCGCGGCCCTGGATGCGCTCGGCGCGCAACCGGACCTGCTGCTGATGGGGCGCGAATTCGGCGACGTCGATGACGGCGTGCTGCCCGCGCTGCTGGCCGAGGCGCGCGGCTGCCTGTTCTTCGGCCAGGCGCATGCCGTCACGCCCGCGGAGGATGGCCCGCTCGCGGTTCGCATGCGCGGCCCGCGGGAGGAGCAGCAGCGCCTTCCGTCGCCGGCGCTGGTCAGCATGACGAACGACCGCGGCAACCGTCTGCGGCACCCCCTGATGAAGAATATCGCGCTCGCCAAGCGCGAGACGCTCGAGATCGTGTCGCCGCCGCCGCGGCACTTCGCGCGGGCGGTGGAGGCGCGATCGCTGTCGGTTGTGCCGCCGCCGAGCCGCGGGGCCGGTGCGTGTCGGATCCTGGGCGGTCCGCTCGGCGCCCAGGTGGCGGAACTGGCCGACTACCTGCGCGGCTGGCGCGGTGAGGTGCCGCAATGACGCGGCAGGTGCTGGCCCTCGTCCCGCTCGGCGATGCGGCGGTCGCGGATCCGTATGCCGCCGTCGCCGCCGCCGCTGCGATCGCGGCAGCGGCCGGCACGCGGGCGGAGGCGCTCTTGCTCGGCCAGGCGGAGCATCTCGACGCCGCGGCCGCCGAGGCGGCGC
>NZ_JAPSMD010000048.1 GCF_027856955.1 Falsiroseomonas oryzae | reverse complement strand
CGCCGCCGAGCAGGCTGTCGTTGCCGCCGCCGCCATCCAGCGTGTCGCCATCCGCGCCGCCATCCAGGATGTCGGCCTCCGTGCCGCCGAGCAGGCGGTCGTTGCCGGTGCCGCCGGACAGGCTGTCATTCGCGCCGCCGCCCAGCAGCGTGTCGTCGCCAAGGCCGCCGGCGACGGTGTCGTTGCCAACCCCGCCATCGGCGCTGTCGTTGCCCTCGGCGCCCTCCAGGCTGTCATCGCCCGCGCCGCCATCCAGCGTGTCGTTGTCGGCGCCGCCGGCGAGCGAATCGTTGCCGCCCTCGCCATAGATCAGGTCGTTGCCCGTGCCGCCGATCAGCGTGTCGCCGTCGGCTGCGCCGCCGGTGGCGGTATTCGCGCCGGTGCCACCGAAGAGGACGTCGTCGCCGTCGAAGCCGAGGATGCTGTCCGCGCCCGGCAACGCGCCGCCGGCCTCATCGCCGAAGGCGGTGTCACCGCCGCTGCCGGCGTCGATCGTGTCCTGCCCGTCGCCGCCGCGCAGCAGGTCGAGGCCGTCGGAGCCGTAGAGGAAGTCGTTGTCGGTGCCGCCGAGGAGCGTGTCGTTGCCCGAATTCTCGAACGAGCCGCCCGGCGTCGTGGTGGTGCCGCCACCGAACAGCGAGTCGTTGCCTGCACCGCCGCTGATGGAGTCGCCGGCGGGGTTGCCGGCGAAGCCGTCGCCGCCCGAGCCATCGCCGAAAACCGAGTCGTTCCCGTCCAGCGCGTCGATCGTGTCCGCGTCGCCCCGGCCTTGGTATGTGTCGTTGCCGCCGGAGAGCGTGACGTTGTCGGCGCCGGATGTACTGGGCGTGCTCCCGACGGTGATCGTGCCTGAGGTGCCGGTGCCGAAGACGCTGGCCACCGTGACCACGTTGCCGAAGGCGTCGCGGATGAACTCGATGCCTTGGCCGCGACCGGTGGCGCCGCCCGGCACGGTGTAGGTGAAGTCGGCAAACGAGCCGGCGATGGTCACCACGCCGTCGAAGTCAAAGGCGAGCGTGTCGTTGCCGCTGCCGCCATTGGCGACGTCGCCGCCCCCGGCGATGAGCAGGTCGTTGCCATCCGACCCGAAAAGGAGATCCGATCCCGTTCCGCCGATCAGCGTATCGCTGTCGCCGCCGCCCACCAGGCTGTCGTCACCCGCACCGCCCGACAGGATCTCCTGGCCGGTTCCGTCCAGGGAGGCGAAGCCGCGCATCGTGTCGTTGCCGGACGAGCCGATCACCGCTTCGAAGCCCGCGCCGAAATCGCCTTGCGCGTCGCCGCCCGTGCCGGTGAAGACGTCGCCTGTATCGAAGACGATGTTCACCGGGGCGGCCGAGGCCGAGTAGTCGAGCGTGTCGGCACCGGCTCCGCCGCTAAGGTTGTCGCCGCCGCCACCGCCGGCGATGAGATCGTTGCCATCCCGTCCCACCAGCTCGTTCGCGACGGCGCTGCCTGTCAGCGTGTCGTCGTTGGCGGATCCACCGAGGTCCTCGAAATTCGCGAAGGTGTCGCCCGCGGCATCGCCGCCGGCGGCCGCGCTCGTCGCCAGGTTGACGTTCACCGCGGCGGAGGAAAAGGCGTAGTCGAGCCGGTCGACGCTGCCCCCGCCGTCGAGGCTGTCCGCGCCCGCACCGCCCTCGATCAGGTCGACGTCGTCGCCGCCCTGCACGGTATCGACGCCGTCGCCGCCATAGATGCAGTCATTGCCCGCCCCGCCGAGCAGGAGGTCGTTCCCGCCTTCGCCGAACTGGGTGTCGTTGCCGGCCCCTCCGTCCAGCCTATCGGCGTCGCCGTCCCCCCCGCTGGCGGTGTTGGCGCCCGTGCCGCCGAACAGCACGTCGTTGTTGCCGTTGCCGATGAGGGTGTCGGCGCCCGCTCCGCCAAAGAGGGTGGTCGCGGTGACGTTGCCGGTCAGCCTGTCGTTGCCGCTGCCGCCGACCAGCACCTCGAAGCCGGTGATGTTGTCGCCCTGAGCCTCCCCGCCCGTGTGGCCGGTCGGGTTGCCGAGGTTGACCGTCACGCCGGCGGTGTCGCCCGCATAGGAGAGGACATCGATGCCGCCGGTGCCGTCCAGCCGATCCCCGCCGGCCCCGCCGACGATGGTATCGGCGCCGGAATTGCCTACGATCGTGTCGCTGCCGGCGCCGCCGACCAGAGATTCGCCGCCGCTGTTCCCGTTGAGGCTGTCGTTGCCGGCGCCGCCGTCCATCGTATAGGCGATTCCGCTGATACCCCCGACGATCAGGTCGTCGTCGTCGCCGCCGAGCAGGGGACCGTTGCCGATGCCGCCGAGAAGGGTGTCGTTGCCGGCGCCGCCATCGGCGGTGGCGGCGCCACTGCCGATATCGATGCGGTCGGCGCCGCCTGCGCCCAGCAGGCTGTCGGCGCCGCCGCCGCCCACGATGGTGTTGGCGCCACCGTCGCCGACCAGCGTGTCGTTGCCGCTGCCGCCAGACACCCCCTCGAAGCCCGAGAAGACGTCGCCCTGCGCCTGGCCGCCTGATGCGGTGCCGAGGGCGAGGTTGACCGAGACGCCCGTGGTGTCGCCTTGGTAGCTCAGCAGGTCGTTGCCGGCGCCGCCATCGAGGGTGTTTGCGCTGCTATCGCCGGCCAGGGTGTCGTCGCCGCGGCCGCCGAGCAGCGCCTCGAAGCCCGAGAAGCTGTCGCCTGCCGCGTGGCCGCCCGATGCGGCGCCGGTGCCCAGGTTGACCGAGACGCCCGTGGTGTCGCTCTGATAGCTCAGCAGGTCGAGCCCGCCGCCGCCGGAGAGGCTGTCGCCGCCCCCGCCACCTTCGATGGTGTTGGCGTTGCTGTCGCCGATCAGCGTGTCGTTGTTGCCGCCGCCGAGCAGCGCCTCGAAGCCCGAGATGCTGTCGCCCTGCGCCTGGCCGCCCGAGGCGGTGTTGGAGGCGAGGCTGACCGAGACGGCTGCGCTGTCGAAGCGGTAGCTCAGCAGGTCAAGCCCGTCGCCGCCGTCCACGCTGTCGCCGCCTCCGCCACCGTCGATGGTGTTGGCGCCGCTGTCGCCGATCAGCGTGTCGTTGCCGCCGCCGCCGAACAGCGCCTCGAAGCCCGAGATGCTGTCGCCCTGCGCCTCGCCGCCCGAGGTGGTGTTGGAGGCGAGGCTGACCGAGACGGCTGCGCTGTCGAAGCGGTAGCTCAGCAGGTCGAGCCCGTCGCCGCCGAGCAGGCTGTCGCCGCCGGCGCCACCGGTGATCGTGTCGCCCTCGTTGCCGCCGGAGATCGTGTCGCTGCCCTCGTTGCCGAAGAGGCTGTCGGCGCCGGCGCCACCGAAGATGGCGTCGTTGCCGCCGGCCCCGCTCAGCGTATCGGCGTCGTCGGGGGTGTTGGCGGCGGGATTGGTGTTGGCGCCGGCGGCGCCCAGCAGAGTGTCGGCGCCGCTCCCGCCGGAGGCCGTGTTCGGAAGATTCGTGCCGGTGAAGCTCATTAACTGTCCTCGGCGAAGACGATCTGGGTGCCGCCGAACCTGATGGTGCCCGGGCTCTGGGCCTCGGGGTCGATGTATTCCTCGACGCCGAGATCCAGCAGGTTGGCGGTGACGGCGAAATCATAGGCAGCAGTCGTGCGGCCGCCGGGGGTACGGCCGCAAGCAAGACACTATGCGCTGTTCCACTTGGGTGTGGGAATGACGTGCTCCCCGTGGTTCCAACCATGGATAAGTTGGATCCGTCGAGGAGCAGAGGACGATGCGACGGAGCGGGTTCACCGAGGGACAGATCCTCGGCATGCTGAAGGAGCACGAGGCGGGGCGGTCGGCGACGGATCTGTGCCGGAAGCACGGGATCAGCAACCAGACGCTCTACAACTGGAAGGCCAAGTATGGCGGCCTGAAGCCGTCGGAGGCGTCGCGGCTGAAGCGGCTGGAGGACGAGAACCGGCGTCTGAAGAAGTTGCTGGCTGAGGCTGTGATGGACAACTCGGTGCTGCTGGAACGGCTGAGAAAGAACTGATCGGGCCTGCGGCGCGGTTCGGGCGGTGGAGCGCGTGATGCGCGAGCACGGCTACAGCGAAGGGGCGGCCTGAAGGCTGATCGGGGTGGATCGCTCGGCGTTCCGGTATGAGCGCGCCGGTGGCAGGGACGCGGAGTTGCGGAAGCGGCTGCGCGAACTGGCCAATCAGCGGCGCCGGTTCGGCTACCGGCGACTTGCGATCCTGCTGCGTCGGGAGGTCGCGGTCGTGAACCTGAAGCGCATCTGGCGGCTGTATCGCGAGGAGCGGCTGTCGGTGCGGCGGCGTGGCGGGCGCGAGCGCGCGCTGGGCACGCGGGCGCCGATGACGCTGCCGCAGGGTGCCGACCAGCGGTGGAGCCTCGACTTCGTCGCCGACGCGCTGGCCGATGGTCGGCGGTTCCGGGTGCTGTGCGTGGTGGACGACTTCACGCGCGAGGCGCTGGCGACGGTGGTGGACACGTCGATCAGCGGCACGCGGGTGGTGCGCGAGCTTGAGCGCCTGGTGGCCGGGCGGCGCCTGCCCGCGATGATTGTCAGCGACAACGGCACGGAGCTGACCTCGGTGGCGGTGCTGCGCTGGGCGGAGGAGCGTGGCGTCGAATGGCACTACATCGCGCCGGGCAAGCCGCAGCAGAATGCGTTCGTGGAGAGCTTCAATGGCCGCTTGCGGGACGAATGCTTGAATGAGCACGTGTTCGGCTCGCTGGCAAAGGCGCGTCGGCTGATCGAGGCCTGGGGGGAGGACTACAACCGGGTCCGGCCACATGGCAGCCTCGGCGGCCTGACGCCGGAGGAGTTCGCGAGATACAGCGCCCCTGCGAAGGATCGGGCCGAGGGCGCTGCGCTACTCGAGGGCTCCGCGCCCTCAGCCCGATCCACCACGGTCCCGATCAGGGGAAAACGGAGAACGGATCCAAGTTATCCGCGGTAGGAAAGCGGGGAGCACGTCACCAACCTTCGCCGGGCGCCGTGAGACGCGTCGCGCCGGCTGCGTCACCTAACCGTGCGCAACGCTACGCCGGCGAGGCAGGGCGCAGCACTCGTAGGTGAGGCGTCGTGGCGGCGATGCTCAACATCCTGGTCCTCTCCTTCGGCGTGCTGAAGACGGGAAGGCGGCTCGACCCCCGCATCGCCACCGCAGACTGATCCCTCGCTGCTTCCCTGTTCCGTTGTTCGATTCAAAACCGATCATTCCGCCGTCCCGGTCTGCCATCCGGCATGCTCCAGCAGATTGACGGCGCTGCGTAGCACTCGACAGCGAACACGGCATCTACCGTGACGGGGCGCAAGGCCGGCGTGCCGAGCGCCATGAGCGTCCCCGACCCGGCCGCCCAGCCACAAGACCCAATCACGTCCACAGCCAAGCAGTCAGCCCGAACTTCAGCAGCCTGCTAGGCTCCAAAGATGAAGTCGGCGGTGCCGTTTGCGTAGAGCGCTGAGGTATCGCCAACGAGCCGCTCGCCATTCACCATGACGCCGTCCACGTAGAGGTTGCGGTCTGTGCCCGGCGTGCCGCCCCACAGATCGTTCAAGAATTCCACGCTGAGATGGTGCTGGCCCGCAGCCAGCGTGGTGTTGATGGCGAACACATCGCCCATGTCCAGCGCATGGAAGGCACTGGCCTGCTGTGCGCCGTCTATCGGTACGCCGTCCAGCCGCACCAGGTACTGGGCGTAGCCGAGATAGACGTCCTGGCTGATGCGGATCGCCACCTGGTCGGGCCCGGTGCCGAAGCTGTGTGAGACCGGTAGCAACGGGCTGGGGTCGAAGAAGTCGAAGTCGCGCGGCCCGGCGGCGTAGAGCGTGGCGCTGCCGTTCGGCTGTTGGACGTTGTTGTAAGTAATGCCATCGACATGCAGGTTACGGTCGGTCGCCGCGGTGCCGTCGTAGAGATCGTTGACGAAGTTCACCGTCACGGTATGCGCGCCCGGGCCCCAATTGCCGTGCACCGTCAGCGTGTCGCTGAGGCCGGTGAAATGGTAGGCGCCGGCGGTCAGGATACCGTCGATCGGCGCGCCGTCTACTGCGATTGTGTACTTGGCAAAGTCCTTGTAAAAATCTCCGCTCAGCTTGATTACCAGGGAGTCGGGCCCGCTGCCGATCGGCTGGCTGATAGTGATGGGCGGGCCGGTGAAGGAGAAATCCACCGAGCCGCCGGCGTAGAGCGCAGCGTGGCTGTCCGGCACTACCAAGCCATCGACGGTGATGCCCTCGACATAGAGGTTGCGGTCGGTCGAGGCGGTGCCGTCCCATCGGTCGTTCAGGAAGGTCACCGTCGCCACATGCGGCCCGGGGCCGAAGGGGCCGAGCACCGAGCGGACGTCCTGCTGACCGAGCGAGTGCAGCGCGGTCGCTGTCTGTATCCCGTCGATCTGATGACCGTCGACGCTGATGATGTATTGCGCGTCGCCCAGGTAGCGGTCCTCACTGAGGCGCAGTTGCAGCAGGTTGGGCGCGGTGGAAGCGCCGATGTTCAAGTTGGTCGGCGTCGGCGGACCGCTTTCGGTGAAGTCGAAGCTGCGTGTGCCGTCCCAGTAAATGGCAGCGCTGCTGTCCGGCACAGCCAGTCCATCGATGGTGATGCCCTCGACATAGAGATTACGGTCGGTGTCGGCGGTTCCGTCCCAGCGGTCGTTGAGGAACTGCACATCGACGCTATGTCTGCCCGGGAGCAAATCGGCATAAACCGTGACGATGTCGGTCTCCCCACTGCTATGCAGCGCGGAGGCGGTCAGCACGCCATCGACCGGAACGCCGTCCAAGACCAACGCATACTGCGCGTCACCGTTGTAGGCATCCTGGCTGATTCTGAGGACGAGCGGGTTCTTGCCAGATCCGATCGTTGTATTGGCCATCGCATCTCTCCCTAGCGCACCAGTGACGCCCAGCATCTGGGGAAGAGGGAGGGCGGAAACGTATGATCTTTCGCAAGCACCCGGAAGAACAACGCGTGTTGATTAAATCATTAGAATTCGTTGTTCATTTATTCTATCTTTTGGTTCATTAGGCCCTGTGGCGTGTTCCCTTCGCGCCGCATCATCCGGTCCAGGACCAAGCCCATTAATCTTTCCAGGTTGCGCGGCGCAACAGGAGCCAGCCCTGGAATTCGGAGCGTTGCCGGGAGGGAGTGCACCCGGATTCGAACCGCCCTAGGCCCCCGCGGACATCGCGCCGAGCAAGCGCAGAAGGTCGTCCAAACATCCGATACTGGAGCAGAGCGAGCCTGCACGGAGTTCATGCATCATTGCTGCCTGCAGCCAGCGCTGACGCATCATGCCCACCGTCCGCGAGGACTTCTATTGGTAGGGCGATAATGGCGCGCAGTCCCGCTTCATTGAAGTCCACCTCCAGCTTGCCTTTCAGGTCGTGACGCAACTGCCGTTCGATCAGTTCGGAACCGAAGCCACGCCGTTCCGGGTTCAGCGTCACATTCGGACCACCTGATTCCAGCCAGCGGAGGACAAGGTGTGCCGCTCCGTTGATGTCCTCCTTTCCCCAGGTCACCGACACACTGCCGCCTTCTGCGGACAGCGCACCGTGCTTGGCAGCGTTGGTTGCCATCTCGTGCAGGATCATTCCGAGCGACAGCGCGGCCTTGGGTTTCAGCCACACCGGCGCGCCCTGTGTGACGAGGCGGCCGGGTCGTGTCGCGTAAGGCAGAAGCTCCTTCTCGATCAGGTCGAGCAAGGGTACGTCGTGCCACCCGCCACGCGATACCAACTCATGCGCGGCGGCCAAGGCCTGGATCCGTCCGCCGAAGGTCTTGCCGAAATCCTCCAGGCTGGTGGCCCGCCGCAAGGTGTGTTTGGCGATAGCGGAGACCACCTGCAGCACATTGCGGACGCGGTGGTTCAGCTCCTTCACCAGGGTCGCCAGGACCTCGCCCTCGACCACCTTGGTAACGTCGAAGAAGGTCACGACAACACCGTCCACGGTGCCTTCCGCCGTCGTGTAGGGCAGGATGCGCATGAGGTAGTGGGCAATGCCATCGTGGGCGGTGACGCGCCGCTCCACCGGCGACCTGCCGTTCATCACCCGCTGCGCGTCCTGCCAGAGATTGACCTTGTCCAGATGGCTCGCGAAGGTGGTGAGCGACCGGCCACGATCGGTCGCGACCAGGTCGAAGATTCCAGTCACCGCCGGCGTGAAGCTCCTGATCACCAGATGCCGATCCAGGAAGAGGGTTGCGATCTCCGTGCTCTCGAACAGGTTTCGCATATCGGCATTCGCGCGGTCGAGCTCTTCGATCTTGCTGGTCAGCTCGAGGTTGCTGGTCCGCAGCTCCTCGTTCACCGACTGCAGCTCCTCCTTCGAGGTCTCCAGCTCCTCGTTGATCGATTGAAGCTCCTCGTTGACCGACACCATCTCCTCGTTGGCGGATTTCAGCTCCTCGGTTGCCGTCTCGTATTCCTCAGTCGCGGACTGCAGCCGCTCGCGCGTCTCCCGCAACTCGCTTTCGAGCGGCTCGACGAGTTGCGCATGCTGCAGATCTGCGCCTGGCGGCACCGCCATGTCCGGCCTCGGCGTCGCCGGCTCCGCTTCTGCGAAGGCGACCATGAACAGCGCGTCGAAGCTGTCGCGCTGCGGCAGTGGCAAGACCGTCAAAGTCACCGATCGGCTCGTTCCGTTAAGGTCCATCTCGACCCGCGGTCGCTGGGCGCGCCGGCGCTTCTCGATTGCCTCGCGCAGGGCGGCGCGGAGATCCAACCGCAGGCCGCGTCGTGCCACCGACAGCAGGTGCCGGCTTGGTACTCCGGGGGACGGTTCCAGGAACGCTCCGAGATTCGCAGACTGATAGACGATGTCGCCATCGGCGTTGACCAGGAGATGGGGCGGCGCGAGCTGCTCGGCCGCGATGGCGTTGGCCATCTGACGGAGGTCGGAAGCGCTTCCAGGTTGCAGCCGGCGCGATGGCGACGCCGGCTGCCAGTTGCGCTGCGCACCTGGGGCCGCGGTGTTGATCTGAAGCGGCAAGCCGGGCGCGGGCGTGTCGCGGCGACGGTAGATGTGGTGGACCTTGTCCTCCGTCGCGAACAACTCGGCATGCCTGCTCACGGTCTCGGACACGCCGAGGAACAGGAAGCCACCCGGACGCAGCGCGTAGTGGAACAGCGGGATCACCTGTTCCTGCAATTGGCCGCCCATGTAGATCAGCAGGTTTCGGCAGGACACCATGTCGATGCGGGAGAAGGGCGCATCGCGGATGACGCTGTGCGAGGAGAAGACACAAAGCTCCCGCAGTTCCTTCGAGACGACGTAGGTCGCGCCGTCGGACACGAAGAAGCGGGCCAGCCGCTCGGGCGAGACATCTGCCATCATCGCGGCCGGATAACGGCCGCCGCGTGCTACCGCGAGCGCGCCGTCGTCGATGTCGGTGGCGAAGATCTGCACCCGTGGGCTGTCAGTGCGGGAAGCCGCCTGTTCGGTGGCCAGGATGGCAAGCGAGTAGGCTTCCTCGCCAGTCGCGCACCCCGGTACCCAGATCCGCACCGTGTCGTCGGCGCCGCGGCCGTCGAAGATGGCCGGCATGACCCGGCTTGCCAAAGCGGCGAAGCTCTCGGAGTCCCGGAAGAAGCCGGTGACACTGATCAGCAGGTCCCGGAACAGTTTACCCGCCTCATCCGGGTCCTGCCGCAGCAGGGCGATGTAGGCGTCGAGGTCGTGCAACTGCATAACCTGCATGCGCCGCTGCACGCGCCGGAAGAAGGTCTTGCTCTTGTATCCAGAGAAGTCGTGCCCGATCCGCGCCCGAAGGATCTCGCAGATGCTCCCCTGCGCGGTGACGCCCTCTGCCGTACGGACGCCTTTCCGATCATCATCGACGACGGCGTCCAGCCCCTGATGCTGCCGGGCGAGTGCGGCCAGACGTGCCGGTATCTGCTCGGCCGGCAGCACCAGGTCGACCGCGCCGCCAGCGGCGGCACTGGCCGGCATGCTGGGATAGCGCGGCGCGGTGCCGTTCGAGCCCTGGGCAATCGAGAAGCCGCCATGTTCCTTGATCGCCTTGAGGCCGAGGGTGCCATCGCTGCCACCGCCGGACAGCACGATCCCGACCGCGTGCTCGCCCTGGTCTTCAGCCAGCGAAGCGAAGAACAGGTCGATGGGCTGCCGCTCGCGCGGCGCCTCCGGGGACTGGTGCCGCAGGGCGATCCGGCCGGCGACGATCGTGATCAATGAATCGTTTGCCAGCACATAGACGTGGCCAGACTTCACGACCTCGCCATCCATCGCGGGGACAACAGGCAAGGTGGTGGAGGTCCGGAGGATCTCGGGCAGGGCGCTGTCCCGGTCACTGCCGAGATGCGTGACGACAACGAAGGCAGCGGCAAGCGGCGGGTCGGGCATGGCGCGGAACAGCGTCTGCAAGGCTTCCACGCCACCGGCCGAGGCGCCGATTCCAACGACATGAAATGTCTCGGGATTTACCATCGAAAAATTCTCCAGGCGGAATGTCTCCCGCTGTAAATCGCTGAGGAACCCCAGCGTCGTGCGGGCCGCCAACCCCTCGCGATCATGCCTACACCGTATCCGTTGCGCCAGAACCCCCTCGGCCTTGAGCGCACGGTCATGTCATCTGCATTGCGGTTCCGGGAGGTTCCTCCACGATTATCGCCGGGGTTGCATCCAGTCGCGCGAGACTATGCCATCACCGCGCCGGTATCTCGGCCGTGAGCGGGCGATGATTCCGGGCACTTCGGCCGCCGGACCAAGGGATCGCACGAGCCGCCGCTCGCCACCAACACTCGTGTCGAGTGAGACCTTCGCCAATTCTCTGCACCGCGTGAAAGCACGCTGACGTCGACGCTTGCCGCCGTGCCCGCGGTCATGTTCGGCAGATCCTAACGGGTCTGCATCTCCAGGGTCCGCGGCCCTGCCGGCGGCGCAGAGCAACAATGGAGGACGTCCCGCGCATCTCTGCAGTCGGGCGTCATGGTTCGCGCAAATCGGCGTGAGAAATTCGACCGCCAGTGCAATTCCGCACGGCGTTCACTACAACAATGAGCGTCGTGGCGGTTCGCGCCAGGGCTTCGTCCAGATGGTGCGTCGAACACCCTTCGGTCGTCGGTGGGCTCGGTGGCCGCCGTCGCTTCGCGCCGCTTGGGCGTCAGTCGCGCCAAACATGGAGACACAGGTCGTGGACAAGAACAGGATCATTGGATCGGCGAAGCAGGTCGAGGGCTCCATCAAGGAAGCCGTCGGCAAGGCCGTCGGCGACGCCAAGCTTGAGGTGGAAGGCAAGGCCGAAAAGGCCGAGGGCAAGGCGCAGAACCTCGTTGGCTCCATCAAGGACAGCCTGAAGCCGTAGTGCAGACGACGGCTCCGCGCATCTGATCGGGCGGAGCCGAGCTCCGCCCGCTCGAGCATCGAACGAGGAATTGCCGATCCGCATGACATGAAGCGGCTGCAGCTTGCGTCGCTGCCGCCAGGATCAGCGCCCGTAGCCCTCTCGCAGCCGATCGATCACGCTGAGCGGCCGAGGGCGCGGCACCTTCGCCGTCTGGCGCCGTTCATAGACCTCGTTGAGCAGGATCTCGCCGTCCGTCGCGCGCTCCAATGTCAACTGTCGATTGAAGATGTCCTCCGATCCGGGCTGTCGCCCGACCAGGATGATGCCAGCCTGCGAAAGCTGGTCCGCGATGAGGCGCAACATCGCGATGGCCGAGCCCGGGTCCAGCGCATCCGTCGCATTACCCAGCAAGATCCAGCGCGGACGCAGAAGGATGATCCGCGCAAAGGACAGGCGCTGCACCTCCGCCGCGGTCAGAACGCGCGCCCAGTCCGCCTCTTCGTCGAGACGCGGCGCGAGATGCGCGAGGCCCACGCTGTCCAGAGCGCCCTGCAGCGCCGTTTCATCGTGGCGGTCGGCCGGCTCCGGAAAAGCGAGCGCCTGGCGCAGTGATCCTTGCGGCAGGAAAGGCCAGGGGCCGACGGCGATCAATCCAGCGTCGCCTGGCAGATCCACCCGGCCCCTCCCCCAAGGCCAGATGCCGGCGAGGACGCGGAACAGCGCGCTTGCTGCCTCGGAGTCGCCATCCACCAGGACCCGCTCGCCCGGCTCCACCGTCAGGTTCAGGTTGGAGAGCATCGCGGTGCCGTCGGGTGCCGCGATCCACAGATCCCGGACACCGAGCCGCGATGTCGGCACGCGGTCCAGGTTGATCGCGGTCTCCCCCCTGCGTGCGGCTTCCGCGGCGACGATGCGGACCGCCTCGTCGAGCATCAGCACACGCTCCACCGAGGCGCGCCATGCGGCGGTCGTGGCCAGGTTGTCGACAGGCCACGACAAGGCGGCCGTGACCTGCTGGAAGGCCTGTCCTGACTGCATCAGGCGGCCGAGGGAGAGCGTGCCTTCGAGGAAGCGCGGCGTCCCGACGAGGATGGGAAGCACGGCGGCCAGAGTCACGTAGCCGGACGAGAAGGCGATCAGCCGTGCCAAGCCCCGCGATTGGTCGCGCCAGGATGGCCCGATGGTCTCGAAGACCGCCTGGAGGCGTTCGCGCTCCAGGGGTTCGCCGCGCGCGACGGCGATCGGCTCACCGCTCTCATGCGCTCTCACCAAACCGAAACGGAACTCAGCCTCTCTTGTCTGCCGCGTATCGGTGGCGCGCACCAGGGGCCGACCAAGCAGGAAGGCGACGACGGCGCCCATTCCGGCATAGCCGACTGCAAGCACGACGAGATGCCCTGGCACATCCAGGCTCGCCACGCGGATCCAGCCCGACAGCGACCACAGGATACCGACGAAGCTTACCAGCAGAAGTACGCAGTAGAACATGCTGCTGGCCAGATCGATGGCGAACTCGGTCGCGATGCGGATGTCCTCGGCGATCCGCCCGTCGGGATTGGCATGATCGCCCGGGATGAGGTCGGCCTGGTAGTGCCGCGCATCCGCCATCCAATCGCCGATGACCCGCGCCGTCAGCCAGCGTCGCCAGCCATATTGCAGCCGCCGCCGGACCACGAGATGCGCCGTATTCGTCGCCATGGTGCCGAGCATGATGAGGACGAAGATACCAATCTGGGCCATGGCGCCGTCCGTCGAGCGTCGTTCCAGGGCGTCGAACAGGTCTGCGCTCCAGATGTTGAGACGGATTGCGAGCGCCACCTGGGCGACGACCAGCAGGGCGAGTGTCGCCACCAGCAGGCGCGGTCGCCACTGCTGCCGGCCTGCCCAGTAGGGGCCGGCGATCTTGACGAAGTCACGGAAGAAGCGCTGCGAACGGCTCGGCTCCGCGATGGTGATCATCGAACCCTCTTCCTGGCACCGGCGATCCGCGACGCAGGGCCAAGGCGATACGGCTGGGGAATCCAACCCCGCACCTCGCGCAGGCCCGGCACGTCACACGACGGTGCCGAAAAGCTTCCCGATTCCAGCGGTCAAAGCCATGGCCAGCGCCCCCCAGAACGTGACCCGGGCGGTCGCGCGCAGCACATTCGCGCCGCCGGCCCATGCCCCGATCGCGCCGAGAAGGGCGAGAAAGGCCAGCGACGCCGCGGAGACGACCACCGCCAGCATACTGGCGGGCGCCACCACCACCATGAGCAATGGCATCGCGGCGCCAACGGCGAACATCGCTGCCGACGTCAGCGCCGCCTGCACAGGGCGTGCCGTCATGCTGGCGGAGATCCCGAGTTCGTCGCGTGCATGCGCTCCAAGTGCGTCCTTCGCCATCAGTTGCCCGGCGACGAGCCGCGCAAGGCCAGGCTCGACGCCGCGCTTGACATAGATCGCCGCAAGTTCGCTCTGTTCGGCCTCGGCGTTGTCTCGCAGTTCGGCGCCTTCACGCGCGAGGTCGGCCTGTTCGGTGTCGGACTGCGAACTGACCGACACATACTCGCCGGCCGCCATGGACATGGCGCCAGCCACCAGACCCGCGATGCCTGCGAGCAGGACATCGGCTTGCGTTGCGGCCGCTGCGGCGACGCCCACGATCAGGCTGGCGGTGGAGACTATGCCGTCGTTGGCTCCAAGAACCGCCGCTCGCAACCATCCGATGCGGTCAACGAGGTGACTCTCCGGGTGCAGGCGAAGGCGGCTCATCCGGCATCTCCCCAGGCGCGGTTGGCGCGCAAGCATCGGCGGCCCACAGGGCTATCTCCCCTGGATGGTTACGCCGCGCGGACCAATGCTGATGTCGACGCCGGGCTGGCGCTGCGTCTGGTAAAGCCAATAGCCGAGGACCCCGGCACCGATACCGAGCAGGCCGATCACGACAAAGAGAAGACTGCGATTCATGCCGCTGCCCGCCTTCAGTTCGAGGAGCGAGACGCGCTGGCCGCTCCGGATGATGACGTGTGCTTGTGGCTGGAGAGCTGGCGGTCGCGTCATCGTGCGCGTGCTGCCGGTGCAAGGTGCACCGGCGGACACGCCCACCGATTGTCGCGATGCAACGGCTCAGAGTCGGCCAAGCAGCACCAGGATGAGAACGATGATCAGCACCGTGCCCAGCACGCCGACGCCCCTATGGCCGAAGCCATAGCCGTAGCCGCCGACCACCCCGGAGAAGCCCCCGAGCAAGGCGATGACCAGGATGATGAGCAGGATCATTCCAAGTGACATGGCTTCTTCTCCATATGACACGCACGTGTCGGTACTAGCGTTCGTGCCGAGGCAAGCTGCCCTGCGGCTGTCCTGGCACGCCGACCGATCTTCGCCACCTCGGTCACGGTGCTTGTGAGTTCGCTAGCGGTAGGTCCGGCGCGAACGTTGCAACTGATCGTGGAGGTAGCCACCGAGACCACCGACACCCGCGCCCAGCAGCGCACCCATCCTGGCGTTGCCGCCGAAGGACCCTGCGACGCCGCCGACGGCGGCACCGCCTAGAGCGCCGATGCCAACGTTCTGCTGTGTCGCGGTCATCCCCTCTCAGGCGGCCAGTCCGAAACCGGCGAGAATGATGGCAAGCTGCGTTGAGCGCGTGGCCGCCTCCTCGTCTCAACGGGTTCCGGTCGTCCCGACTGCCCGGTCGATCGCGCGCTCCGCGGCCGTGCCAGGCGGATTGCCGGGCATGCCCTCGGATTGCATCGGATAGGCACCGGAGACATTGGTGCCGGCCGCGCGGTCCACCGCGCGTTCGGCTGCCGTGCCGGGTGGGTTACCCTGCACGCCTTGCGACTGCATCGGGTAAGCGCCGGAGACATTGCTGCCGGCAGCTCGGTCCATTGCTCGCGTAGCCGCCGTGCCGGGCGGGTTGGCGGAACTGGTCTGTCGCTGCTCGCAGGCGCTGGCACTGACAGCCAGCAGCCCAGCCGCGAGAAGTCGGAAGCACGTCATGAAGTGCCCTCCTGCTCGACGCTAGCGTGAGAATTCGGCTGCGCTGGAGCGCGATCACTGTGATCAGGCGACACGGCCGAACGACGTGTTTCCATATGGACGTTCCGACGATTACGCACCTTGATATATATCAATTACAGCAGCGATTTTTTGGTGCTTCATAACAATCGGCTACCCAACGAGCCCGGCGTCGTCTCGAGGCGAAGCGGCATGGCGCGGCGGATGGGCACCGCTTCGTCGGGTCGCGACCGATGAGCGTCACGAGGAGGAAACTCGTCCAATCCTCAAGCAACGAGCTCGCGTGAGACCGCTGAATGGCTTCCACGTTCCGTCGCCGTGGGCCACGGGCCTACGGTGCCAGTCAGCGATGACGGCTAGAGTTCTTTCAAGGCGAAAGTTGCCTCGCCCGCACACAGGAGGATCAGCCATGAACAACATCGTCTACATCGTCGGCGCAGTGGTGATCGTGCTCGTCATTCTCGGGTTTCTCGGCCTTCGTTGAAGGACTCAAGGGCTGAGGAACAACGCAGGCCAAGACAGGTCGTGCTGCGCCGTCCGGGCCATTTGCAGGACTGCCTCGCGGTACGAAGGCGTCTGCTCCGGCCATCCCGCTGCGGGAGGAAGGACAGACCCTCGGTGCAGCGGGTTCAGCTGAGTCCCTCCGCTGCTTGAGACGATCAGCGTCCCGGAAAGCGAAGGCGACGACAGGTACGAAGCAGCCGTGAAGCTTGATCTGCATCATGGCACATGGATGCAGATGTGCGCAGCAATGCTGTCATCAGGTCCTGCGCGAATGCGGAGATGATGCTTCCGCGCTTCGCCGGGACGACTGGCAGGGCGGCCCCCCTGCCATTCGGAAGGTGCCCACGCCATCCCTCAGGAGGACGACATGACCGAGACCACCCGCCGACGCCTGCTCCCCATTGGAGCTGCGATCGCCATGGCGCCCGGCCTGCTGAGCCTGGCACCGCGTGCGGCGCAGGCCGCCTCACGTGCTGAGATCGATGGTGAGGTCGCGAACGCGCTGCGCACTCTCCGCGCGCAGGAGAACACCCGCCCGCTTTTTGCCGGCGCCAAGGCCATCCTGGTGTTCCCGCGTATTCTCAGCGGTGGCTTCATCGTCGGAGGTCAGTACGGTCAGGGCGCGCTGATCGCGGGCGACCGCACGCTCGGCTACTACAACATTGCCGGCGCCTCCTTCGGATTCACCATCGGCGCACAGGTTGCCGGCCTCGCGATGTTCTTCATGACGGATGCCGCGCGCGCTGCACTCGATGCTGCGAGTGGGTGGGAGATTGGCACCGGCCCAACGGTCGTGGCGCTCGATCACGGTCTCCAGGCTAACATCACCTCAACGACACTGACCGAGCCGGTCTATGCGATCAGCTTCAGCCAACAGGGGCTAATGGCTTCGCTGTCGATCAACGGATCCAAGATCACGCGCATACAGCCGGACTGACCATTCACGGTGCATTGTGTCTGCATGGCGCGGCGGGGGGACGCCATATCTCCCCGATAGCTGGAGAATGTCATGACCAAGACTTCAGAAGGTACCGGCGAAGACATCGCGGCGGATCTAGTCGCACTGCGAGAGGACGTTGCGCGCCTGTCGGAGTCCATCAGCGCTCTGCTGCAGAGCCAGGCGCAGGGAGTTGCCCGACACGTCGCAAGTGCCATTGACGACGCAAAGGTCAAGCTTGCTACCACGACAGACGACGTGAAGTCGCGCGTCAACGCCGCCGGCGATGAGGTCGAGGCCAGCATTGCACGCAATCCGCTGACGGCCATACTGATCTCCTTCGGTGTCGGTATGGCGCTCGGCATGATGAGTCGCTTGCGGCACTGATCGCTCATGTTGCGTGGGCTTCACCGCCTTCTGCTTGCCGTTGCGGATTGGCACCCGCGCGATTTCCTAATTGGCGTTATCGGCGCCGAAGCGGTGATGCTGCTTGCGACCTTGAGCCTGGGATTTGGCACATTCGCCGCCTACACGCATCTCAGCGCGTCGGAAGGACCTGTCTTCGCGGCGGGCGTGATTTCTGCCGCCTACGGGATGGTCGCGATCATGGTCGGTGGCGCGCTTGCACGCTGGCATGCCAGGTCATCACGCCATCGTCCTGCGGTGCCGGCGCCCAACGAGAATCCCAACGAGAATCTTGAGGCACTGTTGCAGTCGCTGGCCGCGACGGGCACCCCGCAGGATCAGATGGCGCTGATCGCCGCGCTGCGGGTGGGACGAGAACTGTCGCCGATCGAACTTCTCGCCCTGTCGCTGATCAGCGGCTTCTTCGCGGGGAGACAGACAGGCAAGTAGGCTTTGCGTCTCGCAAGGCCGTCCTGTCGCAGCGATCCCCAGGCTTGGTCCGCGTCGCCCGCCGAGATCCTAACGACCGCGACGCGAAGCGCCGCCTGAAGAGGAGCCGCCAGCGCAATCCCGACGGCGCCGACCAGCGTTCCCATCAGCATCTGCATGCCGAGCAGAAGACCATCGTGCTCCCCTCTGATGAGGCGGCAAGTGCGATCGGGACGGCGCCGACGAAGGCTCCGAGGTATGGAATGAAGTTGAGGAGGCCCGCCGGCAAGCCGAGAACCAGGGCGCCCGGCGTGCCGAGTGCAGTGAGCGCAAGCGCGATCGACAGGGCAACCACGACGATCGTGACCACTTGGCCGACAAGCCACCACCGCAGCGTCTCCGCCATGTCGTCGACGATGCCGAGCACGACGCAGCGATGGCTGCGAGCCTCGGCCGCGTTTCTGGCTTGGCAGACCGCCGGCACGCTGCTGATGATTTCCGGCGGATTGCTTCTCGCGGCCCTGCTCGATGCTGCGACGCGCGGGCTTCCCAGTTCGACGGCAACACCGCATGGGGCGCGTGCTGGGCGGCATCGGCACCCGCGTCCTCACGCGGCATCGGTTGCGGGCGCTTGGGGCGGTACTCGTTGCAAGCTCACCCTTCGCCGGGCCCGGGACCTTGGAGGGCGGCGTCAGTCATCCCGTTGCGGATCCCTCAAGCATCGAGCGGACCGCGCCCAGATGGGCGACCAGCGAATCGAGGAAGGCGCGCACATGCGGCACCTCGCGCGCTTCTTCCCGCACGACGAGCCAGAGGTCGCCGCCGATCCCGGGCACGGGCGGGAAGCAGCGCTGCAAGGCAGGCTCGCGATCGCCGATCATGCAGGGCAGCGCCGCCAGCCCGAGCCCCGCCACCGCCGCCGCAGTCATGTTCGTCAGGCTGCCGCTCCGCGAGACCACCTCGGTGCCAGGTGCCGCCTCTTCCAGCCAGCGCACGCCGGCGATGTCGGCCACGTTGCCCTCGCCGCCGATCACCGCATGGCCTGCGATCTCCGCCTGGCTCGTCGGGGCGCCGTGCCGCAGCGCGTAGTCGCGCGCGCAATAGATCGTCCAGGGCAGGTGGCAGATGCGGCGCACCGCCACGCCCACGGCTTCCGGCTGGCGTCCGGCCCGCAGTGCCACATCCGCCTCGCCTCGGGCGAGCTCGAGCGTGCGGTCCGTGATCGTCACCTCGACCCGGATCCGCGGATAGGCCTCTCGGAAGCGCGCGAGGAAGGGCGTCAGCACATCATTGGCGATCGATTCGTTGGTCGTTGCTCGCAGCCGCCCGGAGAGCATGCGCCGCTCCGCCTCGAGCGCCCCCTCCAGCGCGCGTACCTCCCGCTCCACCCGCGCAGCCAAAACGAGCAGCCGAGCCCCCGCCTCGGTGAGCCGGTAGCCCGCGCGCCGGCGCTCGAAGAGCTGTGTGCGTGTCGTCGCTTCCAACGCTGCGATGCGCCGCGCGCAGGTGGTCTGGTTCACCCCGAGCGAGCGCGCAGCTCCGAGGGTGCTCCCGGCCCGTGCCACCGCGAGGAAGTGCCGCAGGTCATCCCAATCCCGCATGTCCCTTATTCTGCATTTCCGCCGAACGAGGTTGCAACCTCTCGGATTGAGGACCCGCCCTCCGGTCGTGTCATCTGCGCCGAGAAAGAACCCCGTGAGGACCGCCTTTCATGAAACTCCACTATTTCGATGGCTCGACGACCTGCCGTCCGATCGTGATGTTCGCCGCCGAGGCCGGGCTGCCCCTGGAGCTCGTCCCGGTAGACCTCTTCACCGGCGAGCACCTGGCCCCCGGCTACACCGCGAAGAACCCGAACCAGCTCGTCCCGCTGCTCGAGGAACCGGACGGCTTCCTGCTCACGGAGTGCTCGGCGATCCTGAAGTATCTCGCCGACCGCGCCGGGCACCCGGCCTGGCCGGCGGAGCCACGCGCGCGGGCGCAGGTGAATGCCCGCATGGACTGGTTCAACACCGGCTTCTATCGCTGTTTCGGCTACGGCGTCGTCTATGCGCAGCTCTTCCCTGACTACGGCTTTGCGGACCCGGCCATGCAGCGCGAAGCGCTCGCGCGGGCGACGCGGAAGTCCGAGCGGCTGTTCGGCATCCTCGACGCGCACATGCTTGCCGGGGCGGGCCCCTTCCTGGGCGGGGCCGAGCCCGACCTGTCCGACTACCTCGGCGTGGCTTACGCGACGACCGCCGAGCTGGTGGGCTGGGACATGGGGCCCTGGCCGCGGGTCGTGGCCTGGATCGCCGCGATGCGCGCGCGTCCGGCATGGGCGGCCGCCAGTGCCGGCTTCGATGCCTGGCGCAACCAGCTCCGCGCCGACGCTGCGTGACGGCCGCCATGGGCGCGATCACCGGCTTCCATCACGTCGCCTTCCGCTGCAGCGACACCGCCACGACGCGGGGCTTCTACGAGGACCTGCTCGGTCTGCCGCTGGTGAAGGCGATCGCGATCGATGACACGCGGGCGCTGCACACCTTCTTCCGCCTCGGCGACGGCAGCTTCCTCGCCTTCTTCGAGGCGCCGGAGCAAGCCTTCGAGTTCCGCGCGCAGCACGATTTCGACCTGCACGTGGCGCTCGAGGTCGCGCCGGACGCGCTAGGCCCGCTCATCGAGCGCGCGCGCGCCGCAGGCGTCGAGGTGCGAGGCCCGGTGGACCACGGCATCATCCACTCGGCCTATCTCCGCGATCCCGATGGCTACGTCGTCGAACTCTCCGAACGCAGTCCGGGCCATGACGCCGCGCTTGACCCGGCACGCAACGGTGCCCGCGAGACACTCGCGGCATGGCAGCGGCGGAAGTTGGTCGGCGGCGCTGAACAGCCCCGGCACGCTGATGCGCCCGCGGCATGCTGACGCAAGATGCCGCGGCGTCCTGGCCCGACACCGGAGGGATCTGAACCCGAGCCCGGCAGGAGGACCGCTTCGGGTCGATTCACGCTGTGTGCTTGGTGGTCCGACGTTTCCGACGGGGCCGGCCGTTGGAGCTGGACACAAGGCCTTGGTCGGTGCGGCGGCACGGCCAGCGAGCTTGCCAGCCCAGCGCCGGCAGCGGGCTCTACCGCGCAACTTTCCGGTCACGCCCGCCCATGCGCCCCGCCATCGGCATCGACCTTCGGCACCACCAACAGGGTTATCGCCGCGGTCCGTCCCGATGGGCGCGCACCCCAAGCTGGACTGACCCGCCGAGGCCCGCCCGCACTCACGCGGCGGCCGGGCCGCCACCTGCCCTGAGCAGCGCACGATAGGCGCCCGGCGTCATGTTCACGCGCTGGCGGAAGGTGCGCGTGAAATGCGCCTGGTCGGAGAAGCCGCAGACATAGCCGATCGCGGGCAGCGGCTCGTCGCTGCCGGCCAGCAAAGCGCAGGCGTGGCGCACCTGTACGGCGCGCGCCACCGCCGTCGCCGTCAGGCCGTGCGCGGCAAGCCGCCGCTGCAGGCCCCGCGGCGACAGGTCGAGCGCCGCCGCGGCCTCGGCGAGCGCAAGATGCCGGGCAGGATCCTCGGCCAGCAGCCGTGCGAGGGCGGCCGCCTCGGCGCAGTCGCCGAGGGCGATGTCCGGCGCGCCTTGCGGGTCGGCAGTTCCGGCGGGCGGCGTTCCAGGGTGGATCGGGCTCCATCCGGACCAGGCGATCCGCCAGTTGGCGGTGCCGCCGGTCGCCACGGCCCGTGCAGCGGCCTCGCCGTCCCAGCAGCCATCGGACAGGGCGACGCGGTCACCTACGACCCATGCCTCCACGTCGCGGCAGCCGATCGCGCGCAGCAGGCCCAGATACACGCCGAGCACCAGCAGATCCTCCGCCGCCAAGGGCGGGACGCCGTCGGTGGAGACGTGGCGCAGCACCGCGCCGCTGTCGTCGAGCCGTTCGACCTCGGTGCGGTGGTGCGAATGCGCGTAGCGTTCCAGCCGCAGCCAGCGACCGATCAGGTCCGCCGGGCCACGGGCGCGCAACAGCGCGTGTAGCATCGGCTGAAAGCCCTGCTCGGCCACCGCCTCGCCGATGCGCAGCAGCACGACGGGTCCGTGCCGCGCCATCACGGCCGAGAGCAGGTCCCGCTTGCGCCCATGCGCGACCAGCGGCGGCGCCGCGTGGCGCAGGCCTGGTCCCGGCGGCGGCTCCGGCGGCGCGATGCCCTGCCGCCGCAGCCCGTCGAAGACCAGCGCCACCAGTCCCGCCGAGGCGAAGGCGCGCGCCGTCATGCCGCGCGCATCCCCTCTGGCCGCAGCGGCA
>NZ_JAPSMD010000047.1 GCF_027856955.1 Falsiroseomonas oryzae | reverse complement strand
TGCTCGAACCGCCGGTCAGCGCGCCCGCCGCGGCGGGCGTCCTGCTGCTGGCGGTGGTGCTCACCGCCGGCTTCCAGCCGCCGGCGCCGGGCGCGGTGCTGGTCGGCGTGGTGATCGCGCTGAGGCCGGACCGCGTCTCGCCGCGGCGCGTGATCCGCGACCGGATCCTCGCCGCCTTCATCGGCGGCGCAGCGGCGGCGCTCGCCTGGCAGGCGGTGTGGCTGGCGCCGGACCTCGCGGTGTTCGGCACCGTGACGCTGGCGCTGGCCTGGTTCATCGCGGTGCGCATCGTCGTCCCCGGTCCCAGGCGCGGGGTCGCGATGAAGTCGCTGAACGCCTTCGGCATCCTCGTCGGCCAGGGCTTCTCGGTCTTCTACGACGATACCGACGAGCGGCTGTGGGTGCGGATCGCCGGCGTGCTGGTCGGCGTGACCTATGCCGCGATCGCCCTGACGCTGCTGCGCGCGAGGCCGCGCGCCTTGCCGGCGGCGCGGACGGCGGCAGAGGGAACCGCTTGATTGCCGGCCGCCGAAGCCTCCGCCCTGGCGCCCTTCCGCCACCGCCTGTTCCTCTGGCTGTGGACGGGCAACGCCGTCTCCGCCCTCGGCACCTGGATCCAGTCCACGGCGAGCGCCTGGGTGATGACGGACCTCGCACCCGATCCGCTGATGGTCAGCCTGACCCAGGCGGCGGCGCAGCTTCCCGTGCTGCTGCTGGCGCTGCCGGCCGGCGCGCTGGCCGATGTGGTGGACCGGCGGCGCTACCTGGTCTGGACCAATCTCTGCATGCTGGCCTGCGCGGGTCTGCTGGCGATCACCTATGCGGCGGGGATGGTGACCGCCTGGACGCTGCTCGGCCTGACGGCGCTGCTCGCTGCCTTCTCGGCGATGAACAACCCGGCCTGGGCGTCCTCCGTCCCGCTCACCGTGCCGCGGCAGGACCTGCCGCAGGCGCTGGTGCTGAACTCGATCGGCTTCAACGTTGCGCGCGCCGTAGGCCCGGCGCTCGGCGGGCTGATCGTCGCGGGCGCGGGGGCCGCGGCAGCCTTCGCAGCGAACGCCGCCAGCTTCGCCATGGTTGCCCTGCTGGTCGCGAGCGTGCTGGTGCTGCCGCGCGTCCAAGGCCTGGCAGGCGTCCCGCCGGAGCCGCCGCTGCAGGCGATGCGGCTCGGGCTGCGCTACGTGCGGGCGGAGCCGGCGGTGCGCGTCGCGCTGGTGCGCTCCGCCGCCTTCTATGCCTTCGCCAGCGCGATCTGGGCGCTGCTGCCGCTCTATGTGCGTGACGTGCTCGGCCTCGCCTCGGCGAGCTACGGGCTGATGCTGGGCTGCATCGGCGCCGGCGCCGTGCTGGGCGGGCTGCTGATGCCGCGGCTGGGCGGCCGCCTGTCGCGCGACGGCTTCGTGATGGTCGCCGGCCTGCTGACCGGCGGCGCGCTGCTGCCGGTGGCCTTGCTGCCGTATCCACCGGTCGTCGCGGGGGCCATGCTGCTGTTCGGCACCGGCTGGATCATCGGCTCCTCCAACCTGCAGACGACGGTGCAACTCGCCAGCGCGCCTTGGGTGCGGGCGCGCGGGCTCGCGACCTACCAGGCGATCTACAATGGCGGCATGGGCCTCGGCGCGATTGGCTGGGGCTGGCTCGGCACGCATGCGGGGCTCACCGGCACGATCCTCGCCGCGGGGCTCGGCGGGATGGTGATGGCCCTCGTCGCGCGGCTGCAGGCGCTTCCGGGCGAGATCGAGGATCCCTCGCTGCCCGCGGCGCGGCCGCTGCCGCGGCTCGAGGTGCAGCAGGAGATGCTGGCGGGGCTCGTCGGTCCGCGCCATCCGGTGCTGGTCACCATCGCCTATTCGGTTGAGCCGGCCGACATTCCCGGCTTCCGCGCCGCGATGCGCGAGCTGTCCGCGGCGCGCCGCCGCGACGGTGCGGTGGCCTGGATGCTGACCCGCGACGTCGAGCGCCCGCAGCTCTGGATCGAGACCTTCCGCCTGCCCGACTGGCACGAGCTGCGACGGGGCGCTGCGCGCGTGAACCTCGCCGACGACACTGCCTCCGCGCGTGCCCGCGCCTTCCACAAGGGAGATTCTCCGCCAGAGCTGCGCGTGCTGATCGCGGACGAACCGTGACGCGGGGCGGCGCCGCGACCGGCCTGGAGCCTGGTGGCCGGCCTGGCCGCCGCATCGAACGGCACGCCCGGCCTTGAGGCGGCGCCCAAGGGAAACACGACGATGCTCGAATGGCTGCGCGACTTCCTGGTGCGGTATCCGGAGTTCACCGTCTTCCTGGCCATCGGCCTCGGCTACTGGTTCGGCTCGCTGAACTTCGGCGGGTTCCGCTTCGGGCCGGTCACCGGCTCGCTCTTCGCCGGCATCGCCATCGGCCAGGTCGCGCATGTGCCGGTCTCCGGCACCACCAAATCCTTCCTTTTCCTGCTGTTCCTCTTCGGCATCGGGTATTCCGTCGGGCCGCAGTTCATGCAGGCGCTGAAGCGGGACGGCTGGCGTCCGGTCGCACTGGCCATCACGGTCGCCGGCACCGGCCTGCTTACCGCTTACCTCGTGGCCCGCCTGCTCGGACTCGATGTCGGTTTCGCCGCCGGCCTCGTCTCTGGCGCGCTGACTGAGAGCCCCGCGATGGGAACTGCCACCGAGGCAATCAACGCGCTGCCGCTGCCCGAGGCGGAACGCGCTCGGCTGATCGCGCACATCGCGGTCGCCGACGCCGTCTGCTACTTGTTCGGCGCCATCGGCGTGATCTGGTTCCTTTCCTCCGCGGCGCCGCGGCTGATCGGCGTAGATCTGAAGGCGGAGGCGGCGAAGCTGGAGCAGGAACTCGGCATCTCCCGCGGCCGTCCTGGGATTGCCTCCGCCTGGAGGCCCTTCGAGGTGCGTGCCTACCGGCTCGACGAGGACGCGCCGGTCGTCGGCCTGACGCTGCGCGAAGCCGCGGAGCAGGTTCACGGCCACCGCCTGTTTGTGCTGCACATCCGTCGCGGGGAGGAGCTGGTGCAGCCGGATCCGTCGCTGCGACTTCAAGCCGGCGATATAGTCGCGGTCACCGGGCGGCGGGAGGTGCTGGTCGAGGTGATCGGCGCGCGCGCGCAGGAGGTCGAGGACCGGGGCCTGCTGGACGTGCCGGTCGCGACGAGCGAGATCCTTCTCACCAGTGCCGCGCTCGCCGGCCGCAAGCTCGAGGACGCCGCGTGGGAGGACTGGACGCGCAGCGTCTTCCTGCGGAGCGTGAAGCGAGGCGACCAGGAGATACCGATCGGACCCGGCACTGTGCTGGAACGCGGCGACTTGCTGCGAATCGTCGGGCCGGAGCAGGCGGTGGAGCAGGCGGCAGCGCGCATAGGGCCGGTGGTCCGTCCGACGGAGTCGACCGACTTCGTCGTCCTCGGACTCGCCATCTTCCTCGGAGGTGTCGCCGGCACTGCAATCCAGATGCCGGTCGGGGACATGCACATCGCGCTCAGCACCAGTGTCGGCACGCTGCTCGCAGGTTTGCTCGTCGGGCATCTGCGCACCCGCATGCCGCTTTTCGGACGCATCCCGGATGGCGCGGTCTCGCTGATGACGGCGCTTGGCCTTGCCGCCTTCGTCGCAATGACGGGGCTGCATGCCGGCCCGATCTTCTTCGGCGCACTTGCCGAGGCGGGGATCGGCCTGTTCCTCGGTGGCGTAGCGGTGACGCTGATGCCGCAGATCGTTGGGCTCATGGTCGGGCACCACGTGCTGCGCATGAACCCCGTGCTGCTGCTCGGCGGCCTGGCTGGCGCGCAGACCTTCACGCCGGGCATGGCCGCAGTGCAAGAGAAGTCCGGCAGCCCCGTCGCGGTGCTCGGCTACACGCCGGCAGTGCCGATCGGCCACATTCTGTTGACGACCTGGGGCACCGTCATCGTCGGCCTGGTTGCCGGCTGACATGCTGCGCCGCTGCGTGAGGTCGGCGAGGAGAATGACGAGCAACCTGAGCCGACGCGCCCTGCTTACGGCGGGCTCGGCTGCGTTGCTTGGTGCGCAGGGCGACCCGAACCCGGATGCAAGCGTGTGGATCGAGGAGGTGCGCCTCGGGCTGTTTGGCCGCACCGGCTCGATCGGTGGTGGACGCCTGCGCTTCCAGGGCGAGGTGCATGATTTCTCGGTCGAGGGTCTCGCCTAGATTGGCACCGGCATCACCTCGATCCGTGCGCAGGGAGGGGTGTTCAGGCTCCCCACACAAGCCGGAGAAAGCTGCGGCTGGGGTCATTGTTGTAGGAGACGCGGCCGAAGGTGCCGCTCGGGCCGCAGACGACGCGGAACTGGTGGCCAGCGAAAACTGCGAGGGTGACTTCCGGCACATCGAGCGTCTGGTCCGCCGTGTCGCCCGGGTGGAAGCCCGTGGCTTCGCTGACCGTCGTCCAATTCGAGCCGGCGTTCGTGCTCCGCTCGAGGCGGGCATGGATCGTGCCTGCCGGTGATCCGCCGAGCCCATCCTGCATGACGCGCGCCCAGATGCGTGCGGAGGCCACACCGGCCGGTACGGTGACGGTGCTGCTGCTTGGGCCGAAGACGTTGAGGGTGTCGACCACCTCGGCGTTCCAGAACACCCGCCCGAGGGAGAGCGACTGCGAGCTGGTGTAGCTGCCATAGATCCAGAGTTCACCGATCGAGGACCGCTGCATCGCGGCGACGGCGCCGGGGTGGATCATCAGGCAGTCCTCAGATGGCCAAACAGCACCCAGGTGTTGGGCGCGAGCTTGGTCGCCTGCACGACCGCGTGCAGGACATTGGTGCTGGCCAAGTGGGTCGCCGCGACGTTCACCGTCGCGCCCGCGCCGGCTGTGAAGGTCAGCGCGCCGGCGGAGGCCTGCGAGAAGGTGAGCGACGTCCCGATCGGGAAGGCCGTGGCGGCATCAGCGGGCAGGGTGATGGTGCAGGCGCTGGTGCAGCGGAACCAGTGGCCGGCCTGCGCCAGGGCGGGGGCGAGGGTGGCGTCGGCGTGCGTCACGACGGGCGTGATCGGCACGCCAAAGCCGAGCCCGGTTTCGCCGGCGTCGACCACCACCGCGCGGCCGGTCTGCCCGGCGTAGCTGCCCGGTGTGTCGGTGAGATCCAGGAAGGCCTCTACACCCGATCCACCTGCCTCAGTGAATTCGAGCCCGTCCTCGGTGCTGTTGACCCGCAGCAGGCGGAGCGCCTGGCCGACGTAGCTATCCGGCGTGTCGGTGAGCGCCAAGAAGTCGCCGGCTGCGCCATCCGCCCCGCGCATGATCACCGCCAGGCCGTTCGCGGTGCCGTCGGTGCGAACCAGCGCCGCGCTGCCGGCCTCGACGACGGCGCTCGCCGTGCCGCGTTGAACGGTAACCCCCTCGGTCGAGGTCGCCGCGTCCACGCTGACGATCGCATAGCGCTCGACGGGCGGCAGCGTGACCGTGCGGCCCGGGACCGTGGCGTTGATGACTCGCACGCCCAGCGCCGCGCGGTACTGCGCAGCGGTCAGAGTCACGCCGCCGGCGGCCACATCGGCGACGAAGGTGCAGGTGATCGCGCGATCCAGCGCGGTGAAGGCGGCGTTGGCGGTGACCTCCTTCTGGCTCTGGCTGGCGACGATCAGCGGGATGGCAAGGTTGGGTGTCGTCATAGGGTGGCCCTTACTGCGATGCCGCGGCCGACGATGGCGCTGAGTTGGTAGACGCGAACCATGACGGCGGCCTGCGGTGTGCCGAAGTCCGCGGTCTGCTCGGCGGCGGTGTAGGTGGCGGAGGGTGTGGGGAGTCCGGTGATGGTCCGCACCAAGGTGTCGCCGTCGACGATCTCCACCTCGTAGGCTTCCGCGGCCTCGTTCAGCGGCACCTCGCCGGTGTAATCGGCCCAGCTGCCACCCATCCGGGTGCGGCGCACCCAGGTGATGGTCAGGTTGCCGCTGCCGTCGCGCGTGCCGGCGAGATGGGCCGGCGCATAGGGCCCCTCGGCCCGGCCGCGCGCCGACTTGCTGAGGGTGGCGGGCGCGGTCTCCACCGTCTCGTAGATCGTCGGCGCACGGTGGTGCCGCATGGCCGTGATCTCGGCGGGCGTGGCCTGGAAGCGCACCGCGTCGTCCAGCAGCACGAAGAGGTCGCAGCTCGTGCGGGTCGCAATCTGGTCCTCGGTCCCGCGCCGGCCGCGCAGCAGGCCGGTGAGCTGGTAGCGGCCGCTGCCGAGATCGACGGCGTCGCGGAACTGGACCACCTCGGCCGCGCCGTCGGGACCGATCAGTGCCGCGGTGTTCTCGCCATTCAGCACTTCGAGCGCCGTGGCGCTGTCCAGCGCGCCGCTTTCCAGCACGACCTCCAGGACGCCGCTGTCGTCCCAGGTCCAAGGGCTGAGCGGTCGGGCCGGCGTACCGGTCACGACGCCCCAAGTGGCCGAGCGCGTGACGGCGCCGATCTCCTCCCAGGCGAGCAGGTCCGGGCTGCGGAACTGCGTGGCGCCACGGAACGCCTGGCCGCGATAGCCGCCGAGCAGCGCGTATTCCCGCAGGCCCGCGCCGCCGAGATCGTCGGTATCGAGGATCAGCGGGAGGTCGGGCAGCAGCAGGCGGGTGGCGTAGGGCAGCGGCAGCGTCGGCGGCACCCAGCCCGCGCCGCCGTCGGCCAGGGCCGTCAGCGCATAGGCCGCAGCGTCCTCGGTCACCGCCTCGGTCCGCGTCGTCCAGTTCGCTCCCAGCTGCGTGGACAGCACGCGGCAGCGGATCGTCGCGCCGTCGGCCAGCCCGACGGTGATCGGGTCGGACGGCACCAGCCGGGCGTGGCGCGGGCCGACCGCGAAGGTGAGTCGGGTGCGTTCGCGCCAGGTGGCGGTGATCAGCCGCCGCGCGATCGCCTTGGCCTCGCCGCCGGTGAGCGGGATGGGCAGGTCGAGCGTGCTGCTCGCCGTGGCCGCGACGGTCGGCGTCGGGCTGACCGGTCGGCGCCAGGACTGCGCGTTCGGCTCCCCCGCCCGATCCACGTCGAGATACCGAACCGTCAGCTCGCGTGGCAGCTCGGCATCCTGAGCCCGCTGCTCGCTCAGCGCCGGCGTGTCGGGGCGCTCCTGCACCAGGTCGGCATAGGGCACGCTGGACACCACGCTGCCCGCGCGCTTGCGGAACAGCAGCAGGTCGTCCTGCTCCACCGCATCGAACAGGAAGGCGCTGGCGAGCGGGGTAATGGCATCGCGGGCGGACATGGGCCGCGGCAGGAGGTAGCCGCGCAGGCTGTCGGTCAGGCCCGCGACGTTGAGGTCCCCTGGGGTCAGGCCGGCCCTGGTGCAGAGCTGCTGGACAACATCCCCGAGGGTGAGGTCAGTGGCCGTGGCGCGGGTCAGGAAGCGCTTGGTCGGGATGTCGGAGAAGCCGGAGAAGCCGATCACCGCCGCCTGCTCGTCGAGCCAGAAGCGGTTGGAGAAGTCGGCGCCGTCGGCGTTCCAGGTGGCCAGCCCGGTGCCGGTCTGCAGCACCAGGTCACCCCCCAGCCCCCAGGTGCTCCCGAGCACCCGTTCCATCCGGCCCGGCCCGCCGGCGAAGCGTCCCACAGGCGCGTGGTCGACCAGCTTCCAGACCACGCCGCTGCCGGGGGCAGAGCCGGTGCCGGGGGCATACTTGACGGTCGAGTAGCGGCTGTAGGGCCCGGCGCTGCTGCCGGCGTTGCTGATGGTGAGGACCAGCGTGCCGTCACTGGTGTCCCACCAGGCATGGTGGATCAGCGGCCGGGCGCCGTCCGTATCGATCTCGGCCTGGACGTCGATTGGCGGAAAGTCGGTGCGGGTAATGGCCAGCGCCGGGCTGTAGGTCAGCCGGATCATCTCGATCCGCGGCTCCGTGTCCCACCCAGTGCCGCGGAGATACCAGAGGTCCGCGCCGTCCACCCGCCGCTCACCCGGCACCAGCTGCACGTCGAGCCGGTCGGTGTGGAAGATGCCGTGCACGCCGGGGATGGCTGGCGGGGAGACGGCGTTCCGCCCACCCCAGACATAGCTCATCGTCGCGGCGTCAATGGTGACCGCGCCGGCCTGGCCGCCCTGGACGATCACCAGCGGGCGGGTGCTGCCATCGGGCTGCGGCACTGAGACGCTGGCGATCTGCATCGGCACGAACAGCGCGATGGTGTCGTCCCCGTCGAACACCGGGTTGGAGCCCTGCAGCGGCCCGAAATAGGCCACCCCGCGCATGGTGTCCGGATCGATCTTCCAGAGCGGCACGCGCATGGTCTGGCCGCCCGTCATGTAGAGGAAGCCGTCCACCCCGACATGCAGGATGCCGGCGGTGGTGCTGCTGTCGTTCGGCGGGCTGCCCTCGGGGAAGAAGTGGCCAAGCACCCGGTCGATGCGGTGCTCGGCGATGGTCTGCATGGTGACGAGGTCATAGACCCGGATCATCTCGTCCGTGCCGCCACCGAAGGTGCCGGCGCGGCGGCGGCCCTCGTAGAGCCGCCCGCGGCGGTAATCCGCCGCCACCCGGTTGCTCCAGCCCGAGCCCATGAAGAAGTCGCTCGGGCTGGAGGGAAAGAGCGGCACGGCCGGCGGCTGGCCCGGCTGCTCGGGAAAGCTCCGGACCGCGCTGCCGGCGAGTTCCACCGTGACGTTCGGCATGCGGTTGCCGAAGCGGTCCAGCGGCACCCGCTCGAAGACGAGATAGGCAAGGCCCCGGTGCGCCGGCGCGTCCTCACCCTCGATGCTGGCGATCAGCGGGTCGGGCAGCTGGGTCTCGTCGCCGGGATAGAACCGCCAGGTCAGGCCCGGGACCTGGATCACGCCGGTCGCGGCTTCGGCGTCGAAGACCAGCTTGTCGTCGAGCCAGATCTTGAGCAGCTGGGCGTTCGGCGAGGGCGAGAGCCACTCGCAGAGGCCCACCGCCCAGGACAGGTAGTAGGCGTAGGTGGTCTGCCTGGGGCCGCGGCTGCCGCCCTTGCCGCGCTGGCGCTGGGTGGAGGCGACCTCCTCGATCGCGGTGGTCCAGATGACGTTGCCGGCGAGCTTGACCCGGCCGGTGGCGACCGGGATGGGCACGCCGTAGCTCGAGGTCTGGACGGTGAGGTCGGTGAGACGCGGGCCCTGGGCGTCCTGGCCGCGCTGGGGAAAGAGGGTCGTGCCGGCGACGCCACCGAGCGCCCAGCCGATCTGGGCGCCCAGCAGGGTGCCGACGCCGGGGATGACGGAGCCGAGGGCCGCGCCGAGCGCGGCGCCGCCTCCGGCCACGGCAAGCTGGGCCATGCGCTACTCCGTCAGGCGAAAGGCGCCGATCAGGGCGGCGGCGAGCTCGCCCTCCATCGGCTGCTCGACCACGCGGCAGTGCGGCGCGAAGGCGTGGATGCAGGCGGGGACGCGCCAGGCGGGATGGGTGGAGGCGATGCCGACATGGCCACCATAGAGGCCCATGCGGAACAGCAGCACGTCGCCCGGCTCCGCGGACGCGACGCGAACGGCATGCGCGAGAATGCCGTCCAGCAGCCTCGTGCCCTGCGGCTCGCGAGCGTAGGGCGCCGGATCGGGCAGCGCGTGGCCGGCGTCGCGCGCAGCCAGCAGCACGAGCCCGATGCAGTCGAGGCCGGTGGTGCTGCGGCCGAGATGCCGCCAGGGCACGCCGAGGTAGGCCCGCGCGGCCTCGTCGATCGTCATGCCGGCGTGGTCACGGTGGCCAGCAAGCCTGGCACGAAGGGCTCGCCGCGGAAGTTCAGGTAGTTGTCGAACACGCCCTGGCAGGTTGCCTTGCGCTTGTCGCAGCCAGGCTGGAGGTGCAGCACGTCGCCGACCGTCGATGCGACCGGCGGCGGCGCGAAGAGCGACAGCGTGCGACTGGCCTGATCCCAGGCGAGCACCTCCCGAGCGACGGCGGCGTTCGGGCCCGACTGCCAGATCGCGACGCCGCCTTCGAAATAGCTGCTGGCGAAGGCGCCGATGCCGTCATCGGCGAGGATCAGCGTGGTGCTGTCCGCCACCGCCTCGATGCTGGCCTGCTGCGTCCAGCCCGCGCCGAAGGCGAGGTTGATCTTGCAGCGGGCATCACCGAGGTCGGCGCGGCACTCCGGCTGGTAGACCGCGCCGATCACCGCCTGCAGCGGCTGCGCCAGGCCGCGCAGCTCGGCCGAGAACGACCCGTCGTCCCGCGCGATCACCTCCCCCAGCCGGCCGCGCCGGAGCTTCAGCTCGCCATCGGCGAGGTTCGCGTAGTTCACCGCGAAGATCCGGACCTCGGCGCCGTCCCACAGCCCGGCGCGGAGTTCGGCCGGATCCAGCGCGGCGCTGTCGAGCAGGCCGAGCAGCTCCGTCTCGTCAACGGCGAGCGAGGCGCCGGTGGCGATCGCCGCTCGCTGGTAGCCGAGCGCAGCGAGATAGGTCTCGCCGCCATAGGCGATGTCGCGGTCGTGGTCGGTGAAGGTGAACACCGCGCCATCCCGACGCTGGACGCGCCAGAGCGTGGCGAGGGTGGTGGCCTCGCCGGCCAAATGCGCGGCGAGGCCGGCGGAGACGGACTTCATTCTCTCAGCTCCACGACGGGGATGCTGGACCACTCGCCGAGGTCATGGGTGCGCAGCGTCAGCGACAACGCGTCGGTGTCGAACCGCGCCGGCACGTCGAACTCGCAGCTGGCCTCGACCACCTGGTCCGCCGGCGCACGCAGCCCCGGGCCCAGCGTGATGACGCCGGTGGCGAGGTTGACCTGGAACTGCGCCGAGCCGGGGCCGAGGCTGCGCTCCGTCCCTGCCACCCAGCAGCGCACGGTGGCGACGACCGGACGGGTGATGCGCCGCGCCACCTGCTCCCCGCCGCTGCTGTAGAGTTTTGTCAGCTGGAACGTCGCCTGCGTGCCGTCCGTCGCGCCGATCGGCTGGCGCGGCAGCGTGTAATCGGACCAGTCCTTGAACCGAAAGCCACGCAGCTGCCCGCGGCGGGCGATGTAGAAGGCCAGCAGCGCCTCCACATCCGCCCGGCCCTTGAGCCCCGTCGCGACGTTGTAGCGCCGCCTGGCCTCCGCCCAGTTGGCCTGACGCTGCTCATGCCCGCCGGTCGAGGTGGTGATGACGGTCGCAAAGGTCGGGCCGCCCTCTGCACCCAGCGCGATGCGGTCGGGAAAGCGCACATCGTCGAAGGCCATCAGATGCTCCGCTGGCTCCGGCGCAGGGCGCGGTTCAGCTCGGCCAGGATCGCGCCCTGGCTGGCGCGGAAGGAGCCCGCGTCGGGCGTGGAGACGTTGAAGACGACGTTGATCGGCGCAGCGGTGGCCTCGACGCCGAGCCGGCCATTGCGCCCGCGCCGGAGCGGCAGGATTGCCTCCGGCCCGGCCTCCCCCATCAGGCCCACGCCCCGCGCGAAGGGGAACACCGTCGGCCGGTCGACGATGCCGCCCGTCGCGAAGGGGATCAGGCCACCGGGACCGAACGCATTCCCGCGCGCGCTGGCGACCGCCGGGCCGCCGAACAGGCTGCCGATGCCGGCCAGCGCCGAGTTGAGCAGGCCGGTCGCGGCGTTGGCCAGGGGCTCGGTGACCAGCTTGCGAGTGCCGATGCGCAGCAGGTCGCGCTCCAGGCCCTTCAGCAACTCCCCGAAGCCGCGGCCCTCCACCACGGCATCCTCGAAGGCCGAGGAGAAGGCCAGGCCCAGCTCCCGGGCAGCGTCCCCCGTCCGCTCCGTGTCTTGCCGCAGCCGGCCCTCGGCCGCCTCCAGCTCGGCGATCGCCGCCGCGGCCTCCCGCCCGATCGTTTCCTCCGGCAGCGGCCGGCCCACGCGCTCGCTGCGCTGGACCAGGTCGCCGAGGCGTTCGAGGCGCCGGGCATAGCGCTCATAGGCCGTCTCGTTGTCCTGGATGAGCCGCTCGCGCTCGCGGAGGGCGTCGTTCAGCTCCCGCTCCGCGTCGCGGTTGTCGCGCTGGGCGGCGGCGACACGGCGGGTGGTGCCCTCCAGCCGGCGGAGCGCCTCGTCACGCTCCCCCGTCGCCAGAGCCTCCAGCCGGCTGCGCTCGGCGGCGTCGATGGCGCCGGCGGCGTCGGCCTCGCGGAGGCGGCGAACCCGCTCGTCGTATTCGCGGGTGATCCGGAAGCGGTCGTCGAGGTCGCGCCGGAGGTCCAGCACGTCCTGGGTGGCGCGCCGGCGACGCGCCTCCATTGCCGCCTGGCCGGCCCGCTCCTGCTCCTCCAGGCGGCGGGTCAGTGCGCCGCGCTCGGCGGTGTCGATCTCCGCCAGCACGGCGAAGTAGCTCTGGCGGAGGTCCTCAAGGCGCTGCCCGCGATCGCCGCCGGCCTGGCTCTCTGCAGCGCCGACCAGACCGGGGCGGATGCTGCCGCGCCGGACCGGAGCGCGCAGGCTGGGGCGGCCGTCGCCCTCCGCCTCCAGCCGACCGATCTCGGCAGAGAGCGTCGCCGCCTGGCGCTGCAGGTCGGCCAGACGCTCGCCCTCGTCGAGCAGGCCAACGCCGCGGCGCGCACCGTCCATCGCCCGCGCGGCCGCCGAGAGGCCGCGGGCCAGCGCGTTCGACAACCCGACCGCGCGATCGAGCTGGCCGAGGAAGTTCTCGGTGGCGGCGGTAAGCTGGCCGAAGGCACGGCCGAGGGAGAGCGGCGCCTTGTCGAGCTCGGCCCCAAGCCGCTCAGCAGCCCGCAGTAGCGCCGGGAACACCCGCTCGGCGGTGAGCCGGCCTTCGGAGCCGAGGCGGCGCAGCTCGCCAATGGAGACGCCGAGTTCCTTCGCGAGGCCCTCCGCCAGCAGCGGCATGGATTCGAGGATGGAACGGAGCTCATCGCCCTGCAGCACGCCGGAGGCCAGCGCCTGGGCCAACTGCAGCGTGGCGGAAGAAATCTCCTGGGTGGACGCGCCAGAGACGATGGCGACGCGCTGCAGGCCGCTGACGAGGCGGACGACCTGGTCGGAGGTGGCGCCGATCTCGCGCGCGGCGATCGAGAAGCGCTGGAAGGCGTCGACGCTCTCGCCGACCGCAACGCCTGTCTGCAGCGCGTTGCGGTAGAGCGCCTCATAGACTTGGCCGGCGCGCTCGACCGAGCCGGTGGCGGTCTGCAGGCGGGACAGGCTCTGCGTGAGCGCGTCGCCGGCCTGGACGAGGGCGCGTGCCGCGACCGCGACGCCGGCGAGCTGGATGCCGCGCGTGGCGACGTCCATCAGCGATAGAGCGCGGGAGGCGGTGTCGGCGCCGTCGCGGATGCGCTCCAGGCTGCGCTGGCCAGTCTCCCCGACCTCGCGCAGCCCGGCCTTCACGCGTGCGGCATCGTCCAGCGACAGCCGCACCGAGACACGGCGGGTGCTATCCGCCATGGGCGACACCTCCTGCGTCCACGGTGGGGGAGTTTCGCGCGGCCAGGCCCTCGGCGAGGCCAAAGCGCAGCGCGGTGAGCAGTTCAGCGGCAGCCCAGCCGGTGGCACCCATCTCGCGCGCAATCGCCAGCGCGCCGGCGAGATCGAGATCGGCACCGATGCTGGTCGCGGTCACGCAGGCCGTGCCGGCGCTCCAGACGGCGGCACCTTCAATCGTGCACGGCGCATGCGCGGTGTAGGGGCAGGCGTCGGCGCAGTCGCGATCCAGCGCATCGCAGCCGCGGCAGTAGTCGGGCCCGCGGCCGAAGTGCCAGGCGGCGCGGGCCTTTAGCCGTTTCCCTCCGTGACCACTGCCGCGACGGGTGCGGTGGCGCGGTCCCAGAAGGCGGCGGCGACGTCGTCGATGTCCATCAGGCGCTCGACCGCCTCGGCCGAAAGCGGCAGCGGCTTGCCCTCGGCATCGCCGACGCCCTCCCAGCCGGTGACGGCGTGCCGCGCGAGCGCCTTGACGAGGAAGGCGAAGGAGAGGCCGCGCAACATGTCGGGGTCTAGGTGCGGGTCGGCGATGCGGATGGCGGCGAGGCGGCGTGCCGTGGCAGCCTGGGCTGCGGCCATCACCGCGGTCGTCACCGGCCGGATCTCCACGCGGACGCCACGCGGCAGCTCGAGCCAATACGGCGCGGCCGGGAGGTCGAGGGTGAGCATGGAAACCTCCATCTTGAACGGAGAAAGAAAGCAGCGAGCCGCGGCAAGGGACACCGCATCGGGCGAGAATGACGGATCAGCCAGGCTGCCCGCATTTCTGCATCTTGCCTGTGCGGCCGTACGGGTTCCGTAAAGGGCTCCGCGCGTTCTACTGCTGAGCTGTGCCCTGAGCCGGCTGCGGCTGGAGGCGACAAGCGGAGGAGCGTCGACCATGCCGATCTACATGCCAGTGGAAGGCGTCACGGGACGCGTCACAGCGGCAGGCTTCGAGGACACCAAGGCTGCCGACGCTGGGCTACGCAAGGTTGGGCCTGGCACACTCGTCCTGTCCAACCAGAACGAGACGATAACCTTCGATCTGACCATCCAGGAAACCAGCCGCCCGTTTCACGATCAGGGCGTCAAGGTGTACATCGACGTGGTCTACAACCACACTGCCGACGATGGCGGAGGCCCGCGCGTGATCGTGTTCAAGGGCGACACCGATGGCGTGCAGGTCGGTGGTGTCGGCGATGACCTGATCGTCGGCGGCGGCGAGGACCAATCATATAATCCTGGCTTCCGGGGAGGCGTCTCCGTCGCGGTCGGAGATCTCGACGGCGCAAAGACCCTGGAAAGCCTGCTCGCCGTTGGTGAGCCAATCGTCGACGCAACCGGCATGATGGTGCTGCTGCAGGACGGCAGCGTCGGTTCGGTCGGAAGCAGCGTCGACCTTTTCTAAGTGTCCTGCGGCCGCGATCATGAGAGACGGCATGACGGCGCGCCAGATCCTGCCGACGTTCAGTCGGTGACGAGGATGAACCTAGGCCCGCGATGGTTCTGCGGCCATGAGCAGCACGGCCGCCCGCTCCGCGAGCAACCTGGCTTCGATCGGCTTGCGAAGCAGCGAGAAGCTGCCGCTGACTGCGCCGCCAATGGCGAGTTCTGCTCTATCGGTTGCGAACCCAGTTAGCAGGATGGCCGGCAGATCTGGTCGGCGCTGCTGCGCCTCTCGGATAAGCGCGAGGCCGTCCATGCCAGGCATCGAGAGATCTGTAATCAGCAGGTCGATGGATTCCCCGGCTTCGATAAGCTTGAGTGCCTCCGCGCCACTCCCGACGGCATGGATGTTGAAGCCTGCCGTCTTCAGTTCCTCGGCCGTGAGCGTGCAGACCAGCGCCTCATCGTCGACCAGGAGGATGCGATGCCTGGCCTCGGTGACGTGTCCTGTCTCCGCGACTGGCGGGTGAACGCCGACAGGCGCGTGTTGCGCGACCGGCAGCCATATGCGGACCGTGGTGCCGCAGCTCGGCGCGCTCTCGATGTGCAACGCGCCGCCACTCTGCTCAGCGAAGCCGCGCGCCATGGCGAGGCCAAGACCTGTCCCCTGCCCACGCGCCTTCGTGGTGAAGAATGGCTCTGCCGCGCGCGCGAGTGTTGAAGCGTCCATGCCTATCCCCGTATCGGCTACCGAGAGCTGGACGTATGTTCCTGGCTTGGGCCCCGGCGGATGGGAGGTTGCGTCTCCGTCCATTGCCACTGTTTCCGAGACGGCCGAGAGCGTCAGTGCTCCTGCACCTCGCATCGCGTCACGTGCGTTTGCGGCCAAATTCACGAGCACAGTCTCCAGCTGTCCGCGGTCGGCGAAGAAGGCCGGTACCCCGGGCGATACTGTCACTCGCACCTCAATGCCGGTGCCGAGCGTGTGTTGCAGGATCTCGCGCATTGCCGCGAGCAATTCGGCGGCGTCCACCGCCTCAGCGCGGAGGTCCGCTCGCCGTGCGAAGGCGAGCAGGCGTCTCGTGACAGCGGCGCCGCGTGAGGCAGCATCGACAATCATCGACGCCAGTCGCCGTACCCGGCCCTCATCTGCCGCGTCACCCTGGATCAGCCGGGCCCCGCCCTGGACAGCCTGCAACACGTTGTTGAAGTCGTGCGCGATCCCGCCCGCGAGCTGGCCAAGCGCCTCCATCCGCTGGGCTTGAGCGAGCTGCAGCTGTGCTTCCTCACGCGCTGCGACCTCGGCCTCGACTTGTGCGCGGAGCTCATCATTCAATCGCTGCAGCTCCGTCTGCGCACGGTCCCGCTCCGCATACGAGGCGCGTAGCCTCACGTCCGCCTCGGCCAGCGAGGCGGAAACGCTGTCGAGCTCACGGATCGATGTCGAGAGCGCAGACGGAGCAACCGAGCCGCCGACTGCGGCGGCCAAGCGATCGAGTGCTCCAATGGAGCGCGCGAGTCGCCTCCCGTAGAGCAGTGCCGCGGCGATAGACAAACCGATGGCAAGGACGCCGGCCGCGCCGAAGAAGAACAGCGATCGGCGGAGCGGCGCACCCAAGACCTCCTCCGGCACACCGATGGCAACGCGCCAGCCCCAGGCCGGCAAGCGGACATAGGCGCCCCATACCGGTACGCCGGCAACGTTCACACTGCGCACCCGACCCTCGTCTGCCGCGGTGTTCTCCCTGAGCGCAGCATTGGCCAGGCTACCCACGAAGCGTTCGTGCTCGGGCGACCGCGCAACGATCCGGTGCTGCCGGTCGGTGATGGAAGCCGCCCAGCCGGCTGGCAGCTGATGCCGCGCGAGCAGCGATGCCAGGTGCTGCGCGCGAACTGCAATGTTGAGAGCGAACTCGACCTCCCCATCACGGAATACGGGCGCGTCGAGGAGGATGTAGGGCTGCCGGTCGGTGGTGCCGATGTACAGGTCTGAGACACATGTCGACCGCGTCCGAAAGACGCACTCGTCCGCCGCCCGCACGGCGGCGGCCGCGGTGACGGGGAGAGGCGTCCCAAACGGAAAGAGCGTGCTCACGAGCTGCTGCCCTGACCGGTCCCGCATCACGATCGCGCCTCCGGCCGGTGCGACCCGAACAGCTTGCTCGTGGAACCGCCGCAGGTCGCCGTCTTGGAGCGCCGGCGAGGTCGCGAGTGCGCTCAGGATTCCGCTGAAGCCGGCCAGCTCGCGGTCCAATTCGAGTGCCATGTTGCGAGCCACAACCATGGTCTGCTGCTGGTAGTCGTCACGCGCTTGCCGGACCGACGTCCAGGCAATAAGGCCGAGAAGGCACCAAAGCGGAAGGACAATCGAGAGAGCGAAGACCGCGAGATGGGCCCACATGGGCCGGCTACGACGGGGCGACCATGGTGCAGCGGAGACGGCTGGACTCCGCATACTTACATTTGACGCCCCGCGCCTCATCCTACCGTGTTACCCGCGCCCGAGGCACAGATCCATTCGCCGACGCACATAAAGCGGTCACGGCCGCGTGAGAGAGTCGTACGCGCTACGCAGGACCACGATGCTCGCAACGCTCTGGCGCCGGACTTACGCGTACTCCGTCCCCACCTGCTGGTTCCTCAGCGCCGCCGTCATCATGCGGGTGGCGGTGGCGTTGTAGGCTGCCCTGAACTCGAAGCTCGCCTCGACGCCGGCCGGCCCTTCGATCGGCGTCTTGGCCAGCGCCAGATAGACCTCGTGCAGCGCGATGGTGAGGCTGCGGTTGGCGTCGATGGCGAACGCGAAGGCGAACTCGGCCGGTGTCCCGTTCTGCGCCTGTGTCAGCAGCGTGGTGTCGGCGAAGCGCGCCGTGATCTGGCCGGTTGCGCGCGCAGTTCCGGGATCCACGCCCTCGACCTTCCGGTCGGCACGGATGGTGCGGACCATCTCCATGCTGTTCGCGTAGCTGAGCCGCGCGCCGCTGACCTGCGCCAGGGGGCTCCCGCCGCGGCTGATCTCGCCCTGCGCCTTGTTGAAAGCGGTGTAGGCAGCAGTCGTCGGCGCGCCCCCGGCGCTCGAAGCGCCGCGTGTCGAGCCCTGGCCCATCAACCCGAAGGTCGCGGTTGCCGGCCCGCTCGGCGAGAAGTCGAGCTCCATGGTGTCGGCGCGGACGCCGGTGCAGAGATCGTAGCTCGGCACGTCGGGATAGCCGATCTCGATCGCATTCGAGGGCAGCGCCGCTGCGCCCGAGCCGAAGCTGTGTATGAAGTTCGGGCTGGTGCCAGTGGTCACGGGAGGGCCGAGCAGCAGCCGCAGCCAGTGACCGATGTTGTTCAGGTCCACCGGCACGACGACCTGCCCCTGGACCGTCACCGTGTCGAGGAAGGGCGCGGCCGGATCACGGCCGTTGCCAACGCCGAGGACATCAGCATCGAGCAGCGGCTGCTCGGCGCCGAGATCGCAGGAAAGGAACGGCATGCGCCGGAAGTCGTCCGTCGGCGCGGTGCCGTAGGTGTCCTCCGGCAGCATGAGCAGGCGGCAGTTGGCGCCGATGGCACGCGGCATGGTTTTCGTCCTTCTGCCCGAAAATGTCAGGCCAGCGCGGAGCCGGCGGTGGTGAACCAGAGGGTGACGGGCACAAGGGCGGAGCGCGCCGCTGCGGCCCCCTCGAACTCGGTGTCCTGGAATTCGGGCGAGCCGGGCTGCACCCAGTCGACGGCGCCGCCCAGCGTGCGGTCGGCGATGATGGCGTCGCCGATGGCGACGAGCAGGGCGTCGAGCAACGCGGTGCGCCCCGCGGTCGCAGCGCCCGCGACCGTGACCTCGATCTCGGTGCGGTACTCAATGGCCCAGGACAGCGGCGAGAGGATCGCCGTCTCGTCGACGGTGTCGCCGTCGCGGAGCACCATGAGCCCGCCCGCAGGGATGCGCTGGGGGGTCGTCTCGCCGCGCAGCACGACAGGCGCGGGGCTGCGGCCCGGGAACGCGGCCTGCAGCCGTGCATGTAGCGCCACGAGCGCAGCTTCGCGCGTGCTCATGCCCACCCCAGCAGCGTCGCGAAGAAGCGGCCCGCGACCCAGGTGAGCGCCAGACCGAATGCAACGCCGATCCAGCCGAGGACGGACAGCGTCGCCAGGAGCGCGAAGCTGGCACGCTTGCTCATGCTGCCCTCCCGATTTCGCGCTCCCAGGCGACGACGAACCGGCCAGGCAGACGGCGCAGGCCGCGCTCGGCGGCGGCCTTCACGTCGAGGCGCTTGGTGAGCGTCACCTGCGGCAGCAGCAGGAACATCGGCACCATTCCGCGCTCCAGCATGCTGCGGGCCCAGGCCTCGCGGCCCTTGCGGTTGCCCGTGCCGATCTCGGCCAGGCCGCCGGCGATCAGCTGCGTGCGTCGTCCGCGGCGACGCCCCCGACCGATCCCCTGCGCCTCATAGAGCGGCAGGCACCAGACGAAGCCGCGGCCGGACTTGAACGGCCGCAGGAACGCCTGGCCCGAGGCGACCATCTGCGCTGGCGTGACGCGCATGCCCTTCTCGCCGCGTCCCCGGCGCCCTCTGGCCGCGTTGAAGCCAGTGGGGATGGCGAGGAACTTCCGGCTACCCTTGGCGCGGATGACCGCGCCCCGCTCGAAGGCGTCGATGATGGCCGGCACCTTGGTCCAGACCAGCCCGGCCGGACGCAGCGATTGCCCGGTGCGGGGGAAGATCTGCGACCGCCAGGCATTGGCGATGCCGCGGGCGTTACCGCCAAGCGAGGCGGTGACCTGCTGGCGCAGCTCGCCCTTCACCTGATCGGTTTCGGCGCGGATGGCTGACATCGCCGCGCGCTCGCCGGCACGCACCTCGGCCGCTAGCACCTGCCGCAGGTCGCCGACGGCGGCGAGCAGCCTCACGCCGGCGGATCCCGCGGGGACAGGCCGGCGCGATAGCGCAGCAGCGCCACGGCGAGATCGTTCAGCGCCGCCTGGCCGAGGTAGCCGAACACGAAGGCGAAGAGGAAGCGGCCGTATTCGTTGAACTCGAGCAGGCCGCCGAGCGCATAGCCGGCGCTGCCGACCAGCGCCGCCGACGGAACCTCCCAGACCAGGCACCAGCCGAGGCGGCGCCGCTCCGGGTGGTTCCAGCGCACGAAGCCGCCGGCGAGGCCGGCCGCCGCGCCCAGCAGCAGGTCGATCAGGATGCCCCAGCCGGTCGGGCTATTGTGCGGCATGGAGGCCTCCTATCGCTGGCAGAGGACGCGCCAGGCCACCCCGGCGGCGTCGCGCTCAGCGTGCTGGACGGTGAGGATGTCCGCGCCGACGCTGAACACGTCGCCCGCGGCGATGTCCGGCAGCTCGGCGACCGGCACGGTCAGCACGTCCGTGGCCTGGACCAGCGTGGTGCCGAAGGCGTCACGCAGTTGGTCCGGCGACGAGCACAGCACCCGCAGCGGGACAGCCGGCTCCGTGCCGCGCTGCCAAGTGGCGTCGGTCCCGAGGTTCGGATCCGCCGCCAGCACCGCCAGCGCCGCGTCGAAGGCGCTCACGCGCCGGCAGCCGGCACGCGCGCGAGCATAACGTGGACGGTGGTGTCGGCGGCGAGCGCGGCCTCGGTGACGATGCCGACCTGGAAGTTGCCCGTCGCGGTGGTGGTGAGGCGGCGGTTCGTGTTGTCCCAGAACACCCGCGCGCCGGCGGTCATCGCCTGGGTCGGGTCCTTGGCGAGCTCGAACTCGCCGCGGGTCTCGCATTCGACCGTGGCGTTCTGGGCGGCGTCGGAGGCGGCGACGCCGAAGAAGGCGCCGACCAGCATGCCCTGGCCAGAGAGGATGCCCCCGGCATAGGGCACCGCCATCGGGATCGAGCGCGCCTCGGGGCGGATCATGTTGCGCATGGCTATGGGATCTCCAGAAACGCAGAAGCCGCCCCGGAGGGCGGCCTCTGCATGCTTTCACGATGGAAGGTCGAGTGATCAGGTGCCCGGGTTGAACCAGGCGCCGCGCCAGTCGATGGCGCCGACGCCGAAGTCGAAGATCACGCTGACCTCGATGCCATCGACGCCGGACACCGGCCCGGTGGTGACCTGCGGCCCCTCGACGCCGTTGAGATAGCCGTAGACGTAGACCGGCGTGGTCGGCGGCTCGGCGAAGAGATACCAGCGGTTCGCCGCGATCAGCGGCTCCACCACGGGTTGCAGCAGCCCGACATAGGGGTTCACCGCACCGGACGTCCCCGGCGTGATCGCCGCGGTGAGCTTTAGCGCAGACAGCTCCAGCGCCGGACCGACCAGCACCCGCATGCTGCGGCCGAGGGAGATCGGCAGGCCGTCGAGCGTGCGCTGCTTCATGATGGCCTCGCGGCCCTTGGCGATGTTGGCCTCATCCAGGGCCGTGCCTGCCGCCGCCTTGTTGGCCCGCCCCGCCGCCGTCGCGAAGACCGGGGCGTTGCCGGTGGTGAGCGTCGGGCCATCGCCGTTGGCCAGGTTGATGAGTGCGTAGGCCGTGGCGTTCTCGAAGTCGGCGACGCGGCGGCCGATCATGGCGGCGAAGTCGGTGAAGGCGCCGAGGTCATCGTTCACCAGCATCTGCCGCGTCACCCGGATGCGGCGGGCGAAGGTCTGCAGCAGCACGATCTCCTGGCTCTCGGACATGGTGCCGGCCTGGATCTCGCCGTTCTCGGCCAGCGGCTGCAGGACGGGGAAGTCGCCGATGCGTAGATGCCGGTGCGGCTTGAAGTCCCGGAAATCGCGGCGGAGAAAGATCTGGCGGTAGGTTGGCGCGGCCGGCGCATAGGCGGCCAGCAGCATCTTGTTGGCGGCGGCCGAGAGCAGCGCCGGGAAGTCGGAAGTGGTGTGGAAGGCGCGCTCGGCCAGGCGGACCGGGTCGCGGGGGACCGCAATATCGCCGTGGATGGTCAGCAGCTCGCGGACCATGTCGGAGGGGCGCCAGCCCATGAACTCGACGTGGCGACCGTTGCCGGCCGGCTGATAGCCCGGCATGGCGCGGGCGGCGATCGCCTCGGCCATGGCGTCGAGGATTTCCGCCCGCGGCGGTGCGCTATGCGCGGCCGGGTTGGCCGGCACGGAGGGGCGGGGCGCGTGGCGCACCAGGGCGTCGAACAGGGCGCGGCGGGTGTCGTCGGGGGACCAGCCGCGCTCGACGGCCTCGGCGCGAAGGGCGGCCACACGGTCGCCCGGCAGCAGGGCGCGGGCGGCCTCGACGGCGGTGTCGAT
>NZ_JAPSMD010000046.1 GCF_027856955.1 Falsiroseomonas oryzae | reverse complement strand
GTGGCCGACGCAGGCCGCGGGCTGCCCGCGCGCCGCCAGCCAGTCCAGCCCGCCGACGCCGGCGCGCTCCCGCCCCACGCCGGCATCGTGCAGGATCAGGCCGCCCACGCCGCGATGCGCGGCATACCAGGCCGCATAGACCCCGCCATGGCTGGCGCAGAGTGCGGCGCGGCCGGCCGCGCCGCTGCCGCGCGCCTCCACGACGGCCGGCAGATGCGTCACGCTGTCCAGCACCAGCGCGTCCTCGCGCATTCCGGCTCCTCCCCGGCTTGATTCCTTCGCCCGGTGCCGCATGCTCCGCAAGCCCCCGGGAAGAGGGGCGGGTCGAGGGGGACGTTCGCATGAGCGGCGACAACCGGGCGAGGCTGGTCGCGCTCTACGGCACCATGTGCCGCATCCGCGCCTTCGAGGAGACGGCCCTCGCCGCGCATCGCGCCGGCGAGATCCCGGGGCCCCTGCATGTCTCGATCGGGCAGGAGGCGGTGGCGGCCGGCGTCTGCCTGAACCTGCGCACCGACGACCGCATCACCTCGAACCACCGCGGCCATGGCCATGCGCTGGCCAAGGGCGCGGGCGTGGCCGGCATGATGGAGGAGCTGTTCGGCCGCGCCGGCGGGCATTGCCGCGGCAAGGGCGGCTCCATGCACATCGCCGACTTCTCGGTGGGCATGCTGGGGGCGAACGGGGTGGTGGCGGGCGGCATCCCCATCGCGGTCGGCGCGGCGCAGGGGCTGCGGATGCTGGGCTCCTCCGCCATCGTCTGCTGCTTCTTCGGCGACGGCGCGATCAACCGCGGCCCCTTCCTCGAAGGGCTGAACTGGGCGGCGCTGTACCGCCTGCCCGTGCTGTTCGTCTGCGAGGACAACGGCGTCGCCGCCTTCACCCGCGCCGAGAGCGTCACCGCCGGCCCCGGCGTGCTGGCGCGGTCCGAGGCGCTGGGCGTTCCCGCACTGTCGGTGGACGGCAACGACGCGGCCGCGGTGGACGACGCCGCCGCGCGGCTGGTGGCGGAGGTGCGCGGCGGATCGGGTCCGCGTCTGCTGCACGCCATCACCTACCGCCTGATGGGCCACACCAGCACCGACCCCGCCGCCTGGCGCGAGACCGGCGAGGTGGAGGCGGCGCGCAGCCACGAGCCGTTACCCCGCCTGCGCGCGCGGCTGCTGGCGGAAGGCATGCCCGCGCGTGCGCTCGACGCGATCGAGGGCGATGCGCGGGCGGAGATGTCGCAGGCGCGCGGCTCGGCGCTTTCCGCGCCCTGGCCGGACCCCGCCACCGCCTGGGACGACGTGCAGGACAACGGCGCCATGACGGATGACGCCTGGCCCTTCGGCGCGCAGGAGACGGTGTGATGGCGCAGGTCACGCTGGTCGAGGCCTGCCGGCTGGCCGCGCTGCAGGAGATGCGGCGCGACCCGCGCGTCTGGGTGCTGGGCGAGGACGTGGCCCGCGGCGGCCTGTTCGGCCAGTACCGCGGCTTCCTGGAGGAGTTCGGCGACCAGCGCGTGGTCTCCACGCCGATCTCCGAGAGCACGATCATGGGCGCCGGGCTCGGCGCGGCGCTGGTGGGCACGCGGCCGATCATCGAGATGCGCATCTTCGACTTCGTGATGTGCGCGATGGACGAGCTGGTGAACCAGATCGCCAAGATCCGCTACATGTTCGGCGGCCAGGCCAGGCCCGCCGTGGTGGTGCGCATGCCGCACGGCATCTGGCGCAACTCCGCGGCGCAGCACAGCCAGACGCTGGAGAGCTGGTTCACCCACATCCCGGGCGTGGTCGTCGCCGTGCCGGCCACGCCGGCCGATGCGGCGGGGCTGCTGGTGGCTGCGATCCGCAGCGACGACCCGGTGCTGTTCTTCGATCCCAAGAACCTGTTCCCGGTGAAGGGCGAGGTGGCGGAGACGATCGCGCCGATCCCATTCGGCCAGGCGCGCCGCATGCGCGAAGGATCGGACCTGACCATCGTCACCTGGTCCGCGACCGTGCCGGCCGTGGAGGAGGCGGCTGGGATCCTGGCCGCGCGCGGCATCTCGGCGGATGTGCTGGACCTCCGCACCTTGTGGCCATGGGACGAGGCGTCGGTCTGCGCTTCGGTCGCGCGCACGCGCCGCCTGCTGGTGGTGCACGAGGCCGTGACGACCGGCGGCTTCGGCGCCGAGGTGCTGGCCCGCGTGGTGGAGCGGCTCGGCCCCGGCGCGGTGCGGGCGGCCGGACGGCTCGGCCAGCCGCGCGTGCCGGTGCCCTTCGCGCCGCCGCTCGAGGACGCCCTGAAGCCGGACGCGCCCAAGGTGGTGGCGGCAGCGGAGGCGCTGCTGAAGGCCTAGCGCCGCAGCGCCAGATGCGCCAGCAGCCCGCCGCTGCCCGCGACGGCGAGCAGCAGGGCCATGGGCCAGGGCGATCCGCCGCCGAGCGCGCCGAGCAGCACGCCGACCAGCGCGCCGCCGCTGAACTGCAGCGTGCCGATCACCGCGGAGGCGCTGCCGGCGATGCGCCCCATCGGCTGCATCGCCAGCGCGGAGGCCATCGGCAGCACCGCGCCCATCACCGACAGGTAGAGGAACAGCGCCGCCAGCAACGGCCACAGCGCGCCGGTGGCGACCGCGAGGGGCACGAGCAGCCCGGCCACCGCGCAGGCCGACAGGGCGACGACCAGCAGCCGCGCCGGTTCCACGCGCCGGACCAGCCGTGCGACCACCTGGCTGGCCAGGATCAGGCCGAAGGCATTGGCGCCGAAGGCGAAGCCGTAGGCCAACGGCGACAGGCCGTGGCGCTCCATGAGCACATAGGGCGAGGCGACGAGGTAGCCGAACAGGCCGAGCATCGGCAGCGCACTGGCCAGCGCATGCGCCAGGAAGCGCCGGTCGCGCAGGATCTGCAGGTAGACGGCCAGGATCTCCGACGGCCCGCCGCGGTGCCGGCGCTCCGGCGGAAGGCTCTCGGGCAGCGCCAGCGCCACCAGCAGCAGCGCCGTGGCGCCGTAGGCCGCCAGCACCCAGAAGATGGAGCGCCAGCCGAACAGGGCGAGAAGCGCGCTGCCGAGCATCGGTGCCAGGATCGGCGCCGCACCCATCACCAGCATCAGCATCGCCATCATGCGCACGGCGCCGCGCTCGTCGCAGAGGTCGCGCACCACCGCGCGCGCCACCACGGCGCCGGCGCAGCCACCGATGGCCTGCAGCAGGCGCAGCCAGGCGAGTGACTCGGCCGAACCGGCCAGCGCGCAACCGAGGGAGGCGGCGGCGAACAGCGCCAGTCCGCCGAACAGCGGCGGGCGCCGCCCATAGCGATCCGCGAGCGGTCCGAACAGCAGTTGCCCTGCGGCCATCCCCAGCAGGAAGGTCGCGAGCGTGCGCTGGATGGCCGCCGGCGATGCGGCGAGGTCCGCGCCCATGACCGGGAAGGCAGGCAGGTACATGTCCACGCCGAGGGGCCCGAGCGCGGTCAGCGCGCCGAGCAGCGCGGCAAGCCTCCGATAGCCTTCCGGCATGATGGTCCGTCGCCGTGGGGAGGCCCTCCGCCTAGCCCGTCGCCTCCCCGGCGTCCAGCGACGGGCCGGCGGCCATGGCCGTTCCGCGCGCGATCGATGCGCGGTTGCGTCTGGGGCCGATGCATGTTTAGCCTGCCGACCGACGACGCTTCCGCAGTGGGGCGCGCTGGAGGAAGCGTATGGCGACGGTCTCGGTGCGGCAGGTGCGCAAGTCCTTCGGCAGCACCAAGATCCTGCACGGCGTCGATGTCGAGATCGCGGATGGCGAGTTCGTCGTGCTTGTGGGTCCTTCGGGCTGCGGCAAGTCCACGCTGCTGCGCATGATCGCGGGCCTCGAGAACATCACCGGCGGCGAGATCGCGATCGGTGGGCGCGTGGTGAACGCGGTGCCGCCGAAGGACCGCGACATCGCGATGGTGTTCCAGAACTACGCGCTCTACCCGCACATGACGGTGCGCGAGAACATGGCCTTTTCCATGAAGCTGGCCAAGGCGCCGGCCGATGTCATGGAACAGGAAGTGCAGCGCGCGGCCAAGATCCTGGGGCTGGAGGCGCTGCTGGACCGCTACCCCCGGCAGCTCTCCGGCGGGCAGCGGCAGCGTGTGGCGATGGGTCGCGCGATCGTGCGCCACCCGCAGGTCTTCCTGTTCGACGAACCGCTGTCCAACCTGGACGCGAAGCTGCGCGTGCAGATGCGCAGCGAGATCCGGGAGTTGCAGCAGCGCCTGGCCACCACGACGATCTACGTCACCCACGACCAGATCGAGGCCATGACGATGGCCGATCAGATCGTGGTGATGAATGGCGGGCGCATCGAGCAGTCGGGCGCGCCGCTCGCGCTCTACGACCGGCCGGCCAACACCTTCGTGGCGGGTTTCATCGGCAGCCCGGCGATGAACCTGTTGCGCGGCGAGGTGGCCGACGGCGGCTTCCGGGCGGAGGGCGGCGCGATCCTGCCGCTGCCGCCCGGCGCACACCGCGGTGCGGCCACATACGGCATCCGGCCGGAGCACCTGGTGCTGGCCGATGACGGGATCCCGGCCGCCATCGTGATCGTCGAGCCGACCGGGTCGGAGACGCAGGTCTCGCTGCGGATCGGCGAGACGCCGCTGATCGGCGCCTTCCGCGAGCGCGTCGCGGGCAGGCCCGGCGACACGCTGCGGATCAAGCCCGACCTGTCGCTGGTCCACCTGTTCGGACCGGACGGCGCGCGCCTGTGAATCGAGAACACGCAAAGGAGGAAGCAAGCCCGATGGCCCATCTGATTACCCGCCGCACCGCGCTCGCGCTCGGCGGATCTGCCCTGGTCGCCGGCACGGCCGGCGCGCAGATCCAGACCCAGCCGGCGACACCGCCGAACCTGCCCATCGAGCGCGGCGCGACGCTTCGCATGCTGCGCCCGGTGCGCTTCGTGCAGCCCGACCAGGACGTGTGGAACGCCAACTGCCAGCGCTTCGCACAGCAGCACGGGATCGAGGTGCGCGTGGACTTCGTCGGCTGGGAGGACATCACCCAGCAGACGGCGGTGACCGCCAACACCAATGCCGGGCCGGACATCATCATCGGCTTCAACGCCGGACCGCATCTGTTCGCCGAGAAGATCCACGACATGACCGATGTCGCGGACTACCTCGGCACCAAATACGGCGGCTGGCGGCCCCTGGCGCAGGCCTATGGGCGGCGGCAGAACCGCTGGATCGCCCTGCCCTTCGGCGCTTCCGGCGGGCCAGCCATCTGGCGCACCTCGACCCTGCGCGAGGCCGGCTTCGACAGCGTGCCGGACGACCATGCCGGCTTCCTGCGCCTCTGCCAGGCGCTGCGCCGGATCAACAAGCCGGCCGGCTTCGCGCTGGGCAACGCGGTGGGCGACGGCAACGCCTTCGCAGAGTGGCTGATCTGGTCGCATGGCGGCTCGCTGACCGACGAGCAGGGCAACGTCTCGATCAACTCCCGCGAGACGATCAACGCGCTGAACTACCTGCGCGAGCTGTATCCCACCTTCGTGCAGGGCACGCTGGCCTGGGGCGACATCAGCAACAACCGCGCCTATTCGGCGGGCGAGTGCCACCTGACGCAGAACGGCGTCTCGCTCTACTTCTCCATGCTGAACGATCCGGCGCTTCGGCCCATCGCCGAGGACACGCAGATGACGCCGATGCCGAAGGGGCTGCTGAACGCGGTGCCGAATGCGGGCCTGACGCTGAACGCGATGGTGTTCCGGCACAGCCGCTTCCCGAACGCGGCAAAGGCGTTGCTGACCTACCTGATGGAAGCCGAGCAGTACGACCCCTGGCTGCAGGCTAATATCGGCTACTGGTCGCAGCCGCTGAACGCCTATGCCGCCAGCGCCACCTGGACGCGCGATCCGAAGATCGCGGTGTTCCGCGACACGATGAACAACCCGTTCTGGAACGGCTACAAGGGCCCGATCACTGAAGGCTCGGTCGCGGCCACCGCCGATTACGTGCTGGTGCAGATGTGCGCCGCCGTCGCCTCGGGCCAGGCCACGCCGCAGGCGGCCGCGGCTGAAGCCGAGCGACGCGCGACCCGCTACTTCCGCCGGCGCGGCTGAGCCAACCGGCGGCGCCCGATCCCGGGCGCCGCCGCCTTCCGGGAGGCGACCATGTCGACGGCAACAGCCGCACCGGTCTGGACCAAGGTCCGCCAGCAGCCTGGCGCGCTGGCGCGGCTGTTCGACAACAAGGCCTTCCTGATCGTCGTCTGCCTGCTGCCCGCGGTCGGGCTGCTGCTGACCTTCCTGACCTATCCGCTCGGGCTCGGCGTCTACCTGGCCTTCACCGACCAGACGATCGGACGGCGGGGCATCTGGATCGGGATAGAGAATTTCGAGTTCCTGGCCGAGGACCCGATCTTCTGGAACGCCGTCTTCTACAGCGTGTTCTACACGGCGGTCGCGACGGTCGGGAAGTTCGCGCTCGGGCTCTGGCTCGCGCTGCTGCTGAACCAGCACCTGCCGATGAAGTCGCTGCTCCGGGCGATCATCCTGCTGCCCTGGATCGTGCCGACCGTGCTGTCGGCGATCGCCTTCTGGTGGATCTACGACCCGCAGTTCTCGATCATCTCCTGGATGCTGATCGAGCTCGGCCTGCGCGAGACGAACGTGGACTTCATCAACACCGCCTGGCCGGCGCGGTGGTCGCTGATCGCCGCCAACATCTGGCGCGGCATCCCCTTTGTCGCGATCTCGCTGCTCGCGGGGCTGCAGACCATCTCGCCCTCGCTCTACGAGGCGGCGCTGCTGGACGGCGCGACGCCCTGGCAGCGCTTTCGCCACATCACCTTCCCGATGCTCATGCCGATCCTGGCGATCGTCATGACCTTCTCCATCATCTTCACCTTCACCGACTTCCAGCTGGTCTATTCGATCACGCGCGGCGGGCCGGTGAACTCGACCCACCTGATGGCCACCCTGGCCTTCCAGCGGGGCATCCCCGGCGGGCAGCTCGGCGAGGGCGCGGCGATCGCGGTGGCGATGATCCCCTTCCTCGTCTTCGCAACCCTGTTCAGCTACTTCGCGCTGGCCCGGCGCAAGTGGCAGCAAGGGGAGAGCAACGACTGATGTCAGACGTCGCCGCCAGCCCCGGGAACACCAACGCCGCGTCCGCCGCGCCCGAGCAGATGGCGTGGGACAGCAGGACGCGGCGCGTGGTGATGCTCTATGTCCCGCTCGCCTGCTTCGTGATCATCCTGCTGTTCCCGTTCTACTGGATGACGGTGACGGCCTTCAAACCGAACGCCGAGCTCTACAACTTCGCCGAGCACAACCCGCTCTGGATCACCTCTCCCACGCTCGACCACGTCTATCACCTGCTGTTCCGCACGTCGTATCCGCACTGGCTCTGGACGACGATGCTGGTGGCCGTCGCGGCCACCTTCATCTCGCTGCTGGCCAGCACGCTTGCGGCCTATGCCATCCAGCGGCTGCGCTTCCGGGGCAGCCAGTATGTCGGGCTGGCGATCTACCTGGCCTACCTGGTCCCGCCCTCCATCCTGTTCATCCCGCTGGCGACGATGGTCGTGCAGCTCGGCCTGTTCGACACGCCCTTCGCGCTGATCCTGACCTATCCGACCTTCCTGATCCCCTTCTGCACCTGGCTGCTGATCGGCTACTTCAAGTCGATCCCCTACGAGCTGGAGGAATGCGCGCTGATCGACGGCGCGACGCGCCTGCAGATCCTGCGCCAGATCACGCTGCCCCTGGCGGTGCCCGGGCTGATCAGCGCGGGCATCTTCAGCTTCACGCTGTCCTGGAACGAGTTCATCTACGCGCTGGCCTTCATCCAGAGCAGCGAGAACAAGACGGTGCCGGTAGCGATCCTGACGGAGCTGGTCACCGGCGACGTGTACCAGTGGGGCGCGCTGATGGCGGGCAGCCTGCTGGGCTCGCTGCCCGTCGCGATCTTCTATTCCTTCTTCGTGGACTACTACGTGTCGAGCCTGACGGGGGCTGTGAAGGAGTGAGCTTCCCTCCCCCGCCTGCGGGGGAGGGAGCCGTCAGAGCTTCGCTGCCATCGCCGCGACGTAGCTGCGGTTCCAGGTCGGGTTGATCCAGACCTCGTTCAGCACGACGTGCGGCGGCAGGCAGGCGACGTAGCGGATCAGGTCGCCGACATCCGCGCTCTGCACCATCCGCGCGCGGTCCTCCGCGCTCAGCGGGTTCGGGCGCTTGTCGAGGATGGGTGTCGCGACCTCGCCCGGGCAGACGACGCAGCTGCGAATACCGTTGACGCCCTCCTCCATGTTGATGGTGTGGCTCATCGCCACGACGCCGTGCTTGGCCGCGGTGTAGCCGGCGCCGCTGAGCGGCGAGACGACGCGGCCGGCCATGCTGGCGGTGTGGATCAGCACGCCGTCCTTCTGCGCGCGCATGAAGGGCAGCGCGACGGTGACGCAGTAGAAGGCGGAAGCGAGGTTGCCGCGCACCAGCTCGTCCACCCCCTCGGTCGTCAGCACCGCCCAGCGGCGCGGCGTGATGTTGAGCCCGGCATTGTTCACCAGGATGTCCAGCCGGCCGAAACGCTGCCCGATGAAGCCGCCGACGGCCTTCACGGCCTCGGCCTCCATCAGGTCGGCCGGCTGCACCTCCGCCGTGCCGCCGGCGGCGCGAACCTTCGCGGCAACGGCGTCGAGCGGCGCCTGGCGGCGGCCGGTCAGCACCAGCGCCGCGCCTTCCTCGGCCAGCTTCAGCGCCGCGGCCTCACCGATGCCGCTGCCCGCGCCCGTCACCCAGGCGACCTTCCCCTGCAGGCGTGCCATGTGCCGTCCCTCCCCTTGTCGTCGCCTGAAGCCTAGAGCAACGTCGCGCCCCGGCAAGCGAGGGGGAAACGATGGAACGGCCCAGGATCCTGACGCCCGCAGGCGCGTCCTTCACCACCGCCGGCGGCGGCTACGGCCTGGAGATGGAGGCGCTGGAACGCCTCGGCGCCGAGATCGTGGAATGCGACCCGACCGAGGACGCCTTCATCGCCGCGGCGCCGCAGGCCGATGCCGTCTACGCGAAGGGCATGAAGTTCACGCCGCGGATGATCGCGGCACTGACCAAGGCGAAGGTCATCACCTGCGCGACGGTCGGCGTGGACTACGTGGACGTGCCCGCCGCGACGGCGAAAGGCATCCCGGTCACCAACTGCCCGGACACCTTCATCGAGGAAGTCGCCGACCACGCCATGATGCTGCTGCTGGCGACGCATCGCCGCTGCATCGAGCAGGACCGCATGGTGCGGGAGGGGCGCTGGCGCGAGGGCCGGCCGCAGCTTCTCAAGATCCCGCGCCTGATGGGCCAGACGCTGGGCTTCGTCGCCTTCGGCCGCGTGGCGCGGCTGGTCGCCATCCGTGCCAAGGCCTTCGGGCTGCGCCTACTGGCCTACGACCCCTATGTGGACGAGCTGACCATGTCGGCGCTCGGCGTGGTGCCGGCGAGCCTGGACCAGGTGCTGGCCGAGTCGGACTTCGTCTCCATGCACGCGCCGGACACGGCGGAGACGCGGAGGATGCTGACGACGAAGCACTTCGCGCGCATGAAGAAGACCGCGATCTTCATCAACACCGGCCGCGGGCCGACGGTGGACGAGGCGGCGCTGATCGCGGCGCTGCAGTCCGGGCAGATCGCCGGCGCCGGCCTCGACGTGTTCGAGGTGGAACCAGCGAAGCCGGACAACCCGCTGCTGAAGATGCAGCACGTCATCCTCTCGCCGCACAACGCCTCCGCCTCCGCCCGCTTCGACGAGGCGCGCAAGCGCCGCGCGGGGCAGGAGATGGCGCTGGTGCTCTCCGGTCGCTGGCCGATGAGCTGCGTGAACCCGACGGTGCTGCCGGGCTCCGGGCTCAAGCGGTGGCAGCCCTATGCGATGGAGCGCGGGCCGAACAGCTAGACGGCCTCGCGGCGCAGCGCCTCCAGCACCGCCGGGTCGGTGAGCGGCGCGGTGTCCCAGGGTGGGGCCGGGGGCGGGTCCAGCGTCTCGAAGACCGTCGCCAATTCGATCGCGCCAGTCTCGGCCGGGCGGGGATAGGGCGTCGGGTCGGGCGCGCCCTCCTTCTTCGGCCGGCCGATGGCGATGAAGAAGTCCTCGAGGCCGGCCGGGACCAGCAGCCACAGGAAGCGGAACGGCGCATCGCCGTCGTTGATGAAGCCGTGGCGGACATGCGGTGGCGCGACCATGAAGGTGCCGGCGGTGATCCGCCGCACCACCCCGTCCAGCCGCCCGAGCCCCTGCCCCGCGACCACCCAGAAGATCTCGGTCTGCGCGGGGTGCGCGTGCTCGCGGATCTTTCCCATCGGCGGCAGTTCCTGCAGCCCGGCCGAGAATCCGGGCGGGGCGCCGGCCAGGCGCGGGGAGGTCAGCACCTCGATCCAGCCATTGGCGGGCTGCGGCTGCCAGTGCTGCGCCCCCGCGCCGGGCGGCACGACGATCATGCGGGGCTTGTCGGTCATGGGCTCTTCCTCGACCCGGCGGGGGCGGTTCCCTCCACGCGCCGGCCGGCCTAGTCTCCGCCGCCGATCCGCCAGGAGGAAGCGCATGTACACGGATACCCAGCTCTTCATCGCCGGCACGTGGCGCGCCGCGCGCAGCGGCCGGACCGACCCCGTGCTGAACCCGGCCACCGAGGAGGTGATCGGCCAGGTCGCGCATGCCGGCAAGGAGGACCTGGACGAGGCGCTGGACGCCGCGGCGAAGGGCTTCGCGGCGTGGAAGAAGGTCTCGGCCTTCGACCGCTCCAAGCTGATGCGCAAGGCCGCCGACATCCTGCGCTCCCGCGCGGACGAGACGGCGCGGCTGATGACGCTGGAACAGGGCAAGCCGCTGCCCGAGGCGAAGATGGAGGTGATGGCGGCGGCCGACATCATCGACTGGTTCGCCGAGGAAGCCCGCCGCGCCTATGGCCGCGTGGTGCCGGCGCGCGGCGAGGGCATCTACCAGCTCGTGGTGAAGGAACCCGTGGGGCCGGTCGCCGCTTTCACACCGTGGAACTTCCCGATCAACCAGGTGGTGCGCAAGCTCTCGGCGGCGGTCGCCACCGGCTGCTCGATCATCGTGAAGGCGCCGGAGGAAACGCCGGCCTCCCCCGCGATGCTGGTGCGCGCCTTCGCCGATGCCGGGCTGCCGGCGGGCGTGGTGAACCTGGTCTACGGCGTGCCGGCCGAGATCAGCGAATACCTCATCCCGCATCCGGTGATCCGGAAGGTGACCTTCACCGGCTCGACGCCGGTGGGCAAGCACCTGGCCGCGCTGGCGGGCGCGCACATGAAGCGCGTGACGATGGAACTCGGCGGGCATGCGCCGGCGATCGTCTTCGACGACGCCGACCTGGAGCACGCGGCGAAGACGCTGGCCGCGGCGAAGTTCCGCAATGCCGGGCAGGTCTGTGTGTCTCCCACGCGATTCCTGGTGCAGGAGAAGCTCTACGAGCCGTTCGTGGAGAAGTTCGTCGCCGTCGCGAAGGGATTGAAGGTCGGCGACGGCCTGGCGGAGGGCACGCAGATGGGCCCGCTGGCGCATGACCGGCGCATCCCCTGGGTCGAGGGGCTGGTGGCCGACGCACGGCAGCGGGGCGCGCAGGTCCATACCGGCGGTGAGCGCATCGGCAACAAGGGCTATTTCTACCAGCCGACGGTGCTGACGGGCGTCGGCAAGGACGCTCGCATGATGAACGAGGAGCCCTTCGGCCCGCTGGCGATGATCGCGCCGTTCCGCGACATGGACGAGGTGGTTGAGGAGGCGAACCGCCTGCCCTTCGGCCTCGCGGCCTATGCCTTCACGCGCAGCGCGAAGACGGCGAATGCGGTGGCCGCGAAGGTCGAGACGGGGATGATGACCATCAACCATCTCGGCCTTGCGCTGCCGGAGGTTCCCTTCGGCGGCGTGAAGGATTCCGGCTACGGCTCCGAAGGCGGGTCGGAGGCGATCGAGGCCTACCTGAACACCAAGTTCGTCACGCAGGCGGGGCTGTAGGCGCAGCCCTCCCCCCTCCCCCGCATTGCGGGGGAGGGCCGGGGTGGGGGTGCAGGACTCAGCGCGCCCCTTGTTCCTTGAGCACGCGGCGGATGTCGATCAGAACGCCATCGAGGTTGTGTATGACCTCGTTGTTCCAGTAGCGCAGGACACGCCAGCCGGCGGCGTGCATAGCTTTGTCGCGCGACGCATCGTCCGCGCCACCGTGCTGACCGCCGTCGATCTCGATGACAATGCGAAGTTTTGGGCACGCGAAGTCCGCGATGTACGCGCCGATCGGATGGTGGCGACGGAATGCCACACCGAGTGCGCTCCGACGCAGGGCGCGCCAGACCTTGCGCTCCGCGTCGGTCGCGGCGAGTCGCAAACCGCGGGCCGCGTCGCGCAATTGTGGGTCGATGAAGGTGCGGCGTGTCGGTTTCAGGTCGCGCTCGTCCTCGCACCCCCACCCCAGCCCTCCCCCGCATTGCGGGGGAGGGAGACCCAACCCTACTCCGCCGCGGCCTTCACCTCTGCCTGCTGCTCCGCCAGTAGCTTCAGCAGCATCCTGCGCATCAGCACGCCCGGGCGGTCGGAGGGCATGTTCATCTCGATCCCCGCCTGGTCGAGCGGGACGTCCCAGTCGGTGCTTTCCAGGATGTCGCGGTCCTCGTTCGTCACAAGGCGGTCGAAGGCGATGATGTCCTCGGCCTTCGCATCCGCTTCGGTGTCGTTGCGGAAGACGAACTGCACCACCTGGCAGGACCTGTCGTCGATGGGCGTTGCGCCGGTGACGATGGAGTGGCTCAGCCCGTTCGGGTAGCGGATGCGCAGCTTGCGCAGGAAGGGCATGTACCAGCGGCCGCGCATCATGCGCACCGTGGTGTCGCTCTCCATCCGCAGGACCTTCTTCTGGATCTCGGGGTTGCGGACAGGGACCTCGGTGATGAAGAGGAATCCGTCGTCGTATTCCTCGACCTCCAGCTTCGCCGGTTCCGGGTGGCCCTGGTCGCCGAAGCTGGCGCGATGGACGAAGGAGAAGTGGGCGTTGTCGAAGCTGTTCTCCATCAGCCGCAGCCCGGCGCAGTTCCAGACCTCGTAGAACTCGTCGATGCGGCGGAAGCCCTCCGCCTCCTCCTCGAAGTCGGGGATGTCGAAGAGCGGATCCTCCAGCGCGACCCAGACATAGCCGTAGCGGGCCTGCGCGCGATAGGACGGAACGCGCAGGTTGGTGGCGCCCTGCCGGTCCACCGGGCGCTGCGGCACGCGCATCACGCGCCCATCCGCGCCGAACTCCCAGCCATGGTAGCCGCAGGCCAGCCAGCCATTGCTGTAGAAGCCCTTGGAGAGCTTCGCGGTGCGGTGGCAGCAGCGGTCGTCCATGGCGGCGGGCTTGCCCTCCCCGTCCACCCACAGCACCAGGTTCTGGCCGAGCAGGGTGAAGGGCTTCGGCCCGTCCTGCAGCTGGGACAGCGGGATCACCGGATACCAGAAGCGGCGCAGCATGGGGGTGGCGGTCTGCAGCATCGCGGCCGGGGCTCCTTCCTCGTGACGCGCGGCACGGTGCAAGCGGCGGACCAGGGCTGTCCAGCGCCGCGACGGTCGCTGGCGGCATGCCGGCGCCCAGACGATCAGCAACCTGCCCGTAGCTTGGGCAGAGTCCGGCGCCGGCCCGGCTGCGGTGCCGCGAACCCGGCTGGTCCGCGCCTTGCTATCCCCCCGTGCAGCCGCCACACGCGCGGGGCAGACGCCCTTGGGCGCGTGCCAGCCAACGCCGGGAGACCGCCATGATCCGCCGCCGCCAGGCCCTTGCCCTGTTCGGAGCCTCCGCCACCGCGCTGGCCGCCCCTGCAGTCCATGCGCAGGCGCTGCTCGACGTGCGCTTCACGCTGGACTGGGCCTTCCAGGGGCCGCAGGCCGCCTTCCTGCTCGCGCTCGATCGCGGCTATTTCCGTGAGGCCGGGCTGAACGTCACCATGGACCGCGGCTTCGGCTCCGGCGACGTGCCGGTGAAGATCAGTTCCGGCGCCTACGATGTCGGCGTGGCCGACATCAACCCGACCATCCGCATGCGGCTGGAACGGCCGGAGTCCGACCTGTTCTCCCCCTTCCTCGTCTATGACGCCACCGCGCTGGCGGTGATGACGCTGCGGCGGGAGAACATCCGCACGCCGGCCGACCTGCAGGGCAAGGTGCTCGCCTCGCCGGAGAGCGATGCGGGGCGGCAGCTTTTCCCAGCCTTCGCGCGTGCCGCTCGGATCGATGCCGGCACCATCCGCTGGCAGACGGTGACGCCGCAACTGCGCGAGACGATGCTGGTGCGCGGCCAGGCCAACGCGATCACCGGCTTCATCACCTCCGGCATTTTCTCGATCCGCGGCCTGGGCGTGCCGGAGCAGGACATCGTCACCTTCCGCTACAGCGACGTGGGCGCGGATTTCTACGCGACCGCGCTGATCACCACCCGCCGCTTCGCCACGGCCAATCCGCGCGCCGTCACCGGGCTGATCCGCGGCCTGGTCCGCGCCCAGTACGATTGCCTGGCCGATCCCGAGGCGGCGATCGCCAACCTCCGCCGGCGGGAGCCGCTGACCGACATGGCGCTGGAGACGGCGCGGCTGCGCATGGCGCTGGACCAACTGACCTTCACGCCGCATGTCCGCCAGAACGGCTTCGGCCGGGTGGACACGGCCCGGCTGCAGCGCAGCGTGGATGCTGTGCGGGAGGCCTTCGGCATCTCGCGTCCGATGGCGGCCTCGGATATCTACGACCCGTCCTTCCTGCCCCCGGCCACCGACCTGCGGCTGGCCTGAGGCGGCGCGCACGAAAGGCCCCGGATGCTCCCCACCCGATACTGGCAGGACCTGCCCTGGCCGGCCTTCCGCGACCTGCCGGCCAACACCGTCGCGGTGCTGCCGGTGGCGAGCATCGAGCAGCACGGGCCGCATCTGCCTGTTTCGGTGGACACGACCATCAACCAGGGCGTCGTCGGGCGCACGCTGCAGGTGATCCCGGCGGAACTGCCGGTGCTGGTGCTGCCGACGCAGAGCTACGGGCTTTCGGTGGAGCATCTGCGCTTCCCCGGCACGCTGACCTCCACCGCGGAGACGCTGCTGGCGCTGGTGACGGAGATCGGCGCCAGCGTCGCCCGCGCCGGGGTCAAGCGGCTGGTCATCGTGAACAGCCATGGCGGCAACGTCGCCTGCCTCGACATCGCGGCGCGGCGCATCCGGATCGAGAGCGGGATCTTCGTGGTCAACGCGATGTGGGCGCGGATGGGCAAGCCGGAGAGCCAGCGCGACCCGGTGGAGAGCACCTACGGCATCCATGCCGGGCGCGACGAGACCGCTGTGCTGCTCGCGCTGCGGCCGGACCTCGTGAATATGGACAAGGCGCGCAACTTCGTCAGCGCCTGGCAGGGCGCGTCGAACCTGGCACCGCGCATGGCCCCACTCGGGGGCGCACCGCTCGCCTGGCAGGCGCAGGACCTGAACCCGGCCGGCGCGGTGGGCGATGCCTCCGCCGCCACCGCCGCCCAGGGCGAGGAGATCCTGGACTTCGCCGCCGCCCGCATGGCGGAGCTGTGGCAGCAGGTGGCCGCCTTCGACGTGGAGGCCTGGCTGGCGAACGAGCCGAACCCGCATGGCTGACATCGCCGAACTGGCCGCTGAGCTGGCCGGCATCGAGCTCTCGACGGACCGCGCCCTGCTGCGGCTGAAGAGCCGCGACTTCTACTGGTACAGCCCGATCCTCAAGCAGCAGCTCGACGGCAAGGCCGCCGACCTCGTCGTGCGGCCGAAGGACGAGGCGGAGGTGCTGCGCGTGCTGTCCGCGTGCCGCGCGCGGCGCGTCCCCGTCACCGTGCGCGGCGGTGGCACCGGCAATTACGGCCAGTGCGTGCCGCTGGAAGGCGGCGTCGTGCTGGACATGGCCGGCATGGCGGCGCCCGTCGCCATCACGGATGGGGTGGTGGAGGTGGAGGCCGGGGCGAAGATGATCGACCTTGACCTCTGGTGCCGGGAGCAGGGGTGGGAGCTGAAGCTCTGGCCCTCGACCAAGCGCACCGCGACGATCGGCGGCTTCGTGGCCGGCGGCGGGGCGGGCGTGGGCGGCATCGCGCATGGCACGATGCGGGAGCGCGGCAACTTCGTCGGCGCGCGCGTCGCCACTATGCAGGACCCGCCTGCCATCCTCGACCTGGCAGGCGCCGAGGCCGCGCCGGTCAACCGCACCTACGGCACCACGGGCGTGATGACGCGCATCCGCGTGCCGCTGACGCCGGCCCAGGCCTGGCGCGACGTGGCGATCGCCTTCCCGGATTTTGTCCCGGCCAGCCGCTTCGCGCTGGAGTTCGCCTTCGCGGACGGCATCCCGAAGAAGATGTGCGGCGTCTTCGACAGCCAGCTGCCGCCCTATTTCAAAGGCATCTCGGACGCGGTGCCGGCCGGCCACGCGCTGGCGCTGGTCATGGTGGCCCCGGCGGCGCTGGGTGCGCTGCGGGAGCTCGCGGCGGAGCATGGCGGCAGCATCGTCGCCGAGCAGGACGCCGTGGCGGCGGAGCGCGACCCGGAGCGCACGCCCTTCTACGAGTACTGCTGGAACCACACCACGCTGCAGGTGCTGAAGAAGGATCGCGGCGTCACCTACCTGCAGTGCCGCTTCCCCTTCGAGGACACGCTGAAGGCGGTGGAGGCGGTGCGCATCCGCTTCCGCGACGAGGTCTGGATGCACACGGAATGCGTCCGCTTCGGCGGCCGCACCACCATGTCCGCGCTGCCCGTGCTGCGCTGGACCACGCGCGAGCGTCTCTACGAGATCATCGCCGCCTTCGAGGCCGAGGGCATCGGCATCGCCAACCCGCATGTCCTGACCATCGAGGAAGGCAGCAACTACCGCCGCGTGCCTGGCGACCAGCTCGGCTTCAAACGGATGGCCGATCCGCTCGGGCTGCTGAACCCCGGAAAGATGCGCGACTTCACCCCGGAGAATGCCGCCGCATGAGCGTGACGCAGGTGATCGAGGCCCTGCCCGGCCTCGCCTGGACCACCGACCCCGCCCTGGTGCGGCAGAAGTCGCGCGACTTCTTCTGGTACTCGCCGGTGCTGAAGCGCCAGCTCAACAAGGTGACGGGCGAGGCGCTGGTCACGCCGCGCAACGAGGCGGAGCTGCGCGCGGTGCTGGCGGCAGCCTTCGCCCGGGACGTGCCCGTCACCGTCCGCGGCGCGGGCACCGGCAACTACGGGCAGGCGATGCCGTTGCGCGGCGGGATCGTGCTGGAGATGACGGAATTCAACCGGGTGATCTGGGCGAAGCCCGGCCTGGTGCGTGCGGAGGCCGGGATCAAGCTCATCGACCTCGACGCCCATCTGAAGCGCGAAGTGGGCAGCGAGCTGCGCTTCCATCCCTCGACGAAGCGCACCGCGACGCTGGGCGGCTTCATCGCCGGTGGCTCCTCCGGCATCGGCAGCACCACCTGGGGCATCCTGCGGGAGCCCGGGAACATCCTCGGCCTGCGCGTCATGACGATGGAGGCCGAGCCGCGCGTCCTGGAGCTGCGGGGCGCGGAGCTGCAGAAGGTGAACCACGCCTACGGCACCAACGGCATCATCACCGAGCTGGAGATGCCGCTGGCGCCGGCCTGGGACTGGGTGGATGTGGTCGTCGCTTTCCCCGCGCTGATGGGCGCGGCGCGCTTCGCGGACAGCTTCACGCGCATGGACGGCGTGGCGAAGAAGCTGGCCTGCGTGGTGCCGGCGCCGCTGCCCCAGCAGCATTTCAAGGCCTGGGGTGCGAAGGTGCCGCCGGGCCACTCCGTCGCCTGCCTGATGGTGGCGCCGCCTTTCCTGGAGATCCTGCCCGCGCTCATCGCCTCCCATGGCGGCGCCGAGATCCTGCGCGAGCCGTCCGAGGCGGCGGAGGTGCCGCTCTACGAGCACAGCTGGAACCACACCACGCTGCAGGTGCTGAAGACCGACAAGGGCATCACCTACCTGCAGACGCTGTTCCCCGCGCCGAACCACCTGGAGCTGATCGCGAAGCTGGAGCGGATGTTCGGCGAGGAGGTGCTGCTCCACCTGGAATTCGTGCGCTTCGGCGGCACGGTCTGCGCCTTCGGCCTGCAGGTCGTCCGCTTCACGACCGAGGAACGCCTGGCCGAGATCATCCGCCTGCACGAGGAGGCCGGCGCGCCGATCTTCAACCCGCACACCTTCACGCTGGAGGATGGCGGGATGAAGCGCGTGGACCAGGACCAGCTGGACTTCAAGCGCCTGGCGGACCCGAAGGGCCTGCTGAACCCCGGCAAGATGGCGGCCTGGGATGACCCGGAGTGGAAGCCCGGCACGTCCAAGGCCGTGCATCTCTACGAGACGGACTACGAGGCGCCGGCGGAGGTGCTGGAGTAGGCGCCCTCGCCAACCCCGCGCGGGGTCAGCCGTTCAGGTAGAGCGCCTGGATCGCGTTGCCCAGCTCGATGTTGCGGTCGATCTGGGCGGTGAGCCAGTCGTGCACGCCGCGCGCCATGACGTCCTCCACCCGGCCCTTGGTCAGCCGGTCATGGATCTCGGCGGCGATGCGCTGCGGGTCGCCGCGACGGCCGCCGGTCGCCTCGGCCACCCCTTCCAGCGCATGCAGCACGCGGGCATGGCAGGCCACCAGGCTGCGCGGCAGCTCCGGGCGGAACAGCAGCAGTTCCACCACCAGCTTCGGATCCAGCCGCTGGTGGTAGAGCCACTGGAAGGACCGCAGCGCGGAGACCGAGCGCAGCAGCGCCTGCCATTCGGCATAGGCCACGGCACCTTCGCTGCCGGGACCGGACAGGGCGGGATGCTTGGCGTCCAGCAGGCGGGCGGTGTTGTCCGCGCGCTCCAGCATCACGCCGAGATGCACGAACAGCCAGCCCTCGTTGCGCAGCATGGTGTCGGCGGCGGCGCCGTTGAACAGCAGCGTCCGCGCCCGCACCCAGTCCAGGAAGCCGGGCAGCACGTCCTGGTCCGTGGCGGAGGCCGCGCGGGCGCGCATCTCCCGCCAGGTGTCGTTCAGCGCCTCCCACATGTCCACGGTCAGCGCGGTGCGGACGGCGCGGCCGTTGCGGCGCGCCGCCTCGATGCAGTTGGCGATCGAGGACGGGTTCTCGGCGTCCAGCGCGAGCCAGCCGACTACCGCGTCCGGCGTCACCGTGCGGCCGGCGGCGCGGAAGCCGTGCTCGGCGCCGGCCGAGACCAGGAGGTTGCGCCATTCGTCATGCGCGCCGCCGAGGCTGCCGGCCAGCCCGGCCATGCGCAGCGCCACCTGCATGCCGCGCGCGATGTTGCCGGCGCGCTCGGTGTAGCGACCCATCCAGAACAGGCTGTCGGCGGTGCGGGAGAGCATCGGCGTCAGCCCTGGGCCTGGGACTGCATCATCGGCGCCGGGCCGTCATCCACCACCCAGGTGTCCTTCGTACCGCCACCCTGGGAGGAGTTCACGACCAGCGACCCCTCGCGCAGCGCCACCCGCGTCAGCCCGCCCGGCACGATCCGGACCTCCTTGCCCATCAGCACATAGGGCCGCAGGTCCACGTGGCGCCCGGCAATCCCGCCCTCCGCCAGCGTCGGCACGGTGGAGAGCGCGAGGGTGGGCTGGGCGATGTAGTCGTGCGGCCGGGCGCGGATGCGCGCCGCGAATTCCTCCTGCTGGGCGCGTGTGCTGTGCGGGCCGACCAGCATGCCGTAGCCGCCCGAGCCGCGCGCCAGCTTCACCACCAGCTGGCCGATATTCTCGAGAACATAGGCCCGGTCCTGCTCGCGCTCGCAGAGATAGGTCGGCACGTTCTGCAGCAGCGGCTCCTCGCCCAGGTAGAAGCGGATCATCTCCGGCACGAAGGGGTAGATCGCCTTGTCGTCGGCGATGCCGGCACCGGGCGCATTGGCCAGGGTGACGTTGCCGGCACGGTAGGCGGCGAAGATGCCGGGCACGCCCAGCATGCTCTCGGGCTTGAACACGCGGGGGTCGAGGTAGTCGTCGTCCACCCGGCGGTACAGCACGTCCACCCGCTTCGGGCCCGAGGTGGTGCGCATGTAGACCACGTCGTCCTCGACGAAGAGGTCGGCGCCCTCCACTACCTCCACGCCCATCTCGTCGGCCAGGAAGCAGTGCTCGTAATAGGCGCTGTTGAAGTGGCCGGGGGTCAGGATGGCGACGCAGGGCACGCCCTTGCAGTTGGGCGGCGCGGCCTCCTTCAGCGTCTCCAGCAGTTCCTCTGGGTAGTGGCCCACCGGCGCCAGGCGGTGGTCGGAGCAGAGGCCGGGGAACAGGCGCAGCATCGCCTCCCGGTTCTCCAGCATGTAGGAGACGCCGGAGGGCGTACGGCAATTGTCCTCCAGCACCCAGAAATCGTCGGGGCCGGTGCGGACCAGGTCGATGCCGGAAATGTGGGTGAAGACGCCCGCCGGCGGCGTGAAGCCCTGCATGGGCGCGCAGAACGCCTCGTTGTCTGCCAGCAGCGCGGCCGGCACGCGGCCGGCACGCACGATCTCCTGCTTCGCATAGACGTCGCCGATGAAGGCGTTCAGCGCCTTCACCCGCTGGGTCAGGCCGCGCGCCAGGCGGTCCCATTCGCTGCGTGCCAGGATGCGCGGGATGACGTCGAAGGGGATCAGCCGCTCCGGATCGCCGCCTTCGCCATAGACCGCGAAGGTGATGCCGACGCGGCGGAACAGCGCCTCCGCCTCCTGCCGCTTGGCGGCCAGCGCGGCCAGGCCATGCGCCTCGATCCAGGCCGCGACGCCCCGGTAGGCCGGGCGCACGCCGGCGGCGTCCTGCATCTCGTCGAAGGGCTTCGACGGCCCGGTCGCGCTGATCTGGTTCACGTCGGCAGTCCGGCTTCCCCTTGCTTGCCTTCCTTGTCGCGGAATCACGGGCGCGTGGGAAGGGGAACCCTTGCGCGTACGATTGGCACTTCCGGGCAGCTGCCCAAGGTCTGGGCGGCAATGCCTGCCCGGCGTGCAGCTTTCAGCCGACCCCGGACGAACCTGCTGCGATCTCCCGGATCAGCTTCGCGCGCATCGCACGGGCGAAGTCGCGGCGGTGATCGGCGCGCAGCACGAAGGCACCCGGGCCACCCATCACGTCGCGCTCGTAGAGCGCCGCCAGCCGCCCGTCGCGCCAGTTGGACGACGCCTCGATGGCGAGGCCGTTCACCACGACGCCCTGCGCCACCAGCGCGTCGCGCGCCGCCGACGCCGGCACGGTGCTCCGCATGTCCGGCCCGTCGCCGGAGACGTCGATGGTGCGCTCCGCCGCCCGCCAGGGCGCCGCGGCCAGCAGCGCACCGGCATGCACCAGGGCATCCCCGATCGCGTTCCAGGACTGGCGGGAGCGGGGCGCGTCACGCAGCGCCAGCGCGGCCGCCTCGGCCGAGGCGGCATCGGCCACGCGCAGCCAGTCCACCACCGTCGCCGCCGCAGCCGGAGAGCCCCACTCGACCATGGCGATGCCGATGGCGCGGCGCGGCTTGGAGCGGATGGCGGCCAGAACCGCAGGGTGCGCGACCGCCTCCGCGATGCCGTCACGCTGCAGGGCGAACTCGTCGTCGTCGATCGAGCCGGAGGCGTCCACCGCCAGCACCAGCAGCAGGTCCACCGCGTCGTCCTGCGCCGCGGCCGGTGGCGCGGCGGGCGCGGTCAGCAGGACCGGTGCCGCCAGCACCGCGCGCCGGCGCAGCCGCGCCCGCCTCGGCATCCCGTCCATGCACCGCCTCCGCACCGTTCCGCCCGCCCCTTCAGGTGTGGCAGCGCGCGCCGGCGACAAGGAACCTTCCGCACGACCATGCGTCCCCGGGGATGGGGACCCATGCCAGACGACCTGCCAGCCCTGCCCCGCCATGCCCCGATGCTGTTCCGGGGCGTGCGGCTCGACGCCTACAGCCTCGACCTGCCGGAGAATGGCGGCCAGGTCGGCGACCGAGCCAGCCACCGCGCCTTCGATGCCATCCTGGCGGGGTGGCGGACGCGGCTGCGCGCCGTGCGCGGGCAGGACCCCTTCGGCCCCGACCCCGCCGAGCCGCCGCCACGCGACGCGCTGGACGAGGCGCTGGCCG
>NZ_JAPSMD010000045.1 GCF_027856955.1 Falsiroseomonas oryzae | reverse complement strand
GCGCCCTGCCCGACGCGATCCCGCGCCGCCGTTCGCGCCGGCTGCGCGGCGGCCGGGGCGGGATTGCCGATCCGCGCCGCGCCTTCCGCGAGTTGCTGCGGCGTGACGGCGAACTCACGCGCCTGCCGACGCGCCGGCGCCGGGCGCGGCAGCGCCGGCTGCTGCTGCTGGTGGATGTCTCCGGCAGCATGAAGGCCGGCACGGACGGCGCGCTGCGGCTCGCCCACGGCGTGGTCCAGGCCGCCGAGCGGGCCGAGGTCTTCACCATCGGCACGCGTCTCACCCGCGTGACCCGCGCGCTGCGCCATCGCTCGCGCGAGCAGGCGCTGACGCTCGCCTCCGGGCTCGTCGCCGACTGGGATGGCGGCACGCGGCTCGGCGAGGCGCTCGGCGTCTTCCTCGCCGTGCCGCGCTTCGCCAGCTTCGCGCGCGGCGCGGTGGTGGTGATCCTGTCGGACGGGCTGGAGCGCGGCGGGCCGGAGGCGCTGGTGGCCGCCATGCGGCGGCTGCGCGGGCTGGCCTGGCGCGTGGTCTGGCTGACGCCGCTTGCGGCCGATCCCGCCTACCGGCCGGAGACCGGCGCGATGCGCGCCGTGCTGCCGTTCATCGACGTGCTGGGCGACGGCTCCAGCCCCGCCGCGATCGCGCGTGCGCTGGTTGGCGATGCGCCGCTGGCGCGCCTGGGACGCGCGGCATGAGGATCGTGGACAGCCATTTCCATGTCTGGCGGCAGGCGGACTTGCCCTGGCTTGTCGGGCCGATGCAGCCGCGCATCTTCGGCCCCTATGAGGCGATCCGCCGCGACTACCCGATGGCGGAATACCTGGCCGACATCGGCGGCAGCGGCGTCGCGAAGTCGGTCTATGTCCAGGCAAATTGGCCGGTGGACAAGGCCGCGGAGGAAGCCGCCTGGATCGAGCAGATCGCGCTGGAGACAGGCTGGCCGCACGCGACCGTTGCCTATGCCGACATGACGGTGGAGGATGCGCGCCCGGCGCTCGATCGCCTGGCGCGCTTCCCGCGCGTCCGCGGCATCCGCCAGCAATTCCACTGGCACGAGAACCTGCTGTATCGCTTCGCGTCGCGGCCCGATCTCTGCGCCGATCCGGCGGTGCGGCGCAACGTCGCGCGGCTGGCGGACTACGCCTTCAGCTTCGACCTTCAGGTCTTCGCCGGCCAGATGGACGGCGCAGCGGCGCTGGCCGCCGCCTGCCCGCGCGTGACATTCGTGCTGCAGCATGCCGGCATGCTGGAGGACCTCTCGGCGCCCGGGCGGGATGCCTGGCGCGTCGGCATGGCGGCGCTGGCGGCCTGCCCGAACGTGGTCGTGAAGCTCTCGGGCTTCGGCACCTTCATCCATCGCAACGACGCTGCCCATATCGCCTGGGTAGTGCGGGAGACGCAGGCGCTGTTCGGCGCCGGGCGCTGCCTCTGGGGGTCCAACTTCCCGATCGAGAGGCTCTGGACCGGCTACGCGCCCCTGCTCGGCGCGCATCTGCGGGCGACCGAAGACCTGGATGAGGCCGCGCGTCGCGCGGTGTTCTTCGACAATGCCTGCCGGGTCTACCGGCTGTAGGGGAGGACGGGGGAATGGCCCTTGAGATCAAGCTGCTCGACTACGGCGACATCGAGCTGGAATCGAGCTTCCTGGTCCTGGCGCGGGATTGCGGGCGCACCCGGCGCGTTCCCGTCTATGGCTTCCTGATCCTCGGCGGCCGCTGGCCGATCGTGGTGGACACCGGCTACCGCGACAACGCGATCATGGAGACGCTCGGCATGCGCGGTCTCCAGTTCCACGAGAACATGATCGAGCGGCAACTGGCGCGTCACGGCGTGAAGCCGGGCGACGTGCGCTACGTGCTGCACACCCACCTGCACATCGACCATGCCGGCAAGGACGACCACTTCCCGATGAACACCACGGTCGTGGTGAACCGGCGCGAGATGGAATGCTCGGTCTCCGGCCTCATGCATCCGCAATACCCGAAGCCCGACATCCAGCATCTGATCGAGCGGCTGCACACGCGGCACGCGCTGCGCTTCGAGGATCTGGAACTGTCCGGCCCGGTGGAGATCATGCCCGGCGTCGTGCTCGAAGCGGCGAATGCGCACACGGAGGGTTCTATGAACGTGCATGTCGAGACCGCCGAGGGCCTCGCCACGATCTGCGGCGACGTGATCTACGACTTCAACGACCAGATCGTGGAGCCGCTCTACCAGATCAGCGCGCATGAGCCGCAGGTGACCGGCAACCACGCCGGATCGAAGCGCGGCGAGAAGGCGGCGATCAAGAAGCTGCTCAACTCCTCGCGCTTCCTGCTGCCGGTGCACGACAAGCCCGCCAAGATCGAGCACGGCCAGGTGGTCGGCCGGCTTGAACTGCAGGTGCCCGGCCCGGTCGTGCAGACGGTGGCCCGCCGGGACTGGTTCCCGGTCTGAAGGAACGCGCCGATGGCCCACACCGCGCTCGACCCGGGCTTCCGCCGGCTCATCGACGAGCACGCGCCCGTCCGGCAGGCGGGCAGCGGCTTCACCTTCACCGAGGGGCCGATCTGGCACCCGACGGAACACTACCTGCTGTTCTCCGACATGCCGGCGGATGTGCGGCGGAGGCTTGATCGCGCCGGCGTGCGCGATGCGACGCGACCCTCCAACAAGGCGAACGGGCTCACCTATGACGCCGCGCTCAACCTGCTGGCCTGCGAGCACGCCACCTCCTCCGTCGTGCGCATCCGGCCCGACGGCACGCGCGAGATCCTGGCGAGACACTTCCAGGGGCGGGAGCTGAACTCGCCGAACGACCTCTGCGTGAAGTCGGACGGCGCGATCTACTTCACCGATCCCTGGTACGGCCGCATGCCGGTCTATGGCGTGGAGCGGCCGCGGCAACTCGGCTGGCAAGGCGTCTTCCGCATCCGCCCCGGTGCGAAGCCGGGTGAGGAGCCGCAGCTTCTCGTGGACCGCTATACCTTCAGCCAGCCGAACGGGCTGTGCTTCTCGCCCGACGAATCGCTGCTCTACGTCAACGACACCGACCAGGCGAATATCCGCGTCTACGAGGTGGCGGCGGACGGATCGCTGAAGAACGGGCGCATCTTCGCCTCCGGCCTGCGCGACGTGCTGGAACCGGGCGTGCCGGACGGCATGAAATGCGACGCCGAGGGCAACATCTGGTGCACCGCGCCGGGCGGGCTCTGGGTGTTCGCGCCGAACGGAAGGCTGCTGGGCAAGGTCGCGGTGCCGGAACTCGCGGCGAACCTGCACTGGGGCGGGCCGGACTGGCGCACGCTCTATGTCTGCGCGACGACCTCGGTCTATGCCATCCCGGTGAAGGTCGGGCCGCGCAGCGAACCCTTCATGGCGGCACGCCCGCAAGCCGCGGAACGGCCCGCGGGCAGCGAGGAGGTGCTGCGGCTCGACCCGTCCCGCTGCGCGCTGATCATCCAGGACATGCAGAACGACGTGGTGATGGAGGGCGGCGCCTTCGCCGCCTCCGGCAGCCCGGAGCATTGCCGCCAGCAGAACGCCATCGCCAACATCGCGCGCCTGGCGGCGCATTGCCGCGCGCGCGGCGTGCCGGTGATCCATGTCTGGTTCGTCCGCCGCGCCGATGGCCGCGACATGACGCTGAACGCGCCGCTCTTCGAGGGCTGCGTGGACGCCAACGCCCTGGTCGAGGGCAGCTGGGGCGCCGAGCCGGTGCCGGGGCTGGAGGCGCAGCCCGGCGACCACGTGATCCGCAAGGCCCGGATGAGCGCCTGGGAAGGCACGCCGCTGGAGCGAATCCTCAAGGCCGAGGGCCGCGACCTCGTCATCGAGACCGGCGCCTGGACCAACATGAGCATCGAGCACACCGCCCGCACCGGCGCCGACAAGGGCTATGTGATGATCATCCCGGAGGATGGCTGCTCGACGATGAACGCCGACTGGCACCGCGCCTCGATCGACTATGCGATGCGCAACGTCGCGATGGTCACGACGACGGAGGAGGTCATCCGCGCGCTTGGCTGAACGCGGGCGGGCGGTGGCCGTCGCCTTGCCCGTTCCCGGCCCGCGCTGTTCGGCCGGACGGCGCGCCGGCGATCATCGGGCGGTTGGACAGGCTACGCCCGATGCGCCAACCTTGCGTATTCGGGCACGTGCGGCAGGGTGCCCTGCGGGAGGAGCAGCGTGGAAGACTGGCAGCGCACCGTGCCCGACTGGCCGGGTGAGGTCCGCCTCGTCGTCATGGTGACGATCATGTACGAGGCCTGGCCGGAGGGCCGCACGCCGCCCTATTCGCCCATGGCCAGCGGGCTGAAGGAAGGCACACTCGACCTGCAGGGCATCTCCTGGGCCGCCTATGGCGCGCGCACCGGGCTTGGCCGGCTGGCTTCGCTGCTCGACCAGTACGGGATCAGGTCCACGGTCTGCGCGAATGCCGTCGCCGTGGAGCGCAACCCGGCGCTGATCCGCGCCATGCATGGCAGCGGGCACGAGATTGCCGGGCACTCCTACACGCAGGACATGTTCCTGCCCTACTGCACGCCGGAGGAGGAGCAGGCGCTGATCCGCCGTTGCGCGCGCATCATCGCCGAGACGACGGGGGAGGCGCCTGTCGGCTGGGCCAGTCCGCGCATGACGCCCACGATCCATACCGCGGGCTTCCTGGCGGAGGACGGCTACCTCTGGCACGGCGACTACAACGACACCGACCTGCCCTATGTCGTGCGCACGCCCAAGGGGAAGGTCGTGGCGCTGATGCACAGCGACTTCACCGACAACCGCGTGCTGCGCGGCAGCCCGCGCGACTTCGTGGACGTCTATCGCGACACCTTCGACTTCCTGCTGTCCAGCGGGAAGCCCGAGATCCTCAACCTGACCCTCCACGCGCATTTCGGCGGCCGCCCGCCGATGGCCGCCGCCCTCAGGACCATCCTGGACCACATGCGCGGCAAGCCGGGCGTGTGGTTCGCGCGGCATGACGAGGTGGCGCGCTGGGTCCTCGAGCGGAGCGAGCGCGCATGACCGACGAACGATCCCCTTTCGCGGCCGGTCGTCGCGCAGCGCTCGGTGGCGTTCTCGCGGCGCTGGCGGCGCCGTCGCTGGCGCGCGCGCAGGCGGCCTGGCCGACGCGTCCCGTCCAGGTGATCGTGCCCTACGCACCGGGCGGCACCGGCGACATCTTCGCACGCCTGATCGCGGAGCGGCTGCGCCCGGCGCTGGGCCAGAATGTGCTGGTGGAGAACCGCTCCGGCGCCAGCGGCACGCTCGGCACGCAGATAGTCGCGCGCGCGACCGCTGACGGCCACACCCTGCTGTTCGGGCAGACGCCGGAGATCGCGATCGCGCCGCGCTTCCTGCCGAATGCCGGCTACAACCCGGCGATCGACCTGATGCCGATCGCACTGGTGGCCAATGCCTCGCTCGGCCTGGTGGTGAACGCGGCGTCGCCCTATCGCAGCGTGGCGGACCTGCTGGAGGAAGCGCGACGCCAGCCCGGGCGGCTCACCTTTGCCTCCTCCGGCACCGGCACGCCCGGGCATTTCGCGGCGGAGGTGCTCTCCCTGCAGGGCGGGCGGATGGTGCACGCGCCCTATCGCGGCGCGGGGCCGGCGCTGACCGACCTGCTCGGGCGGCATGTGGACTTCTTCTTCTCCGGCCTTCCGGCCGCGATCCCGCATGTGCGGGACGGGCGGCTGCGCCTGGTTGCCGTCTCTACTGCGCGGCGCATCCCGGCGGCGCCAGATACGCCGACCGTGCAGGAAGGCGGAGTCGCCGGCTTCGATTTCAGCCTCTGGGGCGGGCTGTTCGCGCCGGCGGTCACGCCGGACGCGGTGGTGCGCCGGTTGAACGAGGAGACCAACCGGATCATCGCGGATCCGCAGATTCGGGACCGGCTGATCCAGGACGGCGGGGATGTGGTGGCGATGTCGCCGCAGGAGTTCCGCGCCTTCGCGGAGCGCGAAATGGCTAAGTATGCCCGCGTGATCGAGGCGACGGGCGTCCGTCCGGAGTAGCCTGCGGGGCCGGGCGGCCGGCCGCGTGCCTTTCCGCTTGCCGAACGGATGCCGGCTTGGGTAACCTTCCCGCCGAGGAAGGACCAGCGATGATGGATGATGCGGGCGCCAAGACCGCGTTCGAGTTGCGAGCGCTTGCCGACAAATGCGTCAGTCTTGCGTCCAAGCTGCCGCCCGGCCCCGACCGGGACCGGCTGCTCGAGCTGGCCACCATCTACGAGGCGGAGGCGGCCACGGCCTGGATCGTGAAGCAGGAGATGGCGGACGCCGCGGAGTGAGCCGCGCCGCCGCGGCGATCACCCCCGCGGCAGTTCCTGCTCCACGAGGCTCGCGAAGAAGCTCGCGCCGATCGGCAGCAGGTCGTCGTTGAAGTCGTAGCGGGGGTGGTGCACGGGCACCGCGCCGCGCGCGCCGTCCGCCTGGCCCAGCCGCACGAAGCAGCCCGGACATTCCAGCAGCATGAAGGAGAAATCCTCCCCCGCCATGGCGGGCGGGCGGTCCCGCACCACGCGCTCCGTGCCGACCACCTTCGCCGCGGCCAGCGCCGCGCGCTCCGTCTCGGCGGCGTGGTTCACGGTGGGCGGGTAGCCGCGGCGGTAGTTCACGTCCACCGTCGCGTCGTGCATCGCGCCGATGCCGGTCGCGACCTGGCGGATCATCCGCTCCATCTCGTCCTGGGTGGCGGTGCGCAGGGTGCGGACCGTGCCGTGGATCTCGGCGGTGGCGGGGATCACGTTGTGCGCGCTGCCCGAGGTGAACTGGCACAGGCTGATCACCGCGGAATCCAGCGGGTCCACGCGGCGCGAGACGATCTGGTTCACCGCCACCACAATCTGCGCGCCGACCAGCAGCGGGTCCACCGCCAGGTGCGGCCGTGCCGCGTGCCCGCCGCGGCCGTGCACCACGATGTCCAGCATGTCGGCGGCCGCGAGTACGGGCCCCGCCACGACGGAAGCCTCGCCCAGCGGCAGCGAGGGATCGTTGTGCACCGCATACACGGCATCGACGGGGAAGCGCGTGAACAGGCCTTCCTGCACCATGGTGCGGCCGCCGGCGCCGCCTTCCTCGGCGGGCTGGAAGATGAAGACCACCGTGCCGTCGAAGTTGCGCGTCTCCGCCAGGTGGCGCGCGGCACCGAGCAGCATGGAGGTGTGGCCGTCATGGCCGCAGGCATGCATGCGGCCGGCATGGGTGGAGGCATAGGGCAGCCCCGTCTCCTCGCTCATCGGCAACGCGTCCATGTCGGCGCGCAGCCCGATGGCGCGGCCTGATGCGCCGTTGCGCAGCACCCCGACCACGCCGGTGCCGGCGATGCCGCGATGCACCTCGATGCCCCAGGCCGCGAGCTGGCGCGCCACCGTCTCGCTGGTGCGATGCTCCTCGTAGCCGAGCTCGGGATGGGCGTGGATGTCCTGGCGCCACGCCGCCATGTCCTGCCGGAAGGCGGAGATGCTGTTGAGGACGGGCATGGGGCCTCCTGCGACGACGGGCTGGGGGCGCCATCTTGGCAGCGGGACGGGGCAGGGCGGAAGCTCGGCCGGGACGGAGACGAGACATGTCCATGCAGCGGATCACCTTCGCCGACGGCGCGGCTTATGAGCGCAACATGGGCGGCTGGAGCCGGCTGGCCGGCGGGCCCTTCCTGGACTGGCTGGCGCCCGCGCAGGGGCTGCGCTGGCTCGATGTCGGCTGCGGCAACGGCGCCTTCACCGAGCTGGTCTGCGACCGCTGCGCGCCGGTCGTGGTGGAGGGTGTGGATCCGTCCGACGGGCAGCTGGACTTCGCCAGGACGCGGCTGGCCGGCCGGCCCGTGCGGCTGCAGCGGGGCGACGCGATGGCGCTGCCTTTCGCGGGCGGCAGCTTCGACGTGGCGGCGATGGCGCTGGTGATCTTCTTCGTCCCCGACCCGGCGCAGGCCGTGGCGGAGATGGCGCGCGTGGTGCGCCCGGGCGGGACGGTCGCGGCCTATGCCTGGGACTTCCCCGCTGGCGGCTTCCCGCTGGAGCCGATCCAGGCGGAGCTGCGGGCGCTCGGCCTCGATCCGCCGCGCCCGCCGCACTTCGCCGTCGCGCGTGCCGATGCGTTGCGGGCGCTGTGGGCCGGTGCCGGCCTGGCGGGCGTGGAGACGCGCGCCATCGTGGTGCGGCGCAGCTTCGCGGGGCTGGCGGAGTTCTGGAGCCACTCGCTGTCGGGCACCGCCGCCGCGCAGATGATCGAGGCGCTGGAGCCGGCCGCGGCGGCGGCGCTGCGCGCACGGGTGGAGGCGTGGCTCGACGTTGCGCCGGATGGCCGCGTCACCGCGACTGCGCGCGCCAACATGGTGCGCGGCCTGGTGCCCAGCCCGCGATCGCCATGAGTGTGCACACCGAAGGTGGGCACGGCGAAGGGCGTGAATCGCCGGGCCGGAGATGCTGGACCGGCGCGGCCCTGAACACGGTCAGGGATACGCTGGTCTAGTTCGCGGTAATGCCGCGTTCGCGGATCAGCCTGCCCCAGGCCTCCGTCTCGGCCGCCATGAAGCGGTTCAGCTCCTCGGGCGCGCCGCCGACGGGCTGGATGCTGAGCTCCGCGAAGCGCGCGCGCACCGGCGGCGCGGCCAAGGCGGCGTTGAACACCGCGTTCAGCCGCGCCACCACCGCGTCCGGCGTCGCGGCGGGCACCACCAGCGCCGACCAGGCCACGGCGCCATAGCCCGGCACGCCGGCCTGCTCGATGGTCGGCACCTCCGGCAGGGCCGGCGACCGCGCGCGCGAGCTGACGCCGAGGGCGCGCAGCCGGCCGCCCTGGATGGAGCCGAGCGCCTCCGGCAGGCTGACGATCATGGAATCGACGCGGCCCGCGATTATGTCGGGCAGCGCAACGGTGGATCCGCGATAGGGCACGTGCTCGATCCGCACATCGGCCATCGCCTTGAACATCTCGCCGGCGAGGTGGGAGGCGGATCCGGTTCCGGAGGAGGCCATGGTCAGCCGCCCGGGTTGGGCGCGGGCCAGCGCCAGGAACTCCGCGACGTTGCGCGCCGGCACATGCTCGCCCACAACCAGCACGTTCGGCACGATGCCGCCCATCATCACGGGCCGGATGTCCTTGCCGGGATCCCAGCCCAGGTTCTGCATCAGGAAGGCGTTGGTGGTGCAGCCCAGGGTGCACATCAGGATGGTGTGGCCGTCCGGCGCGGCGCGCGCGCCGGCCTGCATGCCGATGTTGCCGCCCGCGCCGGTGCGGTTCTCCACCGTCACGGGCTGGCCGAGCTGCGGCGCGGCGTGCTCGGCCAGCAGGCGCGCCACGATGTCCGGCGCGCCGCCCGGCGCGAAGGGGACGATGATGCGCAGCGGCTGCGCCGGGAAGCCGGCCGGCTGCGAGCGCGCCTGCGGTGCGGCGACGCATGCCGCCGCGATGGCAAGGAGGCATCCAATGAAGCGCCTGCCCGCGTGTCGCATCCCCTGCCTCCGCCATGCCCGACCTGCGCACGAGTTTGACGCCTGGGGCACCGGGCGCAATAGTTTCTTCGTCGAGGGCGGAGCGGGTGGATGGGCGTGCAGCAGGCATCTTCGGCGGCGCTGGCGGCGGTGGACGATGCCGCGATGGTCGCGCTGCTGCGCGAGATGATCGCCATCCCGAGCCCGCATTTCGAGGAAGGCCGCATCACCGACTACATGGCCGCGCTGATGCGCGCCGACGGCTACGAGGTGACGGAGATGCCGGTGCCGCATCCGCTGGAGCCCGGCCGTGTGACGCGGCAGGCGATCGGACGGCTGCGCGGCACCGGCGGCGGGCCGACCGTGATGATCAACGGGCATGTGGACGTGAACGTGACGATGCCCGGCTGGACCGTGGACCCGCACGGCGCGAAATACGAGGATGGCTGGATCTGGGGCCTGGGTGCGCAGGACGACAAGGGCGGCCTGGCTGCGTCCTACGAGGCGGTGCGCGCCATCCGTCGCGCGGGCGTGTCGCTGAAGGGCGACGTGCTGTTCTGCCCGGTCGCCGCGCACAAGGTGGGCGGAACGGGCACGCGCACGCTGCTGCGCAATGGCGCTACCGCGGATTACTGCATCAACCTGGAGCACGCGGCCAACACGATTGGCTCCGTCATCGTCGGGTCGGTCCGCGTGCGGCTGCGCTGCCACACGCCCGGCCTGTTCTTCCGCTTCACCGAGGAAGCGCGCGCCGGCTACTTCAACCCGATCGAGCAGCACGCGCTGCTGGTTGGTGCCTTCGGGCCCTCGCTGAAGCCGCTGCCGCACAATGGCTGGCTGCGCTTCACGCCGCATCCGCAACTGCCCGGCTTCCCGATGATCCGCTACGATGCCGTGCACAAGGACCATTACGGCACCTCGGCCGACCTGGTGTTCCAGATCCGCACCGTGCCCGGCCAGACGCTGGAAAGCGTGCAGCGTGACGTGGATGCCGTGCTCGAGGGCCTGAAGCGCGACCATCCCGCGCTGGAGGTGGAGGCGATCATCCCTGCCAACGGCCCGGACGACCCCTTCCACATGGCGCCCTGCGCGCTGCCCGACGACCATCCGCTGGTCGTGGCCCTGGCCGATGGCTACCGCCTGGCGACGGGCAAGGAGCCGGAGGTCGGGGGCGTGGAGCGCATCGGCAATTTCGGCGACGGCAACCTGACGGCTGCGGTCGGCATCCCCTCCGTGCAGTTCGGGCCGGGCGACATCAAGCGCTACCCCGAATGGCCGGCGCCGGACGAGCGCGTGCATGTCAGCGAGATCGGGACCACCGCGCGCACCGTCGCGCACGCGCTGGTGGCGCTCTGCGGATGAGCGAGGCGCCGCTGGCGCGGGAGGCGCTGTCGCATGCGCCACCGGCGGCGGTGCGCGCGGCGGTGCGGGCGCGGCGCTGGACCGGCAACACCAAGCGGCTGGCGCTGGGCCACCATCAGGCGAACGTGACCATCGTGCCGGAGCGGCACGCCTTCGACTTCATGCGATTCTGCCAGCGCAACCCGCGCGCCTTCCCGCTGCTGGACGTCACCGACCCCGGCGACGCCGTGCCGCGGCTGGCCGCACCAGACGCCGACCTGCGCACCGACATCGCGGCCTTCTGCATCTATCGGGATGGACGCCTGACGGAGCGCGTGGAGGATCTGCGGCCGCACTGGCGGAAGGATCACGTGGCATTCCTGACGGGCTGCAACCTCTCGCTGGACCAGGTGCTGATCGAGGCGGCGATTCCCTTCCCGCACCTCACGCGTGACGACGCGTTCCCGGCGCAGTACCGCGCCTCCATCGCGTGCCGGCCGGCGGGCGTGTTCCATGGCCCGCTGGTGGTCAGCTACCGTCCGGTACCCGAGCACCTGCTGCTGCGCGTGATCGAGCTCACCTCGCGCTATCCGCTGAGCCATGGCGGGCCCGTGCATGTCGGCGATCCCGCGCGCATCGGCATCGCCGACCTGGCGAATGTGGATTGGGGGCAGGTGCCGCGGGAGGAGCCGGGCACCGTCCCGTGCTTCTGGGCCTGCGGCATCACCGCCCAGGCTGCCGCGCTGGCATCCGGCATCCCGGAGATCATCACCCACGCGCCCGGGCACATGTTCGTCACGGATCTCGCGGTCTCCGACCGCACGCTGGGCTGAAGGAAGGGACGGGCGCCCGAAGCAGGTCGCCCGCCGCGCTGGGGAGACGCGCCGCGCAAGAGGAGATGCGACCGATGACGCCTGCGACGACACGCCGAACCCTGCTTGCCGCGCTGCCCGGCCTCGCGCTGGCTGCGCCCGCGCTCGGCCAGGCCTGGCCTGCGCGCCAGGTCCGGCTGGTGCTGCCCTTCGCCGCCGGGGGCGCGGCGGACGTCGTGATCCGCATCGTCGCGGCCCACATGGCCGAGTCGTCGGGCCAGGCCTTCGTGGTGCAGAACATCACCGGCGGCAGCGGCAACATCGGCACGGAGCAGGTGGCGCGCGCGGCACCGGACGGCACCACCTTCCTGGTGGGCTCGCCCGGCACGCTGGCGATCAACCCGCACATGTTCCGCAACCTGAGCTTCAGCGTGGAACGCGACTTCGTGCCGATGGCGCATGTCGCGACCTTTCCGCAGGTGCTGGTGGTGAACCCGCGCGTGCCGGTGCAGACGACGGAGGAGCTGATCGCGCTGGCGCGCGCGCGCCCCGGGCAGCTCAACTACGGGTCCGGCGGCAACGGCTCCACCGGCCACCTGATCACCGCGATGTTCCTGCACCAGGCCGGGGTCGAGGTGGTGCACGTGCCATTCCGCGGCGGCGCGCCGGCGGCGCAGGCGTTGGTGACCGGCGACGTGCAGTTCGTCATCGACGGGCTGCCGACCTGGCTGAGCTACATGGGCACGCCGCAGATCCGAATCCTCGGCATCACCTCCGCGCAGCGCTGGCCTGCGTTGCCGGACGTGCCGGCCATCGGGGAGCGCGCGGTGCCCGGCTTCGACCTGGGATCCTGGGTGGTGCTGGCAGCACCTACGGGCACGCCGGCGGAGGTGGGCGAGCGGCTGGCCGAGCTGGTGAATCGCGCCGTGGCCAATGACGAGGTAAGGCGCCGCTTGGCCGCGGCAGGCGCGCTGCCGGCCGGCGGCACGCCGGAGCATGCGCGCCGGTTCCAGCGCGCCGAGTTGGAGAAGTGGGGACGCGTGGTGCAGGTCTCCGGCGCGCGCGTGGATTAGCGCCCCGGCTGCCTGCTCTTGCGGCGGCCCAATGGCCGCCGCACCCTGTGCCGCAAGACGACGCGACGGGGGATCCACCGATGAGCAACGCCGCAAAGACCAGCCACCTGAGCCTTTCGATCGGTTGCTTCCTGACCGATCGGAGCCGGCCCGTGCTGGATGGGCGGACGCCGGTGGAAGGGGTTGAACTGCGGCATGATCCGGACCAAGAGGACATCTTCCGCCGCGCGCTGCGCGAACGCGCCTTCGAAGTGACCGAGCTGTCGATGTCGTCGCACATCGTGACGACCGCTCGCGGCGATGCACCCTATGTCGGCATTCCCGTGTTCCTCTCGCGTGCCTTCCGCCATGGTGCGATCTACATCCGCACCGATCGCGGCATTACGCGGCCGGAGGATCTGGCCGGCCGCACCATCGGCCTGCCGGAGTACCAGCAGACCGCGGCGCTGTGGGCGCGCGGGATGCTGCGCGAGCAGTACGGCGTGGACACGCGCGGCGTGGCTTGGCGCACCGGCGGGCTGGAGAAGCCCAATGCCGGGGAGCGCGTGCCGCTGAAGCTGCCGCCGGAGCTGGACGTGCAGCCGATCGGGCCCGGGGAGACGCTGAACGCGATGCTGGCCGACGGAAGGCTGGATGCGCTGATCGGACCGCGGCCGCCGAGCTGCTTCACGAACCGCAGCGCGCCGGTCGCGCGCCTGTTCCCCGAGAGCCGCGCGGCGGAGGAGGCGTACTACCGTGCGACCGGCTTCTTCCCGATCATGCACTGCCTGACCGTGCGCAAGGACGTGGCGGAGGCGCATCCGTGGCTGCCGGCCGCCCTGTTCCGCGCCTTCTGCCAGGCGCGCGCGGCGGCCCTGGCGGAGCTGAAGCTGGTGAACGTGCTGCGCGTGTCGCTGCCCTGGATCGTGCAGGAGGCGGCGGCGCAGACCGCCCTGTTGGGGGGCGATCCCTGGCCCTACGGCTTCGCGCGCAACCGCGACGAACTGGCAGCGATGATCCGCTATGCCGTGGCGGACGGGATGGTGGCGACGCCGATCGAGCCGGAGGCGCTGTTCCATCCCTCGACGCTGGAACTGGATCCGGCGGCGTAGGCGGCCATCACTCCTCGCGGAAGGCTTCCTCGCGCTTGCGGCGCAGCGTCGGCAGCAGCACCGCGACCAGCAGGGCCAGCGCCACCGCCAGAAGCGTGGCGGAGATCGGGCGGGTGATGAAGGTGGACCAGTCGCCGCGCGAGAGCAGCAGCGCGCGGCGCAGGCTTTCCTCCATCATGGGGCCGAGGATCAGGCCGAGCAGCAGCGGCGCGCCCTCGCAGCCCAGCCGCGCCATTACGAAGCCCAGCACGGCGAAGAAGGCCATGAGCAGCAGGTCGAAGCTGCTGCCGTTCAGGCTCCACACGCCGATCATGCAGAACATCAGGATGGCGGGGACCATCAGCCGGTAGGGCACCTGCAGCAGCCGCACCCATAGCCCGATCAGCGGCAGGTTCAGCACCACGAGCATCAGGTTGCCGATCCACATGCTGGCGATCAGCCCCCAGAAGAGCTGGGGGTTCTGCGTCATCACCTGCGGGCCGGGCTGGATGTTGTGCAGCGTCAGCGCGCCGACCATCAGCGCCATCGTCGCGTTGGGGGGGATGCCCAGCGTCAGCATCGGGATGAAGGTGGTCTGCGCGGCGGCATTGTTGGCGGCTTCCGGGCCTGCCACGCCGCGGATGTCGCCGGCGCCGAATGTGCCGCGCTGTCCCGCCAGCCGCTTCTCCAGCGTATAGGCCGAGAAGGCGGAGATGGTGGGCCCGCCGCCCGGGAGGATGCCGAGGAAGGAGCCGAGCGCCGAGCCGCGCAGCGCCGCCGGCGTCGCAGCGCGGAACTCCTCGCGGGTCAGCCACAGGCCGGAGACGCGCCTGGCGAAGACCTCGCGCTTCTCCTCGCGGCGGGAAAGGTTGGCGATGATCTCCCCGAGGCCGAACATGCCGAGTGCCACGACGACGAAGCCGATGCCGTCGATCAGCTCCGTCCGGCCGAGGTCGTAGCGTGCGATGCCGGTGTTCACGTCGCGTCCGACCAGGCCGAACAGCAGGCCGAGCAGGATCATCCCGACTGCCCTCAGCAGCGAGCCGGAGGCGAGCACGACGGCGCAGACCAGGCCCAGCACCATCAGCGCGAAGTAGTCCGCCTGGCCGAAGGTGAAGGCGAGTTCGGACAGCAGCGGGCCGAAGGCCGCGATCAGCAGCGTGCCGACCGTGCCGGCCAGGAAGGAGGCGAGCGCGGCGGCGGCCAGCGCCGCGCCGGCGCGACCGTTGCGGGCCATCTGGTAGCCGTCGATGCAGGTGACGACGGAGGCGGATTCGCCGGGCAGGTTCACCAGGATCGAGGTCGTCGATCCGCCGTACTGCGCGCCGTAGTAGATCCCGGCCAGCATGATCAGCGCGGAGACCGGTGGCAGCGCATAGGTCACGGGCAGCAGCATGGCGATGGTCGCCACGGGCCCGATGCCCGGCAGGACGCCGATCAGCGTGCCGAGCACGCAGCCCACGAAGGCGTAGGCGATGTTCTGCAGTGTCAGCGCGACGCCGAAGCCGAGCGCGATGTTGTCCAGCAGGTCCACGCCGCTAGAACCCGGTCATCGGGAACTGCAGGCCGAGCAGGCGGATGAAGACCAGCCAGCCGAAGCCGGTCAGCACCGCGGCCGCGATCACGCTCTCCAGCGGTCGCCGCTCCGTGCCGGCGAAGCCGACGAGCACCAGGGAAGCAAACATCGCCGGCAGGAAGCCGACGAGATCGAGCGTCAGCGCGAAGAGCAGCACGGCCCCCGCGACCAGCGCGACCGGCCGCAGCGCGATGGCGCCGATCCGTCCTTCCTCCGGATCGCCGGCGAACAGCCCGCGCAGCACGCAGGCGGCACCCACCAGCGCGAGCAGCGCGCTGAGCAGCATCGGGAAGTAGCCGGCATCCATCCGCGCGGCCGTTCCGGTGGGGTGGTCGCGGCCGAACCACCAGAAGAGCGCGGCGAAGCCCAGGAAGACGAGGCCTACTGCGACGTCCCTGGCGGAGCGCAGCCTCACGCGGCGACGCGGCGCGGCGCGGCAAGGAGCAGGTCGCGCGTCGCGGCGACCGCGGCACGCGCGTGCTCCTCCGGGTCGCGCGCCCACAGCACGGGGTTTGGCGCCTCGTAGCTCAGCGGCCCGGCGAAGCCCTTCTCGGCGAGCAGGGAGAAGACCTCCGACCATCGGACCACGCCCGCGCCGGGCAGCAGCCGGTCGGTGGGCCGTCGGATGCCGGCGCCCACGGGCACGGGCGGCACGTCGGAATACTGGAAGGCGAAGAGCTCGCTGCCGTCGATCTCGTCGAAGCCGCGGCCGGGCCGCCCGCTGCGGTGCAGGTGATAGGCATCGAGCAGCATGCCGACATTCGCCTTGCCCGCGCGCGCGATCATCTCGCGCAGCACTTCGAGCCGGTTGATCACGGGGTGCTGGGAGTTGAACTCGAAGGCGAGCCTGAGCCCATGGCCGGCGGCGATGTCGGCGGCGGCGCGCAGGTTCGGCACGGCCTCGTCCAGCGTGCCTTCATAGGGGCCGGGTGCGCTCATCAGCATCGCGCAGCCCAGCGCGCGGGCGTTGGCGCAGCTCGCCTCGAACACGCGGAACAGCCGGGCGCTCTCCTCGCCCCTGGCGAAGATCCAGCCGTACTCCACGCCGAGCACTGCAACGGGCAGGCGGCCGGCCCGCACCAGGGCGACGACGTCCGCATCGGTCATGCCTTTCTCGTGGCAGCGGGTGAAGTCGAGGCGGCGCAGCTCCAGGCTGTCGAAGCCGGCGGCGCGGGCGGCGGCGATTGCCTCGGCCAGCGGCGTGGTGTCGAGCGACCAGGTATGGAGCGCGAGCGGCCAGCCGTGTTGCGGCATGGGACCTCCGATGGGTTGGCGCGGCGGGATCAGCCTTCGCGCGGGATTCCGGCGTCCTCGATCACGCGGCGCCAGCGTTCGATCTCAGCGACGATGTGGGCCGCGAGCTCGGCGGGCGATCCGGCCGCGGGCACGAAGCCGGCGGCTTCCAGCGTGCGAACCGTCTCCGGCCGGGTCAGCGCGTCGCGGATGGCGGCATTGACGCGGGCAACGACCGGCGCGGGCGTGTTGGCGGGCCCGGCGATGCCGTACCAGCTGGTGACCACGTAGCCCGGCAGCGTGTCCTTCGCGGGCGGCACGCCCGGCAGGTCGGGCACCGAAGCCTCGGTGGTCACCGCGAGCGCGCGCGCGCGACCCGACCGGATGGCGGGCAGGGCGGAGGAGATCGTCGGGATCATCAGGTCGGCCTCGCCGGCCATCACCGCGGTGGTGCCGGGCCCGGTGCCGCGGAAGGGGATGTGCACCATCTGCAGCCCGCCCGCCATCCGCGCAAGCAACGCGGCCGCCAGGTGCTGCGAGGAGCCCTGCCCGGCGGAGGCGAAGTTCACGCGGCCCGGATTGGCGCGGATGAAGGCGATGGCCTCCGCCAGCGTCTGCGCCGGGAAGCCGCTGCGCACGATCACCGCGTTGCCGATCGTCGCCGTCATCCCGATCGGCGTGAAGTCGCGCACGGCGTCGTACGGCAGGCGGCGGAACAGGCCGGGGTTCACGCCATGGGTCGAGATGTTGACGACGCCGAGCGTGTAGCCGTCCGGCGCGGCCTTCGCGAGCATCTCCGTGCCCAGCAGCCCGCCCGCGCCGGCGCGGTTGTCGATCACCACCTGCTGCCCGAGGATCTCCGACAAGGGCTGGGCGACCGCACGGGCCATCACGTCCGTCGCGCTGCCGGCGGCCTGCGGCACGATGAGGCGCACGGGCTGGCGGCGCGGGTACTCCTGCGCCAGCGCGGGCTGCGCCACGCCGGCGAGGGCGAGGGCGCCGAGGCTGCGGCGGCCGATCATGCGCGTCATGGTGTCCTCCCCGGTTGGTCGTGCGCGGTCAGTCCGCGGTGGTCTCGCTGGCCTCTCGCAGGAAGGGCAGCAGCAGCGCGTCGAAGCGGGCCGGCTGCTCCAGGTTGGCGATATGCGCGGCGCCTTCCACCAGCGCGAAGCGGGCACCAGGGATGAGGGCGGCGATGCGCTCCCCCTGCGCTGGCGGCAGGGCCTGGTCTTCGCTGCCGTGCAGCACCAGCGTGGGCGCGCGCACGTCGCCCAGCTGATCGGCCAGGTCGAAGCCGATCAGCGCGTGCACCGCGCCGACGAAGCCTTGCGGCGGCGTCGCGAGGATCATGGCGCGCACATCAGCGAGCCGCTCCGGGTTCGCTTCCCGCCAGCCCGGCGTGAACCATCGGCCGAGCGTGCCGTCGGCCACCGCGGCCATGCCGCCGGACTCGACCGCCGCGGCGCGCTCGCGCCACATCGGATGGCTCGCCGCGGGATAGGCGGAGGTGGCGTCCGCGATGACGAGTCCGCGCAGGCGGTTCGGATGCGCCAGGGCGAATTCCTGCGCCATCGCGCCGCCCATGGACAGGCCGACGACATGCGCGCGCGCGATGCCGACCTCGTCCATCAGGGCGCGCAGGTCCTGCGCCATCGTGGCGATGGCGTAGGGACCCGGCGGCGCGTCGGTGGCGCCATGGCCGCGCGCGTCGAAGGCCAGCACGCGGAACCCGTTCGATGCGAGGGTCGCGATCTGCGGTCGCCACATGGCGTGGGAGGATGCCAGCGAATGCGCCAGCACGACCCAGGGACCCGAGGTGCCGGCCGTAACATGCGCCATGCGGAGGCCGTTCGCCGTGGCGAAGCGGGGCGTCATCTCAGGGGGCCTCCGCGCCGGCCAGGCCGAGCAGACGCGCGGCGGTACCGCCCATCACGGCCGCCTGCGCCGAGGCCGGCAGCGCCGCCCGGACGGAGGCGACGGGGTCGGGATCGTTCATGTCGAAAGGATAGTCGGAGCCCATCACCAGGCGGTCCGTGCCGACCATCTCCGCGAGGTACCGGATGGAGGCCGGGTTGTGCAGGATGGTGTCGAACCAGAAGCGCTTCATCACCTCCAGCGGGTCGCCCGAATAGCCGAGCGACTTCGGCTCCGGCCGCACTTCGGCAGCGCGGCGGATGCGGCCGAACTGGTAGGGCAGGTAGCCGCCGCCATGCGGGAAGCAGATGTTCAGCCGCGGGAAGCGGTCGAAGACGCCGGCGAAGATCATGCGCGGGATCGCGATGGCGGTCTGCAGCGGGTAGTTCACCACGTTGTGGAGGAAGAACTCCTTGGTGCCGGGCGGTGGTTGCTCGTCATACGGATGGACGTAGACCAGCACGCCCTTGTCGGAGACCGCCTCCCAGAACGGGAACAGCGCCTCGTGGTCGAGGAAGCGCTGGCCGCCGAAATAGGTCGCGACCTGCACGGAGCGGTGGCCCATGGAAAGCGCGCGTTCCAGCACGCGGATCGCGGTCGGCGCGTCCTGCATCGGCACGGTGGCGGCGCCGAGGAAGCGGCCGGGATGCGCGGCGGCGACCTCTGCGATCGTCTCGTTCTGCAACTCGCTGAACTTCTCCGCCAGCGCGAGCGGCATGGTGTAGCCGGAGAAGTCGATCCAGGGCGCCTGCACCTGCAGCTCGATGCCCTGCCGGTCGATGGTGGCCAGCCGCTCCGTCACGCGGGTCAGCGGCAACGGCAGGGGCTTGGTCCAGGACGAGCCCTCGAGCCGGATGGTCGGCGCCTCGGTGGATCCGCCGAACTCCACGCCGTAGCGCGCGCCGTCGCGGCGCAGTGTCTCCACCAGGCGCGGCGGGATGAGATGGGCGTGCAGGTCGATGATGCGCGGCATCAGCGGCGGCCCGGTGCTGCGGTGTGCGAGGCGTGCATCGCCGTTTCCTCCTGGCCGGTGCCGTGCCCGGCCAAACTCGTCTTAGGTTGTCTTGTCGTCGCCGTGCGGTCAAGGGCGACGCAACGCAACGACTATGTTGACAACATGCTTGCGCCGGGCGCCATGCTCGTCATAGGACGACTGCATGACGAGCTCGACCATCGGTTTCCGCATGCTCCGCGGTGGCCGCACCACGCCGCTGTGGTTGCAGCTGAAGCACGCGCTGCGCGACCTCGTCGCCTTCGACCTCCGCCCCGGTGACCGCATCCCGTCGGAGGCGGAGATCGGCGCGCATTACGGCCTCTCCCGCATCACCGTGCGCCAGGCGATCACCGCCCTGGTGGAGGAGGGGCTGCTGCACCGGCAGCATGGCCGCGGCACCTTCGTGCGCTTCGCCCGGCAGGACGTGCCGCTCTCCGACCCCGCGCATTTCCTGGCGACCGGCTTCGACATGGCGGACCCCGCCGACATCGTGGTGCACGAGGCCGGGCGCACCGCCTGCCCCTACTGGCTCGCCGCGCGGCTGGGCGTCTCGGAAGGGGCGCAGCTGCACAAGGTGCGCAAGATCCTGGTGCAGCAGGGCCGGCCGTCCGCCTTCCGCACGAGCTTCGTGCCGGCCGCGCTGGCGCCAGACCTGCTGGAGGCCGACCTCCGCCCGCCGCTCTACCTGGTGCTGCAGAACGTCTTCGGCCTGGCCGCGCACGATGCCGAGGAGCGCATCGAGGTGATCGCGGCCGACGAGTTCCGCGCCGGCCTGCTCGGCGTCGGCCTGCGGGAGCCCCTGGTGCTGATGGAGCGCGTCGCCTTCCTGGAGTCCGGCGAGGCGATCGAATGTGCGCGCACCTTCTACCGAGCCGACGAGTTCCGCTTCAGCCGCCGTCTGCGCGGCTGAGGACGGCCGTCACCGCCGGTTCGCGATGCCCTCCGCCACCCGCGCCCGCAGATAGGGGAAGAACGGGTTGGAGGAGATGCGCAGCAGGCTGTCGAGGCTGGTCAGCAGCACGCCGGTCTCGCCCCGCGCGGCGATGGCGCCGAGATTGAAGCCCTGCCGGTCCGCAGGGTCGGGCCGGAGGCCGTAGAGCCCATCCTCCAGCGGGAAGGGCAGCGCGACATGCGACAGCGAGAACACCTCGCGCGGCCAGTCCAGGCCGAGCGGGCGTTCGGCCGTCTCGGCGCTGCCCGGCGGCATCCGGCGCTCCACGGCCGCCAGGCTGGCCGGCGCGGCATTGGTCACCACCGTCGCCTGGAAGCGCCGCGGCGCCGGCGGCAGCAGCCGCTCGGCTGCCGTCTCGGCATGGGCGGCGAAGAGCGGGCCGAGCTGCGCGGCGCGGTTGACGTCGAACAGCACCAGCTCGCTGCCATTCGGCGGCAGCCGGGCATAGAGCGCGTCCACCACGGCGGTCGTGCTGACCGTGGCGTCCACCACCGAGAGGAAGGTGAGCACCGGCGGCAGCCCGTCCAGCCGGCCTGCCGCGGCAAGGCGCTGAGTCTGCGCCTGCAGCGCCGCCGTCAGCAGGTGGGACTGGCGCGCGGCGTTCACCGGGAAGGAATTGAACTTGAAGGGGTTGTACTCCGGCACGATGCCGAGCCAGGCGGCGCCGGAGAACGCCGGCAGCAGCGCGGGCAGGCCGGCGAGCCCCGCGAAGCGCGCGAAGGCGGTGACGCCGATCATCGGCGAGACCAGCACGATCCGCTCGGCGCGCGGAAGGGCCGGATCATCGAGCGCGTCGAGCGCATGCTTCAGCACCAGCGCGCCGCCATTCGAATAGCCGACCAGATGGATCGGGCGGTCCGCGCCCGCGCGGCGGCGCGCTTCCCGCACGGCCAGCCGGGTGGCGGCCAGCCAGTCCTCCCAGTCCACGCGCGTCAGGCCGCCCGGCACCGTGCCGTGGCCCGGCATGCGCGGCACCACGGCGACCCAGCCATGCGCACGATACAGTTCCGCCAGGTGGCGCATGCTGAACGGAGCGTCGGTCATGCCGTGGACGAGCACGGCGACGCCCACCGGCGGGCCCTGCGGGGCCAGCACGAAGGAGCGGTTCCAGTCGGTCGAGAATCGCGTGGGGTTCAGCGGACTGTCGGGATCGTAGCGGTTGGCGGGGCTGCGATCCGCCGGCTCGAGCCGCGCCGTGACCTGCTGGCGCGCATAGGCAAAGGCGCGGTCCTCGGCGGCGAGCCAGGCGGTCCAATCGGCGCGGTCCAGCTCCGCTGCCGAGGGCTCGGGCGGGACGGCCTTGTGCCAGGCGCGCAGTTCCGGGCCGTGGAGGACCTGCACCGCACGCACGACCAGGAACGCCGCGAGGAACAGGCCGAGGGCCAGCGCACCCATGCGCAGCAGCCAGGCCACGCGCCTGCCGAGAGCCATCTCCCCCCTCCCGAATCGGGCGCGTGAACCGGGCGGCGCCATCTCACCATCCCTTGCTGCGATGGCCACGGAAGCGCAAGCATGTCGCCATGGATGCGGAGGCGCTGATCCAACGGCTGGCCGCGGCGCTGGCCATCGGGCTGCTCGTCGGCGCGGAGCGGCATTGGCGCGAGCGCGAGGATCCTGCCGGGCGCCGCACGGCGGGGGTGCGGACCTTCGCCCTGACCGGCCTGGCGGGCGGCGTGATGGGCGCGCTGGCGGTGCGGGCCGGGGAGCTCGGGGGCGCGCTGCTGGTGGCGGCGGGGCTGCTGGCGCTGGTCGCCGTGCTGCTGCCCTTC
>NZ_JAPSMD010000044.1 GCF_027856955.1 Falsiroseomonas oryzae | reverse complement strand
GCCGAAGGCCCGCGGCTGCGCCTGGCGGAGGCCGACCGCGGCCCGATCACCGCCGTGGTGGCGGCGACCGGCACGGTGAACCCGGTGCTGTCGGTGCAGGTGGGCAGCCAGCTCTCCGGCCAGATCCGCGAGCTCTTCGCCGACTTCAACACGCGGGTCACCGCCGGCCAGGCCGTGGCGCGGCTGGACACCCGCACGATCGAGGCGCGGCAGGCCGCCGCCCAGGCCGACCTGCAATCCGCCGCCGCCGCCGTGCTGGTGGCGCGCGCCCAGGCCGAGAAGGCCGACGCCGATCTCGGCTCCGCCCGTGCCCAGCTCCTGTCAGCCCGCGCCCGGCTGGAGAGCGCGGAGGCGCAGGCGCGCGACGCGGAGGCAGAGCTGCGCCGCGCCGTCGAGCTGCGCAACCGCGGCGTGAACGCGGAACGCGACCTGTCGCGCGCACAGTTCGTGGCCGAGCGCATGCGTGCCGACGTCGCCGCTGCCCGCGCCTCCATTGCCCAGCAGGAGGCGATGCTGACGGGCGCCGAGGCGACGCTGCGCACCAGCCATGCGCAGGTCGCCGCGGCGGAGGCGGCTCAGGCCCAGCGCGCGGCGCAGCTTCAGCAGGTCGAGGTGGACCTGGCCAATGCGACGATCCGCGCGCCGATCGACGGCGTCGTCGTCTCCCGCAACATCGACATCGGGCAGACCGTCGCGGCCAGCCTGCAATCGCCGATCCTGTTCCAGATCGCGGCCAGCCTGGACGAGATGGAGGTCTGGGCGACGGTGGACGAGAGCGACATCGGCCGCATCCGCGCCGGGCAGGAGGTGGGCTTCACCGTCGCCGCGCATCCCGGGGTGAACCTGCGCGGTACGGTGAAGGAGATCCGCCTGGCGCCGACCACCGTGCAGAACGTCGTGACCTACACGGTCGTGGTGAGCGCGCCGAACCATGGCGGCCGCATGCTGCCGGGCATGACCGCGACGCTGCGCATCGTGACGGACCAGCGGCAGAACGTGGTGCGCGTGCCGAACGCCGCGCTGCGGTGGCGCCCGGCCGGCGGCGGGGAGGGCGCGACGCAGCCGCAGGGCAGCGGCCCGATCGAGCAGGCGCTGCGCGAGTTGACCGACCTGACGCCGACCCAGCGCGCCGAGATCACCGCGGCCCAGGCGGAGCTGCGGGAACGCCTGGCCGCCCTGCCCTCGGACGCGGAGGCGCGACGCCAGCAGGCGCAGGCCGCGCGCCAGCGCCTGATCGCGCGCTTCAACGCGGTGCTGACGCCGGAGCAGCGCGCGAGGCTGGCGGAGCTCCGCTCCGGCGCGCGGGACCGCGGCGCGCCCGGTACGGTCTGGGTGGCCGATGCGGAGGGTGCGGCGCCCCGCGCCGTGGCGGTGCGTACCGGCCTGACCGATGGATCGCTGACCGAGATCGTCGGCGGGCTGGAGGAAGGCCTGCGGGTGGTGGTCGGTACGGAACGCGCCGCGGCAAGCCGGCAGGCGGCGGCGCCCGGCAGCGGGCCGCGGCCCTTCTGATGGCGGCGCTGATCGAGACTGCGGGCCTGACCCGCCTCTACCCCGCCGGCGAGGGCGTGGTGGCGGCGCTGCAGGATGTGGACCTGGCCATCGAGCCGGGCGCCTTCGTCGCGGCGATGGGTCCCTCGGGCTCGGGCAAGTCCACCTTCCTGAACCTGATCGGCTGCCTGGATCGCCCGTCGCGCGGCACCTACCGCCTGATGGGCGAGGACACCGGCACGCTCTCGCCCGACCGGCTGGCGGAGCTGCGGTCCCGCCGGCTCGGCTTCGTGTTCCAGTCCTTCAACCTGCTGCCGCGCGTGGATGCGCTGTCCAACGTGGAGCTGCCGATGATCTATCGCGGCCTCGGCCGGCGGCTGCGGCGCGACCGCGCGGCGGAGGCGCTGCGCCTCGTCGGGCTGGGCGACCGCATGCACCACCGGCCGACGCAGCTCTCCGGTGGGCAGCAGCAGCGCGTGGCGATCGCGCGCGCGCTGGTGAACGGGCCGGACCTGCTGCTGGCCGACGAGCCGACCGGCGCGCTGGACAGCCGCACCGGCCTCGAGATCATGGCGCTGTTCCAGGAGCTGAACCGGGCCGGCGTGGCGGTGCTGATGGTCACCCACGATGCCGAGGTGGCCGAGTTCGCCGGCCGCATACTCCGCTTCCGCGACGGGCGGCTGGTCTCCGACACGCGCCATGCGCCGCGCGACGCCGCGCAGGCGCTGCTGGACGATGCTCCGACGGAGAGGGCGGCGTGAACGAGCTGCGCCGCGACCTGGCTGCGGAGCAGCCCGTCACGCCGGTGGCGCGGCCGCGCGTCTCCGCCGTGCTGCCGCCGCTGCCGCCCACGAAGCCGGGCATGGACCTGCTGGAGGCGCTGCGCGGTGCGCTGGGGGCGCTGGCGGCGAACAAGCTGCGCGCCATGCTGACCGCGCTCGGCATCTTCATCGGCGTCGCGGCGGTGATCGCCACGGTCGCCGTGGGTGCGGGCGCGCGCGAACAGGTGCTGCGGCAGATCCAGGCGCTGGGCGCCAACGTGATCGTCGTCTGGGGCGGCAGCGTGAACATGGGCGGCGTGCGGCTGGGTGCGGGGCAGCGGCAGAACCTGACCTGGGACGACGCCCGCGCGATCGAGCGCGAGATCGGCGCGGTGCAGGCGGCATCGGGCAACATCCGCAGCCAGCAGCAGGTGATCGCCGGCAACCAGAACTGGGCGACCGCCGTGCAGGGCAGCGACCCCGAGATCTTCACGGTGCATGACTGGCCCGCCGAGCGCGGCCGGCTGTTCACGCCGGAGGAAGCGGCGGGCGGGCGCAAGGTGGCGCTGCTGGGCGCGACGGTCGCCGAGATGCTGTTCGGCGACGCCGACCCGGTGGGCCAGGAGATCCGCATCCGCACCACGCCCTTCGAGGTGATCGGCGTGCTGTCCCGCAAGGGCCAGAACGCGCAGGGCCAGGACCTGGATGATGCGGTGTTCATCCCGTTCTGGACCGCGCGGCGCTCCATCATGGGCGCCAGCCGCACCTGGTTCCGCTCGGTCAACTGGATCGCCGTGCGCGTGCACGAGGGCGAGGACATGCGCGCCGCCGAGGAGGAACTGCGCACCCTGTTCCGCCAGCGCCACCGCGTGGCGGCGAACGAGCCAGACACCGTCGGCATCCGCAACATGGCGGAGGTGGCGGCCACGAAGGACGCCTCGGCGCGCACGCTGTCCGTGCTGCTCGCCGCGGTCGCCGGCGTGTCGCTGCTGGTGGGCGGCATCGGCGTGATGAACATCATGCTGGTCAGCGTGACCGAGCGCACGCGGGAGATCGGGCTGCGCCTGGCGGTGGGCGCGCGGCGCCGCGACATCCTCTCCCAGTTCCTGCTGGAAGCGGTGATGCTGGCGGTGCTCGGCGGGCTGGCCGGCGTGGCGGCCGGGGTGGGCGTCTCGCACCTCATGTCCGGGATCGCGGGATGGCCGGTGCTGGTGCAGTGGGATGCGGTGGCGCTGGCCGTCGGCGTCTCCGGCCTCACGGGATTGTTCTTCGGCTTCTGGCCGGCGCGCCGCGCCGCCATGCTGGACCCGATCCAGGCGCTGCGCAGCGAGTAGGCCGGAGCTATAGCGGGCCTGTCAGCCGCACGACGGATAAGGCATAGCTGGTCCGCTTTCCCCGTGCCCGCGATTGCGCGATATGGGCGGGTCACGGCGGCGGCGACCGCCGGAACGGGAGGACACGAGCGATGACGATCCGGCGGCGCGCGACATTGGCCCTGCCCCTGCTGGCGGCGCCCGGCCTGATTGTACCCCGCCCGACCCGCGCGCAGGCGCCGGAGCCCTTCCCGACCCGCGCGGTGCGTATCGTCGTGTCCTTCACCGCCGGTGGCACGACGGACATCATCGCCCGCCTGGTCGGCGCCCAGCTCTCCGAGCGGTGGGGCCAGCCGGTGGTGATCGACAACCGCCCCGGCGCCGGCGGCAACATCGGCACGCACCACGTCGTGCAATCCGCGCCGGACGGCTACACGCTGCTGGTCGGCTCGGTCGGGCCGCTGGCGGTGAACGTCTCGCTGTACCGCAACATGCCCTACGATCCGCGGCGCGACCTGGCGCCGATCACGCTGCTGGCCGGGGTGCCGAACGTGCTGATCGTGCGGCCCGACTTCGCCGCGCGCAACGTGGCGGAGCTGGTGGCGGAAGCGAAGCGGCGCCCGGGGCAGCTCTCCTACGCCTCCACCGGCGCCGGCACGTCGTCCCACCTCTCGGGCGTCATGCTGGACCGCATGGCGGGCATCGAGACGGTGCACATCCCGTATCGCGGCGCCGTGGCGCTGAACGACATGCTGGCCGGGCGCGTGCAGTTCATGTTCGCGACCATCCCCTCCGTCATCGAGCAGATCCGCAACGGCCAGTTCCGCGCCATCGCGGTGTCCAGCACGGAGCGCTCGCGCTCGTTGCCCGAGGTGCCGACCATGGTGGAGCTGGGCTATCCGGAGTTCGACGCTTCCTCCTGGTTCGGCATGGTCGCGCCGGCGCGCACGCCGCCCGCCATCATCGAGAAGATCGCGGCCGACACCCACGCGGTCCTGCGCGACCCGCGGATCGAGCGGCAGATGATCGAGCAGGGCGCCGACCCGGTGGGGCGGGGGCCGGCGCATTTCGCCGCCTTCATCGCGCGGGAGGTGGACCGCTGGTCCGCCATCGTCCGTGCCGCGAACGCCACGGCGGATTGATCGCGCGGCCGGCTTGCGCGACACCTGACGCCAGGAAGGAGACCAGACCATGCCCGAGAGCGCCGCGGACCGGTTCCGCATCCCCTCGCTCCGCGACCGCGTGAGCCCCGAGGAATGGCAGGCCCGCGTGGACCTCGCAGCCTGCTACCGGCTGATGGAGATCTACGGCATGGCCGACATGGGGGCGAACCACGTCTCCCTCGCCGTGCCGGGGGAGGAAGGCGCCTTCCTCATCAACTCCTACGGCATGCTGTACGAGGAGATCACCGCCTCCTCGCTGCAGAAGATCGACGTGCACGGCAACGTGCTGATGAAGCCCGAATTCCCGGACGGGCTGAACTATGGCGTGAACCGCGCGGGCTTCGTCATCCACGGCGCGATCCACCAGGCCAAGCCGGAGATCAAGTGCGTGATCCATACGCACACCTGGCCGGGCATGGCGGTGTCCTCGCTGGAATGCGGGCTGCTGCCGATGAACCAGACGGCGATGCGCTTCGCGAAGATCGGCTACCACGACTACGAGGGCGTGGTGCTGGACCTCTCCATGCAGGAGAAGCTGGTGCGCGACCTTGGCGACTTTCCGGCGCTGATCCTCCGCAACCACGGCCTGCTGACGGTCGGCCGCACCATCGGCGAGGCGTTCAACTGGATGCATCGCCTGGAGCTGTCCTGCAAGGCGCAGCTGGCCGCGCAGGCAACGGGCCAGAAGATCATCGAGGTGCCGCCGAAGGTGGTCGAGGAGACCTGGAACAACTACCAGCCCGGCACGCGGCGTCCCTATGGCGTCATGGAATGGCCGGCGCTGCTCCGCAAGCTGGACCGCTTCGACCCGAGCTTCCGGGACTGATCGTCGATCAGTTCCCGAACAGGCGCTGCAGCCGCAGCATCATCTCGGGCAGGGACAGGCCCTGCTGCGCCGCTGCGGCGGGCGCGCTGCCTTCCGGGATGCGGGCGCGGTAGCGGGCCAGCGCGTCGCGCGTCCGCTCCAGCCGCAGTTCCACCGGCTCGGCGCTGCCGGTGCCGAAGCCGACGATGCGCACCAGGGCGGTCGCGGCCGCCGGCAACTCCTCCGCGGCGCGGGCGGCATCCTCGGGCCTCGGCGCGCAGACCAGGTTGCGCGCCTCCAGCGTGCAGGGGAATTCGAAGTAGCGGTTGGGCGGGAAGCGCAGCTGTGCCGTGCCGGTCAGGGCCAGCAGGCCGCGCCCGGCGCCTTCCAGCGACAGGTCGCGCGCCGTCACCACCGGGACCAGGCGTCCGCCGCGGTCCTGCACCTCCAGCAGCAGGGAGGAACCGCTCGCTCCCTGGGCGCGCTCCACCGGATCGCGGTGGCGCAGTTGGCAATCGGCGCGGTCCGTCATGCGGTCGGCGACGCAGGACAGGCGCCATGACCCGATCTCCTCGGGTGGCACGGCGGACGGCGTGGTGGTCTGCGCGGCGGCGGTGCTGCCGAGCGCGAAGGCCGCCAGGGCGGCAAGGGCGTTGGCGCGGATCGTCATGCCGGGGAAGATAGGGTGGTGAGGGAGGCGGTTCCATGACGACCGTGCGGTTTGCCGATGGGGCGGAGGTGCCTGCGCTGGGCCAGGGCACCTGGCGTATGGGAGAGCGCGGCGACCGCCGGGCGGAGACGGCAGCGCTGCGGCTCGGCCTCGACCTCGGCATGACGCTGATCGACACGGCGGAGATGTATGGGGAGGGCGGCGCCGAGGAGGTGGTGGCGGAAGCCATCGCCGGCCGGCGCGACGCGGTCTTCCTGGTCTCCAAGGTCTATCCGCACAATGCCTCGCGCACGAAGCTGCCGCGCGCGCTTGATGCTTCGCTGAAGCGGCTGAAGGTGGAGCGGCTGGACCTGTATCTGCTGCACTGGCGCGGCAGCGTGCCGCTGGCCGAGACGGTGGAGGCGATGGAGCGCGCGAAGGCAGATGGCAAGATCGCGCGCTGGGGCGTGAGCAACCTCGACGTGGACGACCTGGAGGAGATCGGCCCGGCGCTGCGGGACTGCGCCACCGACCAGGTGCTGTGGAACCTGGAGGCACGCGGCGTGGAGTTCGACCTGCTGCCCTTCTGCGCCAAGCGGAGCATGCCGGTGATGGCCTATTCGCCGATCGGCCAGGGCGGCCCGCTGCTGCGGAACCGCGCGCTGGCGGCCGTGGCGGCGCGGCACGGCGTGACGCCCGCACAAGTGGCGCTGGCCTTCGTGCTGCGCCGGCCTGGCGTCATCGCCATCCCGAAGGCGACGGATCCCGCGCATGTCCGGCAGAACGCCGCGGCGCGCGACCTGGCGCTGACGGAGCAGGACGTGAAGGAGCTTGACGCCGCCTTCCCCCCGCCGAAGCGGAAGCGGCCGCTGGAAATGATCTGATACTGCCGCGCGGGGCCTGTGCGCAGACGAAGCCGGGCCGGCGCGATGCTCGGCCGTAAGACGTCCACGCGCCACGAGGGCCGCAACACGCGCTGCTTGTGATCGTCGCCACGGCGCTGGACATACGGCGGACGTTCGGCCGCAAGCTCTGCTGCGCCATGCACGACACCTCCTTGACCCTTCATGCCCGGCACGGCGGAGCATGAGGGATCAGGCGATGACGACGATCTCCGTCGCGTCGAGGCCGACGGCACCGCCCGCAATACCCGGGAAATGCGCCAGCGCCACCGCCTGCGCATCGCCAGCGCCGTCGGGATCCCACCAGAGCACCCGCGCATCCTTCTCCCAGATGAACTGCCCGGTGCCCGACGCGGCCGCGCGACCGGTCGTGTTCGCGACGAAGGGTGCGGCCTCGTCCTCCTCCAGTCCACCGCCGAACCCGGCCGCCGAGACCTCGATCACGTCCTCCGCCGCCGCGTAGAGCCGGATGCGGTCACCTCCCTCGTCAGGTGAGAGGAACCGGAAGACGTCCGCCCCCGCCGATCCGTGCATCGTGTCCGCGCCGTTCCCCCCGACCAGGGTGTCGTCGCCCACCCATCCCCGCAAGCTGTCGTCACCCTCGCCACCGAGGAGCAGGTCGCTGCCGAAACTGGCCCGCAACAGGTCGGCGCCTCCCCCGCCGGACAGGCTGTCGTTGCCGAGCCCGCCGACCAGGTCGTCCGACCCGCCGCCCCCTTCCAGGACGTCGTCTCCGCCCCGGCCCAGCAGCAGATCAGCGCCATCGCCGCCGACGACCGTCTCCGATCGCCCCGTTCCCGCCACCGTTTCCTTCAGGTCGAGGACCGTGATCGCCAGCGGCTTCGACGCCTCGAGCACGCCATCCGACACGGCCACGGTGAGGTCGTAGACGTTGTCGGCGCCGGCATCGGCGGGGCGCTCGAAATCCGCGCTGGCGCGGAAGGACAGCGCACCCGAGGTCCCGTCGATGACGAACAGATCCGCGTCGTCGCCGCCGACAATGGCGTAGGACAGCGGATCACCATCGACATCTTCAGCAGCAATGACCGCAATCGTGGTGCCGTTCTCCGCGATCTCGAACCGCGCGGTCCCGCTGCCAGCGTCCGGCAGGATCACCGGCGCGTCGTTGACCGGCCGGATCAGCAGCATCGCCGTGCGCAGCACCTCCGCCGTGCCGTCGAAGGCAGCGATCTCGAGCGGTACCGTGCCGTGGAAGTCCTCGGGCGGCGTTCCGGCGAGCGTGCGCGTCGCCCGATCGTACGCCAGCCAGGGCGGCAACGGCGCACCGCCGGGAGCGCGGAACTCGACCAGCACCGCGTCGCCATCGGCATCGGTCACGAAGCTGGCCGGGAAGGCCAGCGAGAACGGCGTGTCCTCGTCCCCTGTCAGCACCGGCGGAACTGCGATCACCGGCAGGTCGTTGCGCGCCTCGACCGTGATCGAGACCCGGGCCGTGTCCACCATGCCGGTCGAGTCCCGGAGCTCATACTCGAACCAGGCCTCGCCGTTGAAGGCGGGCGGCGGGGTGAACACGAGTTGGCCATCGTCGAGCAGCTCGACCGCGATGTTCTGGCTGCCGAGGATGCGCGTGAGGACGATCGCCTGCCGGTCCACGTCGAAGTCGTTGTCGGTCAGCGCCGTGACGAAGGTCGTGAAGACCTGATCCTCCGCCAGCGTCAGCTCGTCGTCCACCGCGGTCGGCGCATCGTTGACCGGCAGCACCTCCACGGTGACCGTGGTCGGCACCTCGAAACCGGTCTCGTTGGTCAACGCGTAGCGCAGCGTCAGCGTGCCGAAGAAGTCATCCGCCGGCGCAATGCGGTACAGCCCGTTGTCGAGCAGCGTGACGCCCGGCCCCGTCAGGCCGAGGAAGCGGACATCCGAGCCGACCGGGATGTCGTCATTCGCCATGAGGACAGCCGGGTCGATGTCGATGAAGCCGTCCTCGAGCACTTCGAAGCCGGCGTCCGAGACCGCCACCGGCACCTCGAACTCGGGGAAGACCAGAACCGAGACATAGCCGGTGCTGGTCGCGCCGAGCTCGTCGGTGACGCGGTAGTGGAAGCCGCCGTCGCCGAAGTAGCCTGCGCGGCCCAGGAACACCGCCGTGTCGCCGTCCCGCGCGACGGTGCCGTTGTCGCCGTCGAACACGTCCACGATGCGGAAGGCGTTGCCCTCGACATCGCGGTCGTTGAACAGCATCGCGGCGAAGTCGATGACGAGCGGCGTGTCCTGGTCGCCGAAGAAGGGCCCGTCGGGGTTCGCGATCGGGGCGTCGTTCACCGCCTCGATGTCGAAGCGGATCCGGCCCGCCGCGGTCAGCCGGCCGTCCGTGATCACGTACTGGAATTCGCGTGGGCCGCTGATGTTCTCGTCGGGGACGAACTGGTAGCGGTTGTCAGGCAGCTCGAGGATCCGCGCATCGGCGATCGAGGACTGGATCGAGACGAAGCGGATCGCGTCGCCGTCCCTGTCGCTGTCGTTGGCGAGCAGGTCGGCGATGGTGAACTCGAAGGGCGTGTCCTCGACCGTCGCGAAGATGTCGGTCGCCGCCGTCGGCTTTCGGTTGGTGCTTCTGACCAGCACCTCGACGAGTCCCTGGCTGGTGCCGTGCCGGTCGTCGGTGACTTCGTAACGGAAGCCGGCGAGGCCGTCGAAGTCGCGGGTGGGCACGAAGGTGATCTGCCCATCGGCGAAGTCCACGGTGCCGTTGGCCGGCTCCAGGACGCCGAGGAACCGCAACGGGTCGCCATCCACGTCGCTGTCATTGGCGAGAAGCTGCGCCGGCGAGATCACCAGCACGCCATCTTCCGCCATGTCGAAGGAGTCGGTAGCAGCGAGCGGCGGATCGAGAAGCGAGAGCACCTCCAGCGTCAGCGGCGCCTGCGTCGGCCCCTCGCGGTCGTCCGTGAGCGTGTAGAACAGCGCCTCGGTCCCCGCGAAGCCGGCCTCGGGCGTGTAGGTGACGCTGGCGCCGGCATTGCCGTCGAAGGCGATGGTGTCGATCGCTTCGCGGGTCGTGGTGCCGTCGCTGCTGGCGAAGCGGATGGACAGGCTCGCAAGCAGGTCGAGCGGAACCGTAGCGGCGATGCTGCCTGTCGCGACGTCCAGCGTCATCCAGCCGGGCAGCGGCGAGCCATCGGCCAAGGTCGCGCTCCAGCTGCCGCCCGGCACCGGCTCCAGCCCGTCGGGCGGCGCGATCACCACGGAGGCGAGCGCCACCTCGATGCGGCCATGGCCGGGCGTTCCGATCGCCAGCACCCGCAGCGGGTCGCCGTCGTCATCCCGGTCGTTGTCAAGCAGGGTCGAGACGCGGAAGCTCACGGCGCCGCCCTCGAACAGCTCGAAGCGGTCGGCCTCGCCGCTCGGCGCCTCCCGCTGCGGCGCGACGTTGAAGACGATGATCGCCGGTTCGGCCGACTGCCCCCCCTTCTCGTCGTTTGCGGCGTAGGTGAAGGCGACGGAGCCGTTGAAGTCCGCCGGCGTGGTCAGGTCGATGCGCTCGGGCTGGCTGGACACCGCGAAGCCGTGGGCGTCGTCCTCGACGAGGAAGGTCTCGTCCACGACGGCCTCGGTCAGGATCCACATCGGCGGCAGGCCCGGCCCTTCGACGGCAAGCCGCACGGGAACCGCGCCGACATGCTGGGACGGCGGCATGCCGGCGAAGCTCAGCGTGTTCGGATCGAAGCTCAGCCAACTGTCGAGCGGCGCGCCGCTCTCCCGCGTGGCCACCAGCGACGTCGCCGCGGAGAGGTCGATGCCGAACAGGCCCTGGGCCCCGAGCAGCGGATTGCCGGCGAGGATCGCATTGATGGCCGGATCGAGCGGCAGGGCGGGATCGATCAGGAACTCGATCGTGAAGCCGCGCTCGGTCGCGCGATAGGTGTTCTCCGGAAGCTCGGCGAAGGCGCCGGGCGTGAAGGTGACCTGGACACGGACAGGATCCGCGTCCGCATCCGGCTCGAATCCGGTTCGGAAGAAGCTACGGGTCGCGGCATCGAAGCCCAGCCATTCGGGCAGGAGACGCCCGCCGACGCGGGTCGCCGCGAAGCTGCCCTCGGAGATGTCGAAGGTGGCCACTCCATCGGCGTCGCCGTCCAGCGTCCAGGCATAGGCCTCGCGCAAGGTGAAGCTGCCGAGCACGACCTCCGCGACCGAGACCCCGGCCAGGAGGTCAGATGCGTCGGCGGGGCCGAAGGCGAAGCGGAACGCGTGCACCGCGCCGTTCGACGGATCGGTGACGAAGACGGCGACATCCACCGGCGCGCTCACCTCGGCCGGCACCATGCCGCTGAATGTCAGCGTCACCGGATCGAAGGTCAGCCAGTCCGGCAGCGCCCGGTTGTTCCCGGCCTTCGCCTCCACCGTGTAGTCGGGCGACAGGAAGCGGGTGGGGAAGACGCCGAGCAGTTCGACGTCCTGGAAGAAGATCACGTCGCCATCGACGTCCAGATCGTTGCCGAAGGCCTCGGCGGGGATGACGTATTGCGGGCCGTCCTCCAGGCCGCGAACCAGGTCGTTGCGCAGCACCGGCCCGCTGTTGCGCGGCAGGATGGTGAGGTGGGCGACGGCCGTATCGGTCCCGCCGCGGCCGTCGCTGATCGTGTATTCGAAGCTTGCCGGGCCGTTGTAGTCGGGCCTGGCGGCGAACTCGATCATGCCGTCCGCATTGACGCGGACCTTGCCGTTGACGGCGAAGCGATAGACATCGACGAAGCTCAGCGGATCGCCGTCGGGATCGGTGTCGTTCGCGAGCAGCACAGCCGGATCGATGGTGACGATCTCGTCCTGCAGCAGCCGCAGGCCATAGTCGTTCCGCGCATCGGGCGGCAGGTTCTGCGGGCGAACGCGGATGCCGAAGGACAGCGTGGCTTCCGCGCCGCGTGCGTCGATGACATCGAAGGCGATGGAGGCGTCACCTAGCGCGAAGGGCGTGAAGGCGATCGTCCCGGCCGCCTCGTCGAACACTTCCGATCCGTTGTCGGAAGCGTTGCCGTCGGCAGCCAGGTGCAGGCCGACGAACTCCACGGCGTCGCCCTCAATGTCGTACACCTTCGCCATCAGCTGCGCGACGGTGAAGACCGTGGTCTCCTCGAGCTTGACCACCGCACGGCCGCTGGTGATCCGCGGCGCGTCGTTGACCGGCGCGAAGTAGATCTCCACGTCGGCGGTGCTGGTGGCGCCCGAGCCGTCGGCCAGGATGTAGCGGAAGCCGGCGAAGCCGAAGTGATCGGGCCGCGACAGGATCTCGATATACTGGCCATCGAGCTTCCAGGTCGCGTCCGTCGCCGCGCCGTCGTAGTCGTTCCGCTTGTAGGGGCGCAGCGCCTCGCCGGCCGCGTTGGTCAGCGGTTCGGCGCCGACGATGTGCAGCTCCTCCTGCTCGCTGTCGCCATCCACGTCGTAGTCGTTCGCGAGCAGGTTCTCGATCCGGATACGGAGCGGAACGTCCTCCAGGCCGTAGACGAGAGGATCGTCGACGGCGACCGGCGCGTCATTGACCCTGGCGATGTTCACCTCGACGCGCGCCGTCGATTCGCGGCCGAAGGGATCTCGCACGGTGTAGCTGAAGAAGGCGTCGCCATTGTGGTCCTGGTCGCCCAGGAACGCGATCATGCCGCCTTCCGCGATCCATACCGTGCCGAAGCGCGGCTGCTGGACCGAGACGAGCACCAGTTCCGCGATCCCCGCCTCCGCATCGTTGCGGATCAGTGCGGCGGGGTCGATCAGGGCGACCTCGTCCTCCACGGCCAGACGGAAGATGTCGTCCTGCGCGTTGAAGCGGCCGATCCGCAGCCGGTCCTCGATGTCGTCCCGATTCCAGGACGTGCCGTCGGCGAAGGTGATGAGCTCGATGCCGGTCGCCTGGCCGAGGAAGTGGCCCGCAACGGTGACCACATCGATCAGGAAGCCGTCATCCCGCTCGATCTCCACGAACAGGTCGTCGCCGAGCCGCAACAGCGACACGTCCTTCGCGGAGATGCCGGTGCCCAGCACCAGCCGGTCGATGTCGGCCGCATCGCCGGCCTCGGCGATCCGGTCCTCGGCGCTGTCGAAGCCGAACCGGTAGTCGTCAGAGCCGAGACCGCCCTGCAGCAGATCCGCCCCGAAGCGACCGTCGAACACCTCACTACCGGCCGAGCCGATGAAGGTGTCGTCGAAGACCGAGCCGACGAGCATCTCGACCGATGTCAGCTCGTCGCCCAGCGCCTCGCCGGCGAGACCCCGGCCGAGCGACAGGTCCACCACGACGGCTTCCTCGGCGCGCGCATAGTCGGCCACGTCGAAGCCGCCGCGGCCTGCGATGATGTCGGCGCCGCGGCTCCCGCGCAGGCGGTTGTCGCCGTCGTCGCCATGCAGCGTGTCAGCGTGGTAGCTGGCCTGGATGATCTCGATGCCACTCAGCGTGTCGCCTTCGGCGTCGCCGCCGCTGGCGGTACCGGCCGCGATGTCGATGGCGATGCCGCCCAGCGACAGCGTGTAGTCCGCAGTGTCGGTCCCATCGCCGCCGGCCAGGCTGTCTGCGCCCCGCCCCCCGGAGAGCTCGTCGTCCCCTCCGCCACCGAGCAGCGTGTCGTTCCCGCGGTCGCCCGAGAGGAGGTTGGCGTTGCCGTCCCCCTCGAGCCGGTCGTCGAAGGCAGTGCCGGCCAGGTTCTCGATGCCGCGCAGCGTATCGCCTTCGGCCCAGCCGCCGCTCGCGGTGCCTGCGGAGAGGGAGACCGCGACTGCCAGGTCGGAGAGGAAGTAGCTGGCGGCATCGTTGCCCTCGTCGCCGTCGAGCAGGTCGCCGCCGGCGCCACCGTCGAGCCGGTCGTTGCCGGCGCCTCCCGTCAGCGTGTCGCTGCCGGCGCGCCCTTCGAGCAGATCGTTGCCCTCGAGCCCGTCGAGCGCGTTGCCGCTGCCGTCGCCGCCCAGCGTGTCGTTGAAGGTCGTGCCGGACAGGGCCTCGATGCCCGAATACAGGTCGCCCTGGGCAAAGCCGCCCTGGCCGACCAGGGTCTGCAGGTCGGCGCGAACCCCGACATTCGAGCCGGCGAAGCGGACGAGGTCGAAGCCGTCGCCGCCGCGGATGTCGTCGCCGCCATCGCCGCCGTCGATCGTGTCGTCGCCGGTTCCGGCCTCGACGCGGTCATCGCCGGTCCCGGTCTCGATGAGGTCATCGCCGTCCCGGGCGACCACCCAGTCGTCCCGGCGATAGCCGCGAATCGTGTCGTCGCGCTCGTTGCCCTCAATGTAGTCGACCAGCGGCGTGCCCGACAGCTCGCCGCCGTAGTGGTCGGCCACGGTGGCATAGGCGAAGCCGACATCCTCCAGCCCCTCCGCATCGGCGATGCGGTACTCGATCGTCACCGGGCCCGTGAAGCCCGGCGTGAAACGGGCGACGAGGAACTGCTCCTCGCGGAAGGTCACGATCTCGAAGCTGCCGACCTCGACGCGATTTCCCTGCGCAAGCTCGACCGGGTCGAGGATCGCGTCGACGCCGACGAAGCTCGGTCGCGGCCGGTCCGGGTCGTCGAGATCGGCATCGCGCACGCCGTCGCCGTCGAGGTCCGCCTGTTCGATGTCGAAATCGTTGAAGACCAGGTCTGCGGCGCGGATCACCAGGGGAACGTCGAAGGGCGTCACGAAGCCTGGATCGTCCACTGCGGTCGGATCGTCGTTCGAAGGCACGATGACCAGGTCGATGAAGCCCTCGGCGGTGCCATCGACGTCGTCAGAGATGATGTAGACGAAGCCCGAGCTGAACGTCGCATCGACCATGGGCGAGAACAGGAAGTCGCCATTCGCGTCCAGCTCGATCGTGCCGTTGATCGGCCCGGCGGCCTCGCCGCCGAAGGTGAACACGTCGCCGAGACCGTTCAGCGGGCGCCAGCCGATCACCCGGATCGGATCGCCGTCGACGTCGGTGTCGTTGCCGAGGAGCGTCGTCAGGCGAAGCGTGACGGGGATATCCTCCGGCACCAGGAACTGGTCGGCAACGGCGACCGGCGCCTCGTTCGTGGTGCCTTCGAAGAACAGCGTGACGAGAGCGCCGTCCACCAGGCCTTCGGGGTCGGTGATCGAGTAGCCGAAGGTCGCCTCGCCCGAGAATCCCGGGTCGGGAGTGAAGATGATGGTGTCGCCGTCGAGGACGATGTCGCCATGGACAGCACCGGAGGCGTTCTCGAAGGTGACCGCGAAGCCTTCGACGTCGCTGTCGTTCTTCAGGAGCTCGATGATCGGGATCTCGATCGGGACATTCTCCGTCCCGCGCAGGATGTAGAGCGCCTCGTTCCAATAGTCGTCGTCGCGCGCGACCGGACGGTCGTTGACAGGCTGGTAGACGATGGTCGCGATGGCGGTGTCGCTGCCGCCCTGCCCGTCATCGATGCGGTACTGGAACCGCGCCTCGCCGTTGAAGTCCGCGCCAGGCTCGAACAGCACCGTCTGGTTGTCCAGCAGGCGGACGCTCCCTCCGATCGCCTGCCCCGCATCGGTGAGCACGAGCGCATCACCGTCGATATCGGTGTCGTTGGCCGTCAGGCGCGCCAGGCTGAGGACGATCGGATTGTCCTCGAGAATGAGGTCGCCTGCCTGGGTGCGTTCGAAGCGGTCCTCGTTCGCGATGGGCGCATCGTTGACGGGGCGTACGGTCACGGTGGCGGTGGCCAGATTCGAGACGGCGCCCGCCCCGTCGACGACTGCGTAGGTGAAGGTGCCGTCGCCGAAGAAGTCGTCGCGCGGCGTCACGACGATGTTCCCGGCGACATTGATCGACACGATGATGTCCGCCGAGGACTGGACCGCGTGCAGGGTCAGCGGGTCGCCATCGATGTCATCGTCATTCGCGATGAGGATCGCAGGATTGATGGTGATCGGCGTACCCTCGTCGGTCACCAGCCCGCGATCGTTGTCGGCAATTGGGGCGTCGTTGACCGGGGTGACGGTAAGATACACCGTCGCCTCCGCACGGCCGCCCTCGGGCGTGTTCGCGGCGTAGCTGAACTGCGCGTGGCCGACGCGGTTGGGGGCGGGCGTGAAGCCGACATTGCCGTCGCTGGACAGCGATACGATACCACCGACCGCGCCGAACACCTGTCCGACGATCATCCGGTCGCCGTCGATGTCGTTCGACAGCAGGCGTTCCACGCGGATGCTGGTGAAGTCGTCCTCCGCGACGAGGAACCCCAGATCGTCGCGCGCCTGCGCGACCGGCCGGACATTGACGTTGATGGCCGCCTCGGCGAAGGCGTTGCGGTCGTCCGTGACGCGGTAGGTGAAGGCCGTCGCGCCGGTGAAGCCCGCGTCCGGCGTGAAGACGATATTGCCCGAGGCGTCCAGCGTCGCGGAGCCGTGCGGGCTGCCATCCACCGCGACGATCCGCAGGCGGTCGTCGTCGGCGTCGAAGTCGTTTCGCAGCAGGTCGGCCGCGATCACGGTCAGCGCACTGCCGGTGACCACCGAGTAGTAGCCGTCGTCGCGGGCCACCACCGGATTGTTGTCGAGCAGCGCCAGCAGCGTCGCACGCGTCCAGGTGACTCCGTCCGCGAAGACATAGGTCTCGACGGAGCGCGCGTCGCCGGCCAACGCGTCGATGACGGTCAGGCTGTCAGCCGCATTCCCGGCGAAGCGAATGACGACGGTCTCGCTGCCGCGGAACAGCCGGCTGACCGTGGCATCGGCACTGGCCAGGCCGGCAAACTCGACGATGTCGGTCTCGCCGGCGGCGGTGCCGCTGTCCTCGACACGGTCATGTCCGTCACCGGCCGCGAAGATGAAGCGGTCCGCGCCGGCGAAGCCGGAGGCGAAGTCGGCGCCGCCAGAGAGATCGAACAGATCCGGTCCGTCGAAGCCATAGACGTTGTCGCTGCCCGGCCCCTCGATGTCCTGGATGGCCCGCGCGCGCATCGCCGTGCGGTCCCAGATGGTGCCGTCCGCGAAGTGCAGCACCAGGCTGGCGTCGGCGGCGGCGAACGCGCCGAGCGCCCCAATCAGCACGAGACGGTCTCCGTCATCCTCGAAGGCGATGACGAGATCGAGGCTGTCGGGTCCGGCCCGCACCGCCGAGACCACATCCCCGGCATCGTAGCCGGACAGCCGGAGGAGTCCGTCGCCCGTGCCGCGGGCATCGATGCGGTCGTCACCGTCACCGCGGACATAGACGTAGACGTCGTTCCCGCCGCCGCCGACGAGAAGATCGTCGCCTCGACCGCCGGCGAGCGTCTCGCTGGCCATACTGCCGAACACCACGTCGTCGCCGTCGCTGACCTGCGCATCGACGAGCAGGGCTGCGATGTCGGGCAGGGTGAGCACCGTGCCGTCGCTCGCCAGCACGATCTCCTCGATGCCGCGGCCATGTGCGTCGAGAGCGTCGGCGATGATGACCTGGTCGCTGCTGCCAATGAAGCCGATCGCGGCGTCGGTGCTGCCGCTGCCGAGCCGCGTGAAGACGAGATCGGTCGCGCCATAGCCCGAGATCACGAGCCGGTCCGACAGCGACGTCGCGTCGTCGCGGATGATGTCGCGGCCGTCCCCGGCGGCGAAGCGGTACTCGTCGGATCCGCCGCGGCCGGACAGGCGATCGTCCCCGAGGCCGCCGGTGAGTGTCTGCGGCGCGTCGTCGCCGAACAGCACGTCGTCGAGCGCGGAGGGCACGCGCAGCAGCAGGTCGGCGACGCTCCATTCCGTCCCGTTCGCGAAGCGCACGATCTCGATCCGCCCGGCGGCGAGCGCATTCTCGATCCGGACCCGGTCGCCGGTGCTGCCGATGCGCAGCACGATCGCGCTGCCATCGCTGCTCTGCACGACCCGTACGTCCTCGGGCAGGATCCCCGCGGCCAGTTCGAGCACGTCCGAGCCGCCGCCCTCGTCGATGATGCGGTCCTGATCGTCGCCCGGCGCGAAGCGGTAGATGTCGTCGCCCAGCCCACCTTCGAGCAGATCGACGCCTGGCCCGCCTGCAAGATCGTCGTCGCCACCCTTGCCGAGGAGGCGATCGTCGCCAGCCAAGCCGGTGAGCGTCTGCTGGCCGCCAGTACCGTGGATCACATCGTCGCCCGGAGTGCCGGCGAGCGCCATGGCGGCGAGCGTCGCGGCACTCCAGACCTCGCCACCGGCGAACCGGACCTCGCGGATTGCCATGGCCGGGTCGGCATCCCAGCCGAGGTCGATGCGGTCGCCTGTCCCGACCAGTTCGAGGACCACGGTGGCGAGCCCGCGCGCCACGCGCAGATCGGCGGGCGCGATGCCCTCGCCCAGCAACAGGACGTTGTCGCCCAGCCTGTCGTCGATCGCGTCCTGGCCGTCGCCGCGACGGAAGACGTAGGCATCCGCGCCGCCAGCGCCGCGCAGCAGGTCGTTGCCGGGACCGCCGGCGAGCGTGTCGTTCCCGCTGCCGCCAATGAGCTCGTCGTTGCCGCCGAGACCGTCGATCGTGTTGCCGGCGAGGATGGCGAGCACGTCGTCGCCGTCGCTCGCGGTCATGGCGCGTGCCAGCAGGGCAGCGCGGTCCCAGCTGGCGCCATCGGCGAACAGGATCGTCTCGATGGCGGTCGTCGGCGGATCGTCGGCTGCACCGACCAGGCGAAGGCGGGTCGTGCCGCCGGTCACTCGCAATTCGAGGTCGGCGCCGAGCTGGATGACGGAGATGTCCTCGGGCGCGATGCCGGCCGCGAACTCGACGCGGTCGATGCCGCCCGCATCGGTCAGGCTGTCGTGGCCGTCCTGCGCCCCGAAGATGTAGATGTCGTTCTCGCCCCCCCCGGCGAGCACGTCGTCGCCCGCGCCGCCCGAGAGGATGTCGGCGCCGGCGAACTGCGCATCGGCATCGCCGCCGGTGATCGTGTCGTTCCCCGGGCCGCCCGAGAGGATGTCGTTACCGGCGCCCCCGGTGATGCTGTCGTGCCCGGCCTCGCCGGCGATATGGTCGTCCCCGAAACCGCCGGAGAGAATGTCGCCATCCGCCCCGCCCGCCAGCGTGTCGCTTCCGCCGAAGCCCTGAATCGTGTCCGCACCACCATTGCCGAAGACGAGGTCGTGCAGCGCCTGGCCGAGGATCGTGTTTCCGTCCTCACCGTCGCGGATGGCCGAGGTGTCAAGCGCGAGTTCGACGCCGCCGAAATTCGCGGGGACAAGCGCGTTCGCATCGACCCCGAGCAGCCGCAGCACGGTGCGGCCGACGCCCAGCTCATTGTAGAGCACCACCTCGGCATCGGCGCCGGCCTGGCGAAGCTGCAGCCGCCCGCTGACGAAGGGATTGGGGGTGCTCGCGAAGAGGCGGATGATGTCGCCGCCGTCACCAGGGACGAAGTCGGCGATCACGTCGGCAGCGATCGCGTCATCGAGCGCGAAGGTCGGCAGGTAACGGTAGGTGTCCCGCCCCGCGCCACCGGCCAGGGAATCCGCGCTCGCGTCGGATGCGATGTCCCCGAAGATGTCGTCCCCGTTGCCACCGATCAGCGTGTCGGTGCCCAGCCCGCCGGTGATGAAATCCGACAGGGCGCTGCCGGTGATCAGGTTGTCGGCGGCATCGCCGTAGAGCACCTCGCCGTCCGTGCCGATGTCGGGCTGCACCCGCGCCTCGATCTCGGCGAGGGTCAGCGTCGTTCCGCTGGCGGCGATGTGGACCTGCTCGATCCGGCCGGCCTGGTCCGCGGCGAATGCGCCGGCCACGACGATGCGGTCGGCGCTGCCGGCGAAACGGATGGTGAGGTCGGCCCCGTCCGGTCCGGTCCTGCTGAAGCGCAGCGCCGCGGCGGCCCAGCCCTCGATGCGCAGCGTGTCCTCGGCGGCGTCGCCCTGGTCCCGGATGGTGTCGGCGCCGTCGCCGGCGACGAACACGTAGGCATCCCCGCCGGCGCCGCCCGTGATCGTGTCGTCGCCGGTGCCGCCGCGCAGCGTGTCGGCTCCCGCACCGCCGTCGAGGCTGTCAGCCTCGACACCGCCGTCAAGGCTGTCGAGGCCAGCGAGCGCCGTCAGCGTGTCCCTGCCGCCGAGTCCGACGAGCAGGTCCGCACCATCCGTGCCGGTATAGGCGTCGTCGTCAGGCGTCCCTGCGGTCGCACGACGCAGCAACTCGGCGGCGTCCCAGATCGTGCCGTCGGCGAAGGTCACTGCCTCGATGGGACCGGTCGCGGAGGCCGCAGTCGCGATCGTCAGGCGGTCCTCGGTGCCGGCCAGACGCAACTCCAGGCCGACGCCTAGCTTGCGGATCGCGATGTCTGAAGGGGCGACGCCGGGGCCGAAGGCGATGGTGTCCAGGCCCGCGCTGTCCTGGATCAGCTTCGCTCCGTCGCCGGGCGCGAAGCGGTAGGTGTCGTTGCCTGCATCTCCGGCGAGCGTGTCGGCGCCGCCACCGCCATCGAGCACGTCGTTGCCTGCGCCCCCGAGCAGCGAGTCGTGCCCGCTTCCGCCGAGGAGCGTGTCGTTGCCCCCGGAGCCCGTGAGCACGTCGTCCCCGGATCCGCCGGCGAGGCTGTCGTCGATCGCGGTGCCATAGATCGCGTCGGCGTCGTCGGTCGGGAGCTGGGAGGCAGCGACGAGGTCGGCAAAGGTCAGGATGCTGCCATCGGCGAAACGCAATTCCTCGATGACGGTCGGCGAGTCGCCGAGCGCCCGGACCAGCCGGATGCGGTCCTCGGTGCCGGCGAAGCGGATGACGAGGTCGAGGCCGGAGGTCGCCTGTACAGTGACGGCGCCGACGGCGAGCCCTTCGCCCAGTTGGATCGCATCGGCACCGAGGGGATCGGTGATGGCGTCCTGCCCGTCACCGGCCGCGAAGCGGTAGATGTCGTTGCCCGAGGCATCGCTGATCTGATCGGCGCCGGGTCCGCCTGCGATGTCGTCGTCGCCCGCACCGCCCACGATGGTGTCGTTGCCGGCGCCGCCGTCGATGGTGTCGTTGCCGCCGAGGGCATCGATCGAATCGTCGCCATCCGCGGCGGAGATCGCGTTGGAGGTTGCGGTGCCGGATATCATCTGGTCCGGCCCTGCGCCGCCGGCCGCCAGCGAGACGAGGTCGGCATGGCTCAGGATGGTGCCATCGGCCAGACGCAGCTGCTCGATCACCGCGCTGGCGCCGGACAGCACGCCGGCCAGGACGATCCGATCCTCGCCCCCGCCGATGCGCAGCACCAGGTCCGTGCCGCGCGCCTGGACGGCGAGATCGCCGGCGAGGATGCCTGCACCGAGCTCGACGGCGTCAGACCCTCCGGTGTCGGTCACGACGACGGTGCCCTGACCCGCGGCGAAGCGGAAGAGATCGACGCCGGACCCGCCAGCGAAGACGTCCGCTCCACCGCCGCCATCGAAGGTGTCGTTGCCCTCCCCACCCGCCAGACTGTCGGAGCCGGGCCCGCCGAGGAGGCTGTCATTGCCGCCGCGCCCGTCGACGGTATCGTCGCCGCCCGCAGCGTCGATGGTGTCGCCGAGGTCGCTGCCGGACAGCACCTGCCACGAATCGGTGCCGACATTGGCGCGCAGCACGAGATGCGCGGGGTTCCACAAAGTGCCGTCGTCGAACAGGACCTGTTCGATCGCGTTGGCGGCGCTGCCGAAGGCGCCGAGGAGCTCGATGCGGTCGTCCCCGGCACCGATGCGCAGAATGATATCGGTGGCAGCGCGGATGGTGACGGCGACGTCGCCGGGCACGATGCCGGGGGCGAAGATGATGCGGTCGTTGCCGCCGCGGTCGGTGACGCGGTCGTCGCCGTCGCCAGGCGCGAAGCTGTAGGTGTCGTCGCCCAGCGCGTCGGCGATGATGTCCTGGCCCGTACCGCCGGCCAGCAGGTCGTTCCCGGCGCCGCCGTCGAGCGTGTCGTTGCCGGAGTCGCCCAGCACCTGGTCGCCGCCCTCGCCACCCACCAGGCTGTCGGCGCCGGCGCCGCCGGCCAGCGTGTCGTTGCCGCCAAGGCCCGACAGCGTGTCGGGCCCGGCGTCGCCGTCCAGCGGCTCGGATGCAGCACCGCCGACGAGGAGCGTGCCAGGCTCGATGGCGGCGAGGGCGAGGAGCTCGGCATGGCTGAGCGTGCTGCCATCGGCGAAGCGCAGCGTCTCGATGCGGTTGTCGGCGTTGGTGATCGTGCCGGCGATGCGGATCGTGTCCTCGCTGCCGACGAAGCTCACGATCAGGTCGTTGTCCGTGGCCCGCACCCGCAGGTCGGCGCGGCTGATCCCGGGGCCGAACTCCAGCACATCCGCCGCCGACTGGTTCGACCAGCCATTGTCCGAAACCACGTCCTGGCCGAAGC
>NZ_JAPSMD010000043.1 GCF_027856955.1 Falsiroseomonas oryzae | reverse complement strand
CGCAGCGCGGCGCGCGCCGTCGCCGCGGTCAGGCACCAGCCCTCGGCGGCCAGCGCACCCGCGTGATCCGCGCCGTCCAGCAGCAGCGCGGCCATGGCGTCGAGCGGGCGGATCGGCAACTGCCCTGGCGGCAGCCAGCACAGCGCTGTCACCCCCGGCAGATCGAGGGCGCGATGCAGCGCGGCGAGCCCGTGCCCGGGCGGGCAGCGTGCCCCCCAGCCCGACAGGCGGCGACGTGTCTGGGGCATCGCCCCGAGCACGACCAGGCCGGCGAGGCCTGCGACGCGTCCCGCCGGCTGCGTCCGGCCCGGCGGGTGGAAGACATGGGTCAAGCCGTGCTGCTCCCGGATCGACGCCTGCGCAACGCTCCGCGTCCGCACGGGTTGCCGGCGTCGTTCCGACATCGCGCATGCGCGCGGAACCGGCGCGCGGCAGGCGCGCTGCCGTCATCGCAAGCGCGTGACGCGCGAAACCGCGCCGCCGCCGCGACGTATGGGTGAAGGTCGTTCCGCAGGCGCATGCCACGGCGGGGCGCCTGCAAGGGATCGGGGGCATGACGGTGCGCAAGGCGGTCATCCTGGCGGGTGGCTACGGCACCCGCCTGATGGAGGAGACGGAGGCGCGCCCGAAGCCGATGGTCGAGATCGGCGGCCGGCCGATCCTCTGGCACATCATGAAGCTCTATGCCCGCAGCGGGATCGACGAGTTCGTCATCCCGCTGGGCTACAAGGGCTACATGATCAAGGAGTTCTTCGCGAACTACCGGCTGCACACCTCTGACGTCACCTTCGACTACGGCCGCAACGACGTCTCCACCCATGCCGGCCGCGCCGAGGCATGGAAGGTCACGCTGGTGGACACCGGGCTCGAGACCGGCACCGGCGGACGGCTGCGCCGGCTGGCGCGCTACCTCGGCGACACGCCCTTCTGCATGACCTATGGCGACGGCGTCGCGCAGCTGGACATCCGCTCCGTCGTGTCGTTCCACCTGGCGCATGGCCGCGCGGCGACGGTGACCGCGGTGCGGCCGCCGACCCGCTTCGGCGCGCTGGAGATCGGTGCAGGCGGGCGCGTGGAGCGCTTCAGCGAGAAGCCGGCGGCCGACGGCACGCGGATCAATGGGGGCTTCTTCGTGCTCTCGCCGCGCGCCCTGGACTACATCGAGGGCGACCAGACAGTGTTCGAGAAGGAGCCGATGGAGCGCCTGGCCGCCGAGGGCGAGCTGATGGCGTGGGATCACGACGGCTTCTGGTTCTCGATGGACACGCTGCGCGACAAGCGCGCGCTCGAGGAGCTGTGGGCCAGCGGCGACCCGCCCTGGATGCGGCCGGCCTGACGGGGACGGCGCATGCCCAATACCCCGCATGCGGGCTGCCGGCCCTTCGGCGCCGCCCCTGCCGCGCCCGCCTGTCGCTGCTGCGGCCTGCCGACCACCGCGCCGCTCGTCGATCTCGGCCTGCTGCCGGTATCCGGCACGCCGGTCGAACCGGATGCGCCGGACGCGGCCCGGCTCTGCCGCCCGCTGCGACCCCTCGTCTGCGACGATTGCCGGCTCGTGCAGCTTGCCGGCCCCGCCGCGCCTGGCCCGGCATCTCGCAGGACGCGGCGGCCCAGGGTTGCGCGGCGCGCCGCTGCCGCGATGCGCCGCCTCGGGTTGGATGCACCGGGCGAGGTCGCGGTGCTGGACGCCGATGGCCCGTCGCGCGGCACCTTCCTGTGCGACGACCTGCCCGTGCGCGGCCTGTCCTGGCCCTTCGGTGCCGCCGAGGCGCGCCGGCTGCTCGGCGCGGGTCATGCGCCGGTGCTGCTCGACATCGGCGACGCGATCTCGCTGGCGGACGACCTGCACGACCTGCTGGAGGGCTGCCGCATCCTGCTTGCGCCCGGCGGCGTGCTGTTCATCGAGGTGCCGCATCTGCTGCCGGTGCTGCGGGACCGTCGGCTGGACGCCTTCCGCCACGACCGGCGCGCCTGGTTCACCCTGGCCACCGTGGAGATCGCGCTGCTGCAGCACGGCCTGGTGGTGTTCGACGCGGAGGAGGTCGCGGCCGATGGCGGCTGGCTGCGCGTGCAGGCGCGTCACGTCGAGAACCGCGGCAGGCCGCTGACCCAGGGGATGGCGGCGGTGCGCGCGCGGGAAGCCGCCTTCGGCCTGCAGCGCGCCGCGCCCTATCGCGCCTTCGCCGAGGCGGCCGTCCAGGCGAAGTGCGACCTGCTCGACTTCCTGGTCGGCATGCGACGGGCCGGGCGGCGCGTCGTCGGCCTGGTCGCGCCGGGGCAGGGGGACACGCTGCTCGGTTATGCCGGCGTCGGACCGGAGTTGCTGCCGGTGGTCGCCGACCTCGATGCGGCGCGTCACGGCGGCCTGCTGCCGGGCGCCCGCATCCCGATCCGCTCGCCCGCGGCGGCGCTCGCGCAGAACGCCGACTTCCTGCTCGTCCTGACCTGGGACGGCCTGGCGGTTGCCGAGCGGGCCTTCGCCCGCTTCCGCGCGGAGGGTGGCCGCTTCGTGCTGCCGACACCCGTGCTGCACGTCGTCTGAGGAGTTGCGATCGATGCGTATCCTGGTCACCGGCAACATGGGCTATGTCGGCCCCGTCGTGGTCCGCCACCTGCGCGCCCGCTGTCCGGAGGCGACGCTGATCGGCCATGATGCCGGCTTCTTCGCCGATTGCCTGACCACGCAGGACGGCCTGCCGGAGGCGGCGCTCGACACCCAGCATTTCGGCGACATACGCGACCTGCCGCCGGCGCTGCTGGACGGCGTGGACGCCGTGGTGCATCTCGCCGCGATCTCGAACGACCCGATGGGCTCGAGATGGGAGGCCGCGACGGCGGAAATCAACGCGCGCGCCTCGATCCGCCTCGCCGCGCTGGCGCACCAGGCCGGGGTCCGCGCCTTCGTCTTCGCCTCCTCCTGCTCCATCTACGGCTTCGCGGAGGGCGGCCCGCGACGGGAGGGCGACGCGCTGAACCCGCTGACCGCCTATGCCCGCAGCAAGGTGGCGGTGGAGGACAGCCTGCATGCCCTGCAGCCTCAGGCGATGACCGTCACCTGCCTGCGCTTCGCCACCGCCTGCGGCATGTCGCCGCGGCTGCGGCTGGATCTGGTGCTGAATGACTTCGTCGCCGGCGCCGTGGCGGGGCGGGAGATCACCGTGCTGTCCGACGGCTCGCCCTGGCGGCCGCTGATCGAGGTGCGCGACATGGCGCGCGCCGTCGAATGGGCGATCGGCCGCGACCCCGCGCAGGGCGGCCGCGTGCTCTCGGTGAATGTCGGCAGCGATGCCTGGAACCTGCAGGTGCGGGACATCGCCACGGCCGTGGCGCAGGAGGTGCCGGGTACGCAGGTCTCGATCAACCGGGCCGCTCCGCCGGACCGGCGCTCCTACCGCGTGGATTTCGGCCTGTTCCGCGCGCTGGCGCCGCAGCACCAGCCGCGCATCGGCCTGGCGGAGGCGGTGCGCGGCGTACGCGACGGGCTCGGCGCGCTGGGCTTTGCAGATGCGGGCTTCCGCGAGGGAAGGCTCATGCGGCTGCGCATGCTGGATGCCGTGCTGCGGCGCGGCCAGCTTGGCGAGGACCTGCGCCGCGTCCCGCCCGCCGCCGGGCGCGTGGCCGCCTGAGGCGCCCTCCCTGGATTCCGTGCGCGGCCCGCGCCAGGATGCCGCGCATGACGACCCGGACCCGCATCGCCGCCCATCGCGGTGGCCTCTTCCTCTGGCCCGAGAACAGCACGCGGGCCTTCCGCGAATCGGCACGGCTGCCGATCGACCAGTCCGAATGCGACGTGCACCTGACCGCCGACGGCGAGGTCGTGGTGATGCACGACGCGACGCTGGACCGCACGACCGACGCCTCGGGCCCGGTCGTGGCGCGGACCACGGCGCAGCTGCGCCATGTCCGCGTCCGCGGCACCCAGGGCGAGGCCCCGCCCACGCTGGCCGAGTACCTCGCCATCCTGGCGCCCACCGAGGTCGCGCCGCGCATCGAGATCAAGTCCGACGGTTCGCGCTGGCCCTATCCCGGCATCGTCGGCCGCACGCTCGCGGTGCTGGACCAGTCCGGCCAGCGCCGCCGCGCCTGGATCATCGGCTTCAACGCCGACACCATGGCAGAGGCGCAGGCGGCCGGCGGCCTGGCCGGCGTGGCCTGGCTGCTGGAGATCCCGACGCTCCGCGACATCGGCCTGGACGGCGTGATCGCCGTGGCGCGCGCGCACGGCTTCCCGGAAGTGGGCATGCACGAAGGCGCGCTGGATGCCGGGATGCTCGCGCGGCTGCGCGCGGCCGGGCTCGGCGTCGGCGTCTGGGGCGCCAACCACGAACCTTCCATCCGTCGCATGCTCGAACTCGGCGTGGACATCCTGGCCACGGACGACCCGCCGCTCGCGCTGCGCCTCCGCGGGGGCTGAGGCGCGGGTTGCGGGCGCCGGCCAGCCACGACTAGACTTCCCGCAAGACGAAACGGGCCCAGGGAGCACGGCCGGGTGGAGGAAGCGTCGCCGATCCTTGCGGCGGACCATGTCAGCCTGCGCTTCGGCGGCGTGAAGGCGCTGACCGACGTATCGTTCTCCGTCCGGCGCGGCGAGATCTTCTCCATCATCGGCCCGAACGGCGCGGGCAAGACCTCCATGGTCAACTGCGTCTCGGGCCGCTACCGCCCGACCGAAGGCCGCATCCTGTTCGAGGGGCAGGACATCACCCGCGTCGGCCCGAACCGCCGCGCCGCGCTGGGCATCGGCCGCACCTTCCAGAACCTGGCGCTGTTCGGCCACATGAGCGTGCTCGACAACATCATGGTCGGCCGCCACCACCTGCTGAAGACGGGCTTCCTGCGCGGGATGCTGTACTGGCTCGGCGGCGCCCAGACGGAGGAGCTGGCGCATCGCCGCGAGGTCGAGGAGATCATCGACTTCCTGGAGATCCAGCACGTCCGCAAGGCGCCCGCCGGCACGCTGCCCTACGGCCTGCGCAAGCGCGTGGAACTGGCGCGCGCCATGGCGGTGAAGCCCAAGCTGATCCTGCTGGACGAGCCGATGGCCGGCATGAACCTCGAGGAGAAGGAGGACATGGCCCGCTACATCGTCGACCTCAACGAGGAATGGGGGATGACGGTGCTGATGATCGAGCACGACATGGGCGTCGTGATGGACATCTCCCACCGCGTCGTCGTGCTGGATTTCGGGCGCAGGATCGCGGAGGGCCGGCCCGAGGAGGTGATGGCCGACCCGCATGTGCGCCGCGCCTACCTGGGCGAGGCCGATGAGGTGACGCAGCCGGCGGAGGAGGTCGTGTGAGCCCGCATGCGATGACCGCAGGGCGCATCGGCGGCACGGCGCGAGCACCGGAGGTCTGAATCGCATGCGCGAAGATGCCTCACTCGACACACTGCCGAAGCTGCTGGCGCACAACGCGGCCGCGCATGGCGACGAGGTGGCGCTGCGGGAGAAGCAGTTTGGCATCTGGCGCAGCCTGACCTGGGCCGAGCACCAGGAGCGCACGCGCTGCATGGCGCTCGGCCTGCGGCAACTCGGCGTCGGCGCGGGCGACGTGGTCGCGCTGATCGGCGACAACCGCCCGGAATGGGTGATGGGGGAGATCGCGGCGCATGCCGTGGGCGCCCGCAGCCTCGGCATCTACCGCGACGCGCTGGACGACGAGGTCGCCTACCTCCTGGAGTATGCCGGCGCGCGGCTCGTCTTCGCCGAGGACGAGGAGCAGGTGGACAAGCTGCTCAACGTGTCCGACCGCGTGCCGACGTTGCAGCACATCGTCTATGCCGATCCGCGCGGCATGCGGAAATACGCCGATCCGCGCCTGCTGCCGCTGGAGACGCTGATCCGCCAGGGCCTCGACCTCGGCCTGGCGGAGCCCGACCTCTACGGCCGTATGGTGGCGGCGACGCGGGGCGAGGACGTCGCGATCCTCTGCACCACCTCCGGCACCACGGCGCGCCCCAAGCTGGCGATGCTGACCGCGGGCGCGCTGATCCGCCATTGCCGCTCCTACCTCAAGGCCGACCCCAAGGGGCCGCAGGACGAGTATGTCTCCGTCCTGCCGCTGCCCTGGATCATGGAGCAGATCTACGTCCTGGGCTGGGGCCTGATCTCCCGCATGAAGGTCAACTTCGTCGAGGAACCCGAGACGATGATGGCCGACTTCCGCGAGATCGGCCCGACCTTCGTGCTCTTCGCCCCCCGCGTGTGGGAGGCGTTGGCCGCGGAGGTGCGCGCGAGGGTGATGGACGCTTCGCCGCTGAAGCGACGTATGTTCGACATCGGCATGAAGATGGGCCTGGACGCGGTGGCGAAGGGGCAGCGCTCCGGCGCCGCCGACATGCTGCTGTTCCGCGCCTTGCGCGACCGGCTCGGCTTCTCCCGCCTCACCTCCGCCGCGACCGGCGGCGCGGCGCTCGGCCCGGATACCTTCCGCTTCTTCCAGGCCATGGGCGTGCCGCTGCGCCAGCTCTACGGCCAGACCGAGCTGCTCGGCGCCTACACGCTGCACCGGCCGCGGGAGGTGGATTTCGACAGCGTCGGCGTGGTCTTCGACGAGACGATCGAGCTGCGCATCGACCAGCCCGACCCGAACGGCGTGGGCGAGATCGTCACCCGCCACCCTAACATGTTCCAGGGCTACCTGGGCGTGGCGGAGAACCCGGACCTGCGCGACGGCTGGCTGCACACCGGCGATGCCGGCTACATGGCGAAAAACGGCCAGCTGGTGGTGATCGACCGCATCAAGGACATCGCCGCGACGAGCGGCGGCGACCGATTCAGCCCGCAGTATATCGAGAACAAGCTGAAGTTCAGTCCCTACGTCGCCGAGGCTGTGGTCCTGGGCGCCGGGAAGCCGCACCTGGCGGCGATGATCTGCATCCGCTTCCCCATCGTGTCGAAGTGGGCGGAGCGCAACCGGATCGCCTTCACCACCTATTCCGACCTCGCTGCCCGGCCGCAAGTGCTGGAGCTGCTGCGCGCCGAGGTGGAGAAGGTGAACGCCACCCTGCCGCCGGCCCAGCAGCTGCGGGAATTCGTCCTGCTCTACAAGGAGCTGGACGCCGATGACGAGGAGCTGACCCGCACCCGCAAGGTCCGCCGCGGCGTCATCGCGCAGAAATACGGCGATATCATCGAGGCTATCTACCGCGGCGACCCGACCATTCCGGTGGATACCACCATCGCCTTCCAGGACGGCACGAAGCAGCGCATCCGCACCACGCTGACGGTGATGCGCTTGGCCACGGCGCGGCCCGCGCTGGCGGCCGAGTAGGGGAGGGGGCATGGACCTCGCGCTGCTGTTCCAGCTGACGCTCAACGGCCTGATCGTCGGCGCGCTCTACGGCGTCGTCGCGATGAGCTTCGTGCTGATCTACAAGGCCTCCCAGGTCGTGAACTTCGCCCAGGGCGAGTTCCTGCTGGTGGGTGCCTGGGTCTGCTGGTGGTTCCTGACGGACTGGCAGTTGCCCTTCTGGGCCGGCTTCCTGTTCACGCTCGCTTTCATGACCGTCTTCGGCCTGGTGCTTCAGGTCGTGGTGCTGCGCCCGCTGATCGGGGAGCCGGTGATCAGCGTGATCATGGCCACCATCGGCCTCGGCATCTTCTTCCAGGCGCTGATGAAGTGGATCTTCGGCGTCTTCGCCAAGCCGTTCCCGCCGATCTTCCCCGTGGAACGGGTGAGCGTGATGGGGCTGGAGGTGCAGACCGTCTATCTCGTCTCGCTCGGCATCTCGCTGCTGATCATGATCGGTTTCGCCTGGTTCTTCACCGCCTCCAAGCACGGGCTGGCGATGCGTGCGACCGCCTTCGACCAGCAGGTCGCGCAGTCGCTCGGCGTCTCCGTCCCGCGCGTCTTCGCCATGTCCTGGGCGATCTCGGCGGTGGTCTCGGCGGTGGCGGGCGTTGTGGTGGGCGTGGTGAACGGCGTCTCCTCCGCGCTGTCCTTCTACGGCATCAAGGTCTTCCCGGCCGTCATCCTGGGCGGGCTCGATTCCGTGCTGGGCGCGGTGCTCGGCGGCATCATCATCGGCCTGCTGGAGAACTGGGCCCACTACCTCGACAGCCAGTGGCTGAACTGGGGCAACATGTTCCAGATCGCGCCCTTCTATGCACTGGTCCTGATCCTGCTGCTGAAGCCTTACGGGCTGTTCGGCACCAAGAACATCGAGCGCGTCTGATGGCGAACGTCTCGCTGCTGCCGGCCGGCGACTACCGCACCACCTATCGTGCCGACACCACCATATTCCCCACACGCAACAGCCGCATCGCGCTGTGGCTCGGGCTGGCCCTGGTCGCGGCGTCGCCGCTGTTCTTCGGGCGCTACGAGCTCTCGCTGCTCATCAACATCGGCATCATGGGGATTGCGGCGCTGGGGCTGAACATCCTGGTCGGCTTCACCGGCCAGATCAGCATCGGCCACGCCGCCTTCTTCGGCGTGGGCGCCTTCGCCTCCGCCTGGCTGCACGAGAGCTTCCACATCCCGGTCTGGGCCTGCATCCCGCTCGCCGGCGTCATCACCGCGGTCGTCGGCCTGGTCTTCGGCGCGCCGGCGGCACGGCTGAAGGGGCTCTATCTCGCCATCGCGACGCTGGCCGCGCAGTTCATCCTGGAGGATTTCTTCGCCCGCGCCCGCTGGTTCACCGGCGGCGTCGCCGGGCGCCTGACCGAGCCGCTGACGCTCTTCGGCTTCGCCTTCGACCGGGAAGAGACCTACATCTACGTGGTCCTCTTCTTCGTCGTCGTCATGTTCCTGGGCGCGGCGAACCTGATGCGCACGCGTGACGGGCGGGCGCTGGTGGCGGTGCGGGACCACTACCTCTCCGCCGAGATCATGGGCATCAACCTGGCCTACTACCGCACGCTGTCCTTCGGCATCGCCAGCCTCTACGCCGGGATCGGCGGCGCGCTCTACGCGCACTACCTGATGTTCGTCAGCGTGGAGGCGTTCAACATCCTCTTCTCCATCCAGTTCCTCGGGATGGTGATCATCGGCGGTCTCGGCAGCATCATGGGCAGCCTGATGGGCGCCGCCTTCATGGTGCTGCTGCCCGAGGTGGTGCAGAGCGCGGCGGAGGCGCTGTCCGGTAGTGCGATCGACCGGCTGCTCAGGATCGGCGGCTCGATCTCCTACCTGCGCGAGATGGCGATCGGCGCGGCGATCATCGCTTTCCTGATCTTCGAGCCGGACGGCCTGGCCCATCGCTGGCGTCTGGTGAAGGCCTACTGGAAGCTCTATCCGTATTCGCACTGAAAACGACCTGGGAGGTTCCGAGAATGCTCACACGCAAGACCATGCTGGCCGCCGCGGGCGCGCTGGCCATCGCCATGCCCGCGGCCGCGCAACCGATCCCGGTCGGGCATCTCATGGACAATTCCGGCGGCACCAGCGATGTCGGCGTGCCCTATGGCGAGGGCGTGCGCGATGCGCTCGCCTGGGTGAATGCCTCCCGCAACGGGGTCAACGGCCGCCGCCTCAACGTGCTCGGCTTCGACTACGGCTACCAGGCGCCTCGTGCGGTCAGCCAGTACCAGGCCTGGTCGCGCGACCGCGTCGTCGCCATCCAGGGCTGGGGCACGGCGGACACCGAAGCACTGGTGCGCTTCGTCACGCGCGACCGCATCCCCTACATCTCGGCCTCCTACTCCGCCGCATTGACAGATGCCGGCGGGCGCAGCGGTAGGCAGGGCGTGGAGGCCGCGCCGTTCAACTTCTTCTACGGTCCTTCCTATTCCGACGCAGTCCGCGCGATGCTGATCTGGGCCAAGCAGGACTGGGAAAGCCGCGGCCAGCAGGGGCGTCCGAAATACGTCCACATGGGCGCGAACCATCCCTATCCGAACTCGCCCAAGGAGGCCGGCGAGGCGCTGGCGCGCGAGCTCGGCTTCGACGTGTTGCCCGCCATCCAGTTCGCCCTGACGCCCGGCGACTACACCGCGCAATGCCTGACGCTGCGCCAGCAGGGCGCGAACTACGCCTATCTCGGCAACACGGCGGGCTCCAACATCTCTGTCCTGCGGGCCTGCCAGACCGCGGGCGTCCAGGTGCAGTTCCTCGGCAATGTCTGGGGCATGGACGAGAACGCGATGAAGGCCGCCGGCACGGCGGCGAACGGCGTGGTCTTCCCGGTCCGCACGGCGGTGACCTGGTCCGAGATCACGGGGCAGGCAGCCTCTCCCCCTGCCGGCTTCGCGACGTTGCGCGCGATCAGCCGCGTCTCCGACCAGTCGGGCAACGCGTCGCGACCGGTGCACTACCTGGCCGGCGTCTGCTCCGCCATGCTGATGGTCGAGGCAATGGAGACCGCCGCGGCGAATGGCGGCCAGGTGACCGGCGAGCGCATCCGCGACGGCTTCTACGCCCGGCGCGACTGGGTGCCGCAGGGCTTCGCCGGCGTCTGCGAGCCTTCCAACTTCACCAACACCGACCACCGCGGCACGCTGCGTGTCGCGCTCTACCGCGCCCGCGTCACCGGCGACACCTCGCAGGGCACGGTCGCCGAGCTGATGCAGAACGGCACGATGCGGCTCGAGCCCGTCACCACCATCACGCTCGACCGGCGCGCCGACTGGCTGGGCTGGTGAGCGAAACCGCCGCACCTCCGGCGAAGGCGGCTCCGTCCACGACGGAGCCGCCGCTGCTGGAGGTGAACAACATCGAGGTCGTCTACAGCGACGTCATCCTGGTGCTGCGCGGCCTCTCGCTGGCCGTGCCGAAGGGCAGGATCGTCGCGCTGCTCGGCGCCAATGGCGCGGGCAAGTCCACCACGCTAAAGGCCATCTCCGGCCTGCTGAAATCCGAGGAAGGCGAGGTCACCCGCGGCGACATCCGCTTCGCCGGCGAACGCCTGAACGGCATCGAGGCGCACCAGATCGTCCGCAAGGGCATCTTCCAGGTCATGGAAGGGCGTCGGATCGTCGCCGACATGACCTGCCTGGAGAACCTTCGCCTCGGCGCCTTCACCCGCTCCGACAACGAGGTGAAGCGCGACATCGACATGGTCTATTCCTATTTTCCCCGCCTGAAGGAACGCACCGGCCTCGCCGGCTATCTCTCGGGCGGGGAGCAGCAGATGCTGGCGATCGGCCGCGCGCTGATGGCCCGCCCGAAGCTGATCCTGATGGACGAGCCCTCCATGGGCCTCTCGCCCCTGCTGGTGAAGGAGGTCTTCGGCATCATCCGCCGCCTGAACGAGGAGCTCGGCATCACCATCCTGCTGGTCGAGCAGAATGCCCGCATGGCGCTCTCCGTCGCGAGCTACGGCTACGTCATGGAGCAGGGCAAGGTCGTGCTGGACGGCACGGCGGAGGCGCTGGCGAACAACGAGGATGTGAAGGAGTTCTACCTCGGCGGCCATGGCGCGGAGCGCAAGTCCTTCCGCAACCTGAAGTCCTACAAGCGCCGGAAACGCTGGCTATGACCGACCACTACGACGGGCTGGAGACGCGCAGCGCCGGTGCGCGCGCCGCGGCGCTCTCCGTGCAGCTGCCCGCCGCCATCGCCCGTGCGCAGCGGGCGGCGGCCTATCATGAGCTGCTGCACGACGTGGATGCCGCCGGCGTGGTGGACCTGGAGGTGCTCTCGCACCTGCCGGTCACACGCAAGTCGGACCTGGTCCGCCTGCAGACGGAGGCGCCGCCGCTCGGCGGCTTCAACGCGACGCCGCTGCGCGACCTCGCGCGCATCTTCGCCTCGCCCGGTCCGATCCATGAGGGCCAGGCGCCGGGCGAGGATCCCTGGCGCTTCGCGCGCGCGCTCCACGCCACGGGCCTGCGCCGCGGCCAGCTGCTGCACAACTGCTTCGCCTACCATTTCACGCCCGCCGGCATGATGCTGGAGCTCGGCGCCCATGCGCTGGGCTGCCCGGTGTTCCCTGCCGGCCCCGGCAACACGGAGGCGCAGGCCCGCGCGGCCGCGCATCTCCGCCCCGTCTGCTACGCCGGCACCCCGGACTACCTGAAGGCGATCCTGGAAGCCGGCGATGCGCTGGGCCTCGACCTCGCCTCCTTCCGCATCGGCCATGTGACCGGCGGAGCCTACCTGCCGGCGCTGCGCGCCTTCTATGCGGAGCGCGGCCTGACCGTGCTGCAGAGCTACGGCACCGCCGATCTTGGCCTCATCGCCTATGAATCGGATGCGCGCGAGGGCCTGATCGTGGACGAGGGCGTGGTCGTCGAGATCGTCCGCCCGGGCACCGGTGACCCGGTGCCGGAGGGTGAGGTGGGCGAGGTGCTGGTCACGCTGCTCGACAGCCCCGATCCGCTGATCCGCTTCGCCACCGGCGACCTCTCCGCCATCCTGCCAGGCGTCTCGCCCTGCGGCCGCACCAACACGCGCATCAAGGGCTGGATGGGCCGTGCCGACCAGGCGACCAAGGTGCGCGGGATGTTCGTCCGGCCGGAGCAGGTCGCGGAGGTGCTGCGCGCCCATCCCGGCCTCGGCCGCGCGCGGCTCGTCGTTGGCAGTACGGAGGGCCGGGACACCATGACCCTGCGCGTCGAGACGCCGGTGCGCGACGCCGCGCTGGTGGAGAGCCTCGGGAAGTCACTCCAGGGCATCACCCGACTGCGCGGCGACGTCCGGCTGGAGGAACCGGGCGCGCTGCCCAACGACGGCAAGGTGATCGAGGATACGCGCGGGTGACCACGGCGCTGCTCCCGACCGGGGACAGCCACGACGAGGTCCGCGCGCGCTTCCGCTGGAACATCCCCGCTGCCTGCAACATCGCCCACGAGGCCTGCGAGCGCTGGGCCGACGGCACTGGCCGCCTCGCCCTGATCCACCTGCATGAATCCGGCGCCGTCGAGCGCCTCACCTTCGACGAGCTCCACCGCCGCGCCTGCCGCCTGGCCAACACACTGGAGGCGCACGGCATCGCGCGCGGCGACCGCGTCGGCGTGCTGCTGCCGCAAGGCGCGGAAGCCGCCGTCGCGCATCTCGCCGCCTACCGCATTGGCGCCATTGCGGTGCCGCTCTTCCTGCTGTTCGGCGAGGACGCACTTGCCTACCGCCTGGCCGATTGCGGCGCCGCCGCGCTGGTGACCGACCAGGCGGGGCTGGCGAAGATCGCGGGCATCCGCGACCGCCTGCCGGACCTTCGCTTCGTGCTGGCCGTCGGCGGCGGCGAGGGCGCGCGCGATCTGCAGGCCGAGATGGCGCGCGCGAAGGACAGCCACGCCTGCGCCGCCACCGGGCCAAACGACCCGGCGCTGATCATCTACACATCGGGCACCACCGGCAGCCCGAAGGGCGCGCTGCACGGCCATCGCGTGCTGCGCGGCCACCTGCCCGGCGTGGAACTGCCGCAGGAACGGTTCCCCCGGCCCGGCGACCTGTTCTGGACGCCCGCCGACTGGGCCTGGATCGGCGGGCTGCTCGACGTGCTGCTGCCCAGCCTGTTCCACGGCGTGCCCGTCCTCGCCCACCGCATGGCGAAGTTCGACCCGGAACTCGCCTTCCGCCTGATGGCGCAGCACGGCGTGCGCAACGCCTTCATCCCGCCCACCGCGCTGAAGATGCTGCGCGCCGTCCCCGACCCCGCGCGCTTCCGCCATCGCCTGCGCAGCATCGGCAGCGGCGGCGAGACGCTGGGCGCGGAGATGCTGGATTGGGGCCGCGGCGCCTTCGGCCTGACCATCAACGAGTTCTACGGCCAGACCGAATGCAACCTGGTCGTCTCCAACTGCGCCGGCCTGTTCCCGGTGAAGCCCGGCAGCATGGGCCGCCCCGTCCCCGGCCACGAGGTCGCGATTCTCGGCGATGACGGCCGGTCGGCGCCGCCCGGCACCGAAGGCGGCATCGCCATCCGCGCGCCGGACCCGGTCATGTTCCTTGGCTACTGGAACAAGCCGGAGGCGACGCGGCAGAAGTTCCACGGCGACTGGCTGCTCACCGGTGACCGCGGCATCGCCGACGAGGAGGGCTACCTGACCTTCCTCGGCCGGGACGACGACGTCATCACATCCGCCGGCTACCGCATCGGCCCGGGCGAGGTGGAGGATTTCCTCCTGTCCCACCCCGCCGTTCTTTCGGTGGCCGTCATCGGGCTGCCGGATCCGCTGCGGACCGAGCGGGTCACCGCGGTGATCGTCCCGAAGCCGGGCGTCGTGCCCGACGCGGCGCTGGCGAAGGACATCCAGGACTTCGTGCGCACCCGTCTCGCCGCGCATCTCTACCCCAGGCAGGTCGAATTCACGGACGCCTTGCCCCTGACGGCGACCGGCAAGATCATGCGCGGCGTGCTCCGCAAGCAGTTCAGCGCCAAGGACCAGTGACCATGGCCGCCAACCAGATGCCCATGCTCGACCATGAGCTCGGCGACGACATCGACGCCCTGCGCGACAGCGTCCGCGCCTTCTCCGACGAGCGCATCGCCCCCATCGCCGCCGAGATCGACCGCACCGACGAATTCCCCGGCCACCTCTGGCCGGAGATGGGCGCGCTCGGCCTGCACGGGATCACCGTGCCGGAGGAGTATGGCGGCTCCGACATGGGCTACCTGGCGCATACCGTCGCGATGGAGGAGGTCAGCCGCGCCAGCGCCTCGGTCGGGCTTTCCTACGGCGCGCATTCCAACCTCTGCGTCAACCAGATCCGCATCAACGGGACGGAGGAGCAGAAGCGCCGCTACCTGCCGAAGCTCGTCTCCGGCGAGCATCTCGGGGCGCTGGCGATGTCCGAGCCCGGCGCCGGGTCCGACGTGGTCTCCATGAAGCTGCGCGCCGAGAAGCGCGGCGACCGCTACGTGCTGAATGGCACCAAGCTCTGGATCACCAACGCCCACTATGCCGAGACGATCGTGGTCTATGCCAAGACCGAGCCCGAGGCCGGCCCGAAGGGCATCACAGCCTTCATCGTGGAGCGCGGCTTCAAGGGATTCCGCCCCGCCCAGAAGCTCGACAAGCTCGGCATGCGCGGCAGCCCGACCTCCGAACTGGTCTTCGAGGACTGCGAAGTGCCGGCGGAGAACGTGCTCGGCCAGGTCAATGGCGGCGTGCGCGTGCTGATGTCCGGCCTGGACTACGAGCGCGCGGTGCTGGCCGCCGGACCCATCGGCATCCTGCAGGCCTGCCTCGATCTCGTCGTGCCCTACATCCACGACCGCAAGCAGTTCGGGCAGAGCATCGGCCAGTTCCAGTTCATCCAGGGCAAGGTCGCCGACATGTACACGGCGCTGAACGCGACGCGCGCCTACGTCTACGCCGTCGCCCGCGCCTGCGACCGCGGGAAGTCGAGCCGCAAGGATGCCGCCGGGGCCATCCTCTTCGCGGCCGAGGCGGCGACGAAGGCGGCGCTCGATGCGATCCAGATTCTCGGCGGCAACGGCTACATCAACGAGTACCCGGCCGGCCGGCTGCTGCGCGACGCCAAGCTCTACGAGATCGGCGCCGGCACGAGCGAGATCCGCCGCCTGCTGATCGGCCGCGAGATCTTCCGCGAGACGGCCTGACCCCGGCAGCTTGCACCGCCCGCCCCGCGCACCCATCCTCCCGCCCGACCGCAAGGAGAGGACGAGATGGCCGGAGTGCCCGATGTGAGCCCGCGCGCCACCTGGCAGGAACTGGCGCAGGACCCGAACGCGATGCTGGTGGACGTGCGGACCGATGCGGAGTGGAACTTCGTCGGCGTGCCCGACCTGTCCGAGGTCGGCAAGCAGACCGTCCTGATCCCCTGGCAGCTCTATCCCAGCATGCAGGTCAATGGCGCCTTCGCCGAGCACCTGCACCGCGCCGGCGCCTCGCCGGAAACGAAGCTCTACTTCATCTGCCGCTCCGGCGCGCGGTCGCTGGCGGCGGGGCAGGCGGCCCAGGCGGCGGGATTCCCGCACGCCTTCAACGTCGCCGACGGCTTCGAGGGGCCGGTGGACGCGGAAGGCCATCGCGGCACCGTGGCCGGCTGGAAGGCCGATGGCCTGCCCTGGAGGCAGCGCTGATGACGCCGCTCCCTCTCAAGACCGACTTCCTCTTCCGCATGGAGATGACGGTGGAGGCGACGGTGCTCGGCCCGACGCCGCAGGGTGACCGCCGCGTCGGGCTCGTCACCGGCGGCCGCTTCCAGGGGCCGGCGGCCAGCGGCGTCGTCCTGCCCGGTGGCGCGGACTGGATGCTCACTGGGCCGGACGGCGCCACGCGGCTCGACGTGCGGGCGATGCTTCGCGCCGATGACGGGCAGCTGATCGGCATCACCTACACCGGCCTGCGCGCCGGTCCTGCGGAGGTGCTGGCCCGGCTCGCCGCCGGCGATCCGGTGGACCCGGCCACCTACTACATGCGCACTGCCATCCGCTTCGAGACCGGGCCCGGCCCGCTCGAGTGGCTGAACCGCGTGCTCGCCGTCGCGGTCGGTCAGCGTCCGCCGCAGGGTCCGATCTACGACGTCTACGCCATCCTCTGAAGCGCAGCGCGCGCCAGGTGCGGGCGCGCGCGCACGCCGGTGACGCCGAAGGACAGCTCCAGCATCAGCCGCCGCCCTGCGCGGAGGGTGCTGCCGGTGTGGAAGCCGAAGGGATCCTCGGCGATGCCGGACCCGGCCGGGCCGGTCACGTCCTGGATCGCCTCGGCGCCATAGGCGTGCCGCAGCCACGCCTCGCTGCGCGTGACGAAGGGCGAGAGCTGCGCCAGTACGCCGCGCCGGCGGTGGCTGCCGCGCACGAAGCGGTGCGGCCCGTTCTCCGGCCCAACATCGGTGACGTAGAAGAAGAGCTTCAGCTCGCCCCAGTCCGACAGATCGAAGTGGAAGTTGTCCTGTGCGGCGATCGCCAGCTCGCGCTGTCGTGGCCGGGCGCTCGGGAAGCTCCACCACAGCCGGATGTCGATCAGCCGCGCCGCCGGGCCCAGATAGCCGCGTGCCACCTGCCAGGCGAGGCGGTCGCGCGCCACCGTGGCGACCGCCGGGCAGTCCAGGTCCGGCGCGCCGTAATGCCCGACCAGCAGCGGCACGCCGTGGCGGCGCTCGGCGTCGGGCTGCTCCTCCGGCGTGAAGCGGATGTCCCAGGCGGCGCCGCCATGGCAGGTTCGTCCGCTGGCGGCATAGGCGCGCAACTCGTCGAGGATCGCCGACTGCAGCGCGAGGCCGGTGGCGATGCCGTCGGCGCGGAGCGCCGCGACGACCTCCGTCGGCGTCGGCCCGCGGATCGCCTCGGCCGGGGAGACTTCCGTATCGGCCTGCGGCACGCCGGCATGGCGGTTCGCCATCCAGCGCATCGCGCGCCGCACCGGCAGCAGGCGGCCGGCGACGAACACAGGCAGCCAGGCCGGATGGCGCCGTGCCTCCGCGACCAGGCGGGGCAGCCGCGCCAGCACGCGCCCACGCCGCGTCCAGGCCGAGGCTTCCACCGACACGGATGCCATCGCGTCGCCCGCCCATTGTGTTGAAACGACGTTACGGCATACGATGCGCGGGCGATATCAACAGGCGCTGACCCAGGCTGACAAGGCCGTTACGGAACGAGCCCCGGGGCCTGGGCCGGTCAGCGCCGCCCTGCCAGCTGCCGGTTCTCCATCGCCGAGAGCAGGCGCACGAAGGGCCAGAGCAGCAGGAAATAGGCCACTGCCGCGACCAGGATCGGCGTGGCGTTGAAGGTCACGCTCTGCGCCTGGCGGGCCTGGAACAGCAGTTCCGGCAGCGCGACCACGCTGGCGATCGAGGTCAGCTTCACCACTTCCAGCGTGTTGCCGATCAGGTCGGGCAGCACGTTCCGCACGGCCTGGGGCAGCACCACGAACACCCAGCGCTGCCAGGAACGCAGGCCGAGCGCGCGCGCCGCCTCGTGCTGGCCGCGCGGCACGGCTTCGATCCCGGCGCGCAGGATCTCCGCGTAGTAGGCGCCGGTGTTGAGCAGGAAGGCGGCCGCCACCGCGCCCCAGGCGCCGAGGTCGAGCCCCGCGAAGGGCAGGCCGGCATAGAGCAGCACCAGGAGCACCAGGGGCGGGATGGCGCGAAAGATGTCGATGAAGGCCATCAGCGGGAAGCGCAGCCACGGCTCGCGCCGCGTGGACAGCATCGCCAGCGCGACGCCGGCGCCGAGGCCGAGCGGCACCGTCAGCAGCGAGAGGAGCAGTGTCTGCTGGAAGCCAAGCCAGAGGATCGGCGCGGCCGCGAGCGCGATCTCCGGGTTCAGGAACGCCTCGACGAAATCGCTCACCGCGTCACCGTCGCCACGCGAAGCGCGTTTCCACCCAGCGCCCGGCCACCACCACCGGCAGGAACAGCACGAGGTAGGCGATGGCACCCAGCATCAGCGGGGTCGGGTTGCCGGAGAACGCCATGGCCGACTGCGCCGCGCCAAGGATTTCCGCCACCGCCACCACGCTGCCCAGCGCGGTGCCCTTGGTGATGGCGATGGTCCGGTTGGTCAGTGGCGGGATGGCGATGCGGATGGCCTGCGGCAGCACGATCAGCCGCAGCGTCGGCAGGAAGTGCAGCCCCAGCGCGCGGCCCGATTCCCACTGCCCCTTCGGCACCGCGCAGATCGAGCCCCAGAAGATCTCCTCGGCGAAGGCCATCAGCACCAGCGTCAGCGCCAGCCAGGTGGCGCCGAAGCCCGAGAAGCCGATGCCGGCCGCCGGCAGGCCGAAATAGATCAGCACGATCAGCACCAGCGGCGGCAGCGCGCGGAACAGGTCCACCACGAAGACGATGGCCCAGTTCAGCGGCCGGATGCCGAGGCTGCGCAGCACGGCGAGCCCGAGCCCAAGCGCCAGCCCGGAGGCCACGACCAGCGCGGCGAGCAGCACCGTCACGCCGAGCCCTTCCAGGATCTTCGGCCAGTACTCCGCCGCGACGCGCGCATTCAGGAAGGAGAAGGCGAAGCCCTCCCAACCGGTCATTTTTTGAACCCTCAAGCGCCGGGCGCCGCCTCCGGCGGCTAGGCTTCGCGCAGGCCAATGGTCCGCCCGGCATCACTGCTGGTTTGTGCGCGGCGGCCGTTCGGCCGCTCGGCCGGCGCGACGTGGCGCCGGCCGCCCGCTCGGGACGGGTCAGGTCAGCAACGCGGCTCGCGCGGCGTGGCGTCATAGCCCGGCAGCCCCGGCACGCCGGTGCCGGGGAACACCGTGTTCTCCGCGTCGTCCGCGGCGGGGTCGGTGCCGAACCACTGCTTCGACAGCCGCGCGATGGTGCCATCGCGCTTCATGCATTCCAGCGCGTTCTCCAACTGCACGCGGAGCGCCGTGGCGCCCATCGGCAGCGGCGCCGACCAATGCGCCCGGGTCTCGCGGATCACGAAGTCCGGCACGAATTGCGGCGCCCGGGTCGCGGCGTAGCGCACCACCGTGTTGCCGCCGAGATTGGCATAGGCCCGGCCGCTGACCACCGCCTGCACCGCGTCGGGCTGGGTGTCGTAGGTCTGCACCGTGAAGCCGTAGCGGGCGGCATTGGCCTGCGCCCAGGCATCGTAGGCGCTGCCCTTGTTCACGCTGATCGCCTTGCCGCGGAGGTCGTCGAGGCTGGTGATCGGCGCGGAGCCGCGGCGGATGCCGAACTGGAAGGCGGTGTAGAGGTAGCCCTCGGTGAACAGCATGTTCGCCGCCCGCTCCGCCGTCGCGGTGGTGGGCGCGCAGAGGAAGTCGTAGCGGCCGGCATTCATCGCCGGGATCAGGCCCGAGAAGCTGGCGCTGTCCACCACCAGCTCTCGCCCCATGCGGCGGGCCGCCTCTCGGAACAGGTCCACGTTGAAGCCCTGCACGCCGCCCTGCAGGGTGGGGAAGGCGTGCGGGGCGAAGGTGCCGTCCACCGCGCAGCGAAGTGGCGGCTGCCCGCCGGTCGTACCGCCCGGCGTTCCCTGGGCCAGGGCGGTCCCCGCCAGCGTCATGGACAGGATCGCCATCGTCAGGCTGCGCAGCATCGGATCTCCCCTCCGTCGATCGGACGCAACCATTCCATTGCGGTGCAGGGGGCGCCACGCGGGCAGGGCATGGGTGGAGAAGAATTCATGCATGCCGCGCCACATTGATGCCCTCTCCGCGTCGCCTGCGCGCCCCGCTGCCTGCGTAGAAGGCAGCGTATCGCTTCATCGTCTTCGCGCAGGGATCGCGCCTCATGCACCGCTTCGCCCTCGGCCTCGTCGTCGTCGGCCTCCTCGCCATCCTCCTCACCGTGCTGCTGGTGATGGGGGATGCCACGCTGCCGGGCGGCGTGCCGCCCTTCGCCGCGGCTCTGCTCGCCGGGCTCGGCGGGCTGTCGCTGGTCGGCGGCCTCGCTCTGCTGGAACCGCGCGGCGGCACGCGGGAACGCATGCTCGGCTGACCCGGGCGCGGCCCCGGCGCGCCTGGTCAGGCCTTGTCGGGATAGAGCGCCGCGAGGCCGGCTTCGCTCGCCTCGGTCCGGCCGCGCTCGGTGATCAGCCCCGTCACCAGCCGCGCCGGCGTCACGTCGAAGGCGGGGTTGGCGGCGGGGCTGCCCTCCGCCACCACGCGCACCGTTTCGATACGGCCGTCGGCGGTGCGGCCGGTCAGCTCCGTCACCTCGGCCTCCGCGCGCTCCTCGATCGGGATCTCCGCCACGCCGTCGCGCACCCGCATGTCGAGAGTGGAATGCGGCAGCGCCACCCAGAAGGGCACGCCGTTGTCGCGCGCGGCCAGCGCCTTCAGGTAGGTGCCGATCTTGTTCGCGACGTCGCCCTGCCGCGTCACGCGGTCGGTGCCGACGATGACGATGTCCACCTCGCCATGCTGCATGAGGTGCCCGCCGGCATTGTCGGCCACCACGGTGTGCGGCACGCCGTGCTTGCCGAGTTCCCAGGCGGTCAGCGCCGCGCCCTGGTTGCGCGGCCGCGTCTCGTCCACCCAGACATGCACCTTCAGCCCGGCGTCATGAGCCTGGAAGATCGGGCTGAGCGCCGTGCCGTAATCCACCGTGGCGAGCCAGCCGGCATTGCAGTGGGTCAGCACGTTCACCCGCTCGCCCGGCGCCTTGCGGGCGGCGATCTCCTGCAGCAGCGGCAGGCCGTGCTCGCCGATCTTCCGACAGGTCTCCACGTCGTCGTCGCAGATCGCCGCAGCCTCGGCATAGGCGGCCGCGACCCGATCGGCCGGCGCCATGTTGTGCAGCGCGGCCCGCATCCGGTCCAGCGCCCAGCGCAGGTTGATCGCGGTCGGGCGCGTCTTGCCCAGCATGTCCACCACGCTGTCGAGATGCGCGGTGGAGGCGTCGCGCCGCATCGCCAGCGCCACGCCATAGGCGGCGACGGCCCCGATCAGCGGCGCGCCGCGCGTCTGCATGCTCCGGATGGCGTGCGCCGCCTGGTCCTCGTCGGCCAGGCGCAGGATGTCGATGGCCCAGGGCAGCTTCGTCTGGTCAAAGATCCGGACGGACCAGCCATCCTCCCGGTCCACCCAGACGCTGCGATAGGGCACGCCGTCGATCTTCATGTGTCTCTCCTCCGGCTGCCGCCTTGAAGCACGGCGGGCGGCGCGGCATCCAGGGGGAGGCATCCCCGATGCGGCACGGGGGCCACGCTCCCTGGGCGGAGAGCCTTGCTGGTCGAGCGGCGCGAAGGCGGTGCGGCTGCCGACGGGATCAGGGCGCCGACGCGCAACGGCGCGCCTGCGGCGCCGCGGCCCGTTCCGAAGCTGACTGACCGCCGGGTCTTCTCAGCTTCTCCAGGCCGCCTGTGTCGCCAGGGCGCATTCCTCGATGATCGTCAGCGTGCGCTGCACCGCCTCCTGCCCGATCACGAAGGGATTGGCCGCGCCTGGCTGCAGCCGCTGCAGCTTCCTGTCGGCTTCGTCGTAGCCCGAGTGGTTGGAGAGCAGCACCGTGACGTTCTCGCGGGCCGCGACGTCCTTCGCGCGGCGGGTCGCGGCGATGTAGGAGTCGATGCGTTCCATGCGGTCCGGCCGCCGACCGAAGTTGAACGCGGTGCCGCCCCAGAGCAGTGCCCGGTGCCTGCGCTGCCCCTCCAGGACATCGAACAGCAACGAGATCGTGCCCGGGCTGTGGCCCGGCGTCATGAGCACCGCGACCGAGGTGTCGCCCAGGCGGATGGAGTCGCCGTCCTCCACGACCACGTCGCGGCGCGGCGGGCGGCCCCATTGGGGGACGTCGAATTCCAACTCCGTCTCCAGCATGCGCCAGTCGGCGCCGCTCATCGCGACCTGCGCGCCATGGCGCTGCTTGAGCCAGGTGGCGCCGCCATAGTGGTCGCCATGGCCGTGGGTGACGACGACGCGCTTCACCTGCGCGGGATCGAGGCCGAGCCGGCGCAGCCCGCCCTCGATCAGGCGCTCGGCCTCGTCCTCGTTGTTGAGCGCGTCGAGCAGGATGATGCCGTCGCTGGTGGTGAGCGCCCATGCGCTGACCCACTTGGCGCCGACGAAGGCCAGGTTGTCGAAGGCCTTGGCGGGCGGCGGCGGCGGCTGCGCCATCAGCGCCTCGATGGACGGCGGCGGCGCGGTGGCGGGGGTGGCGGCCTGGCCGAGGGCGAGCCAGGGGCGGAGGTCTTCGCCGGCGGCCACGCGGGCGGCGGCCAGGTGCCGGGCGACCTCTGGTGACTGCGCGG
>NZ_JAPSMD010000042.1 GCF_027856955.1 Falsiroseomonas oryzae | reverse complement strand
GCTGAACGGCCTGTCGGGCCACGTCACGGTGATCGAGGGCGACATCGCCGACCCGGCCCTGCGCGCCGGCCTGCCGGCCGCGACGCATGGCTTCGCGAATCCCCCCTTCTGGCCCGCCGGCACCGCGCCGCCCGAGGCACTGCGCAGCGCGGCGACCCATGCCGACGCGACGACGCTCGGGGCCTGGACCGGCTGCCTGGCGGCGGCGGTGCGGCATGGCGGCAGCGCAACGCTGGTGCTGCCGGCGGCGCGCCTGGCGGACGGGATCACGGCGTTGGCGGGCAGCGGTTTCGGCAGCATCGCCGTGCTGCCGCTCTGGCCCCGCGCCGGCGTGTCCGCGAAGCGGGTGCTGCTGTCCGGGCGCCGCGGCGGACGTGGCCCGAGCCGGCTGCTGCCGGGGCTGGTGCTGCATGATGAGAGCGGCCCGACACCGGAAGCCGACGCCGTGCTGCGCGCCGGAGCCGCGCTCGCCGGCTAGACAGGCGTAGCCCTGACTGTGTTCAGGGCTACGCCGGTCTGGGTTCTCTGGCCCGGCGATTCACGCCCTTCGCCGTGCCCACCTTCGGTGTGCACACTCCCGGCGATCGCGGGCTGGGCTAGCTCTCGTTGGCCTCGGGGTGGCGCAGCAGCCACAGCCGCTCATGCGCCGCCACCAGGCTCTCCATGTTCTTGCGGCGATTCACGTCGGGCGCCACGGGGCGGCGCGTGAGCATCATCTCGAGGATGCGCAGAAGTTCTTCCGCGACCTCGTAATCGCCCTGGTCGCAGGCGTGATGGAAGGCGATCAGGATCTTGTCCGACAGCCGGCGCGTATGCCTCGGCGGCCCGGCACTCGGGCGCCCGGCGTCACGACCCGGCTGGTCCCTCTCGTCTTCGGCCATCTACGCAAGGGCTCCCCTGGGACCCGGCCGCCCCGTTGCCGGACCGCTCCTTGATCTATCATACAAAGCTGGCCGACGCATCGGAACCCTGCGCATCCGCCACCTCTTGCGCGTCACGCCCCGCGGAGTTGCCCGCGGATGGCCTGCGCGATCGCGTCCGGCGTCGTGTCTGGCCGGAACAGTGCGCGAACACGCCCGTCCGGACCGACCAGATAGACGAAGGAGGAATGATCCACGAGGTAGTCCGTGGCGTCGGTCCGCTGCACCTTGGCGTAGAAGACGCGATAGGCGCGGGCGGCGGCGGCCACCTGCTGCTCGGTTCCGGTCAGGCCGACCATGCGGGGATGGAAGCGGCTAACATAGTCGGCCATCGCTTCCTGCGTGTCGCGCTCCGGATCGACGGTGATGAAGACCGGGACGACGCGGTCGGCCTGGCCGTCCAGCGCATCGACGGCGGCGGCGATGGTGCCGAGCTCCGTCGGGCAGACATCCGGGCAGTAGGTGAAGCCGAAATACACCAGCAGGAAGCGGCCGGCGAAATCGGCTTCGGTCACGCGGCGGCCGGTGTGGTCGGTCAGGGTGAAGGGCCCGCCAAGGACCAGTCCCTGCGGCAGCTGCACCCCGCCTGGGGAGGGCGCCGCCATCTCGTAGCCGAACATGGCGGCCGTGCCGCGGGCGAAGGACTCCGCCACGCTCTCCCCGTCCGTCGCGCTCATCCACGCCGCGGCCCAGAGCAGGCCGATCAGCACGATGACCATCGAGGCGAAGAAGCGGACGGCTTTCAGCATGGCACCCCGGACATAGGCGGATGGCGGGGGCGGCGGCAAGCCGCCCCCAGACGCCCGGCCCGTTTCAGTGCCGGCCGACCGCCAATTCGCCCTCCGGCTGGGCGGTCGAGAAGGTGCTGTCGGCGAAGGCTTCCTCCCAGGACCCGGTGGTGGAGGCCTTGGAGTATTCGGTCGCCCGGTTCTCGAAGAAGTTGGTGTGCTCCACCGCGTTCAGCATCTCGTCGAGCCAGGGCAGCGGATTCTTCTCGATCCGGTAGAGCGGCTCGAGGCCGAGCTGCTGCAGCCGGCGGTCGGCGATGAAGCGGATGTACTGCTTGGTCTGCGCCGCATCCAGGCCCTGCACGCCGCCGAGTTCGAAGGCCAGGTCGATGAAGGCGTCCTCGTGGTCCACGATGGTGGAGCAGATCAGGTAGAGGTCGCGCCGCAGCTCCTCGGTCCAGATCTCCGGGTTCTCCTGCACGAAGGTGCGGAACAGGCGGATGATGGACAGGCAGTGCAGCGTCTCGTCGCGCACCGACCAGCTGACGATCTGCCCCATGCCCTTCATCTTGTTGAAGCGCGGGAAGTTCATGAGGATGGCGAAGGAGGCGAAGAGCTGCAGGCCTTCGGTGAAGGCGCCGAAGGCGGCGAGCGTCTTGGCGATCTCGGTCTTGTTCTCGACCGAGAAGTTCTGCATGTAGTCGTACTTGTCCTTCATCTCCTTGTACTTGAGGAAGGCCGTGTACTCGATCTCCGGCATCCCGATGGTGTCGAGAAGATGGGAATAGGCCGCGATGTGGATGGTCTCGGTGCTGCTGAAGGCCGACATCATCATCAGCACTTCGGTCGGTTTGAAGACCTGGCTGTAGTGCTTCATATAGCAGTTGTTCACCTCGACATCCGCCTGGGTGAAGAAGCGGAAGATCTGCGTGAGCAGGTTGCGCTCGGAGGCCGTCAGGTTCTTCTGCCAGTCCTTCACGTCGTCGGCGAGCGGCACTTCCTCCGGCAGCCAATGGATGCGCTGCTGCTGCAGCCAGGCCTCATAGGCCCAGGGGTAGCGGAAGGGCTTGTAGACCGGGTTGGCGGTCAGCAGGTCGAAACGGATGGGCAGTTCGTCGCGGGAGACAACATCGTCCGGCATGGGTTCTCTCTTCGACTTGGGGCGTCCGGGGGGACGGGGCTCAGCGCAGCGCGCGCCTGCCCGGTGCATCGGCCTCGCGAAGCGTCTTCGCGAGGTCGGCGGAGATGGAGTCGAGGTCGGCGAGCAGGCGCTTCACCTGCTCCACCGGACCGCGCTCGTCGATCATCAGGTCCAGCTGCCGCGCCAGCTGGGCCCGGCGCGCGGCGAGGCGCAGCGCGTCATCCGGCAGCGTGGGGTCCGTCACTGGCACGCGAGGCACTCCTCGTAATTCGTGGGGTTGGCCGGCGGCGAGACCAGGTCGAGCGACGGCTGCGCGACCTCGTCCTTGTGCGCGGTCATCACGTCGGACTGGCCCACCACCTTCTCGCTGACGGCATCCGCGCGCTGGATGGACAGGCTGCGGCAGTAGTAGAGGCTCTTCACGCCCTTCTTCCACGCCATGACGTGGATCTGGTGCAGGTCGCGCTTGTGCACGTTGGCCGGCAGGAAGACGTTCACCGACTGCGACTGGCAGATGAAGGGTGTGCGGTCCGCCGCATGCTCGATCACCCAGCGCTGGTCCAGCTCGAAGGCGGTCTTGAAGGTGGCGCGCTCCTGCTCGGTCAGGAAGTCGAGGTGCTGCACGCTGCCCTTGCGGACGGTGATCGCGGTCCAGGTCTCGTCATCGTCGCGGCCGTGCTTCGCCAGCACCTTCTTCAGGTACGGGTTGCGCACGATGTAGCTGCCGGACAGCGTCTTGTGGTTGTAGACATTGGCCGCGATCGGCTCGATGCCCGGCGACGCGCCGCCGCAGATGATCGAGATGGACGCCGTCGGCGCGATCGCGATCTTGTTCGAGAAGCGCTCCATGAAGCCGTATTCGGCGGCGTCCGGGCAGGGCCCGCGCTCCTCCGCCAACTGGCGGGAAGCCGCGTCGGCCTGCTCGCGGATGTGCTTGAACATCCGCTTGTTCCAGGACTTCGCCACCACGCTCTCGAAGGGCACGTTCAGCGCCTGGAGGAAGCTGTGGAAGCCCATCACGCCCAGCCCCACGCTGCGTTCCCGCATGGCGCTGTACTTGGCGCGCGCCATGGAATCCGGCGCGGTGTCGATGAAGCTCTGCAGCACGTTGTCCAGGAACCGCATCACGTCCGGGATGAAGCGCGGCTCCTTGTGCCACTCGAACCAGGTCTCAAGGTTCAGCGAGGACAGGCAGCACACCGCGGTGCGCTCCATCCCGTGCTGGTCGATGCCGGTGGGCAGCGTGATCTCGGAGCAGAGGTTGGAGGTCTTCACCTCCAGGCCGGAGAGCTTGTGGTGCTCCGGCCGAGCCTTGTTCACGTGGTCGGAGTAGATGATGTAGGGCTCGCCGGTCTCGATGCGCGCCGTCAGGATGCGGATCCAGATCGCGCGCGCGGAGACCTTGCGCACCAGCGCGCCGTCCTTGGGCGAGACCAGCGCCCATTCCTCGTCGGCCTCGACCGCGCGCATGAAGGCGTCGGGGATCAGCACGCCATGGTGCAGGTTCAGCGCCTTGCGGTTCGGGTCGCCGCCGGTGGGGCGGCGCATCTCGAGGAATTCCTCGATCTCCGGGTGGCTGACCGGCAGGTAGCAGGCGGCCGAGCCGCGGCGCAGCGAGCCCTGGCTGATCGCCAGCGTCAGGCTGTCCATCACCCGGATGAAGGGAATGACGCCGGAGGTCTTGCCATTGCGCCCGACCTTCTCGCCGATGCCGCGCAGGTTGCCCCAGTAGCTGCCGATGCCGCCGCCCTTGGCGGCGAGCCAGACATTCTCGTTCCAGAGGCCGACAATGCCCTCCAGGCTGTCGGTCGCCTCGTTCAGGAAGCAGGAGATCGGCAGCCCGCGCGTCGTCCCGCCGTTGGACAGCACGGGCGTCGCCGGCATGAACCACAGACGCGAGATGTAGTCGTAGATCCGCTGCGCATGCGCCGCGTCGTCGCCATAGGCCGAGGCGACGCGGGCGAAGAGATCCTGGTACGATTCGCCAGGCAGCAGGTAGCGGTCGTCGAGCGTCGCCTTGCCGAAATCCGTCAGCAGTGCGTCGCGCGAGCGGTCGATGCGGACCTGGCCATGCCCTTCAAGCTGGACTGCGTCGAACACGACAACCCCCTCGATCAGCCCCGATACCCGGGGCGACTCCCCCATGGCGCGGAGATTGCCCCCGGCCGGCCCACCGCAACAAGATGTAGTGTTGCCACACTCCGCCAAACACCACCGCTGCCCCCGGGTTCCCCTGTTGATTTTTCCACAGGCTCCCGTCCTCGCGTCAGATGTTGCCGTTTCGTTCGTTAAAGCAAGCCTAACCGGACCGCGCCACCCTTGGATCACGCCGGCCGGCCCGGGCGGAAGAGGCCACGGCATTCCGTCCCCGATGTCCTCATGATCCACAGCCCTCGCGCGCCCCTTCCGCGCCGCCGCCGCCGCGGCGCATGATCGCGCATGCCTTCGGGAGACCCTCGCATGACCCGCCTTCTCACCCCCCGGCCCGCCCCCCTGGCCGTCACCCGCCGCGGGCTGGTGGCCGGCGGGGGGGCGCTGCTCGCCGCGCCGGCCCTCGGGCAGCCCGCCTGGCCGACGCGCCCGATCCGCATCGTGGTGCCCTTCGGCCCGGGCGGCGGGTCGGACGTCACGCTGCGCATCCTGGCACCCCGCCTGTCCGAGATCCTCGGCCAGCCGGTGATCGTCGAGAACCGGCCGGGCGCCGGCGGCGTGGTCGGCACGGACTACGTGGCGAAGTCGCCGCCGACCGGCGACATCCTGGTGCAGTCCACCCTCTCGCCCATTGGCCTGGCGCCGGGGCTTCCGGCGCCGATGCCCTTCGACCCCGTGCGCGACCTGACGCCGATCGCGCCCGCGGTCTTCGTGCCGATCGGGCTGGCGGTGACGACGCGCGGGCTGAACGTGCGCACCGGCCAGGAATTCGTGGACCTGATCCGCGCGAATCCGGGCCGCTACCAGTATGGCAGCTCGGGCGTCGGCTCCTCCGGCCACATCGCGGCCGCGACCTTCGCGATCAAGGTCGGCGCGGAGACGGTGCACGTCCCCTATCGCGGCGGCGGCCAGGTCTTCGCCGCGCTGAACAGCGGCGAGATCCACTACTGCTGCGACATCTCGGCGTTGCTGAAGCCCTTCCACGAGGCCGGCACCGCGCGCGTTCTGTTCATGGCGACGGAGGAGCGCAGCAGCCTGCTGCCGGACGTGCCGACCGCGCGGGAGGCGGGAATGCCGGACTACAAGGCCTATTCCTGGTTCGGCTTCTTCGGCCCGCCCGGCCTGCCGCGCCACATCGTGGACCGCATGGCCGCGGCGGTGGAGCAGGCGGTCTCCGACCCCGCCATGATCCGCCGCTTCGAGGAGGCCGGCACGCCGGTGATGCGCGGCTGGACGCCGGAGCGCTTCGCCGCCTTCGTGCGGGAGGAGAACGCCATGTGGGCGCCGCTGGTGCGCAGCCTGAACATCCGGGAGTAGGCGCGCCGGACGCGCCCGGCGCGAAGCATCCCGGAAACATTGCATCGGGCGCGCGCCATCGGCGCGCAACCCGGCCGGCCCATCCTGCCGCCACCCGCAGAACGGAGACCCCGGCCATGACCGCCACCCGCCGCCTCGCCCTGATCGGCCTGCCCGCCCTGTTCCTGGCCGCCCGGCCCGCCGCCGCACAGGACACGCCCGTACGCCTGTTCCGCCTGGTGACGCAGCGCGGGGAGATCGTGATGGGCCTGACGCCCGCCGAACTCGCCGCCCTCGGCACCGGGCCGGAGGTGGAGCGCATCGCCCGCCGCATCGCCCAGGAGGGGCAGGTGACGGGCTGGCGCTACGTGGTGGGCCGCGCGCCGGACGGCAGCACGCGCCTGGCGACGCGCGAGCAGGTCGCCGTGCTGCGGCAGGAGGCGCTGGTGGTCGAGCCCTACACCGCCGCCCTGCCCGTGGCGCCGCCGCCCGCGCGATAGCGCACGGGCCCCCGATGCGCTTTCATCTGCGCCGGAGGCCCCTGCCATGAACCGACTCACCCGACGCACCGCGCTGGTCCTGCCCGCCGCGGCACTCGCGCGCCCTGCCCTCGGCCAGGCCTGGCCGACGCGGCCCATTCGCATCGTCGTCGCCTTCGGCACCGGCGGCGGCACCGACATCACCACCCGGCTGCTCGCGCCCAAGCTCGCGGAGATCCTCGGGCAGCCCGTGGTGGTGGAGAACCGGGTCGGGGCGGGCGGCACCGTGGGCGCCGATCATGTCGCGAAGTCCGCGCCGAACGGCGAGACCTTCCTGCTGGCGACCGTCTCCAACATGGCGCTCGCGCTCGGCCTCTACGCGCGGCTGCCCTACGACCCCGTGCGCGACCTGGTGGGCGTGGCGCCGACCGTCTTCGTCCCGCTCGGCATCGCGGCGTCCGGCCGGCTCGGTGTGAACAACGCGTCCGAGTTCATGGCGCTGCTGCGCACCAATCCCGGGCGGTTCAGCTATGGCAGCGCGGGGGCCGGCACGTCGGGCCACATCTGCTCGGCGACCTTCCTCTCCCGCATCGGGGCGCGGGCGGAGCATGTCACCTACCGCAACCCCGGCCAGACCTTCCTGGCGCTGCAGCAGGGCGAGATCGCCTTCACCACCGACATCCCCTCCCTGCTCGCACCGTTCCATCGCGAAGGCACAGCGCGGCTGATGTTCGTCGCCACCGAGGAGCGCAGCCCGCACGCGCCCGACGTGCCGACAGCGCGGGAGGCCGGGCTCGGCGACTTCAAGGCGTATTCCTGGTACGGCATCTACGCGCCCGCCGGCACGCCCGATCCGATCGTGCAGCGCATGGCCGCCGCCATCGAGCAGGCGCTTTCCGACCCCGCCATCGGCAACCGCTTCGACGAGATGGGCACGCCCGCGATGCGCGGCTGGACCCCGCAGCGCTTCGCGGACTTCCTGAAGACCGAGATCGACCTCTGGGTGCCGCTGGTGCGCGCCAGCGGGGCGCGCGCGGATTAGGCCATGGCAAACGGTCCGCCGTCAGGCGAAGGGGGCGGCCGCTGCCGGCCGCCCCTTTCGCGGAGTGGTCCGGCGCGCCTCAGCGCATCGGCGGGGCGTATTGCAGCCCGCCGCGGTTCCAGAGGTTGTTCACGCCGCGCGGGAAGCCGATCGGCGTCAGGTTGCGCTCCCACACCTCGCCGTAGTTGCCGACGGCCTTGATGATGCGCACCGCCCAGTCGTTCTCCAGCCCCATCATCCGGCCGAGGTCGCCGGTGCGGCCCAAGAAGCGCTGCACGTCGGGATTGGTGCTGTTGGCGAAGCTGTCGATGTTGGCCTGGGTGATGCCGAGCTCCTCAGCGGTCACGAGGGCGAAGTGGGTCCAGCGCACGATGTCGAAGAAGCGCGCATCGCCCTTGCGCACCGCCGGGCCGAGCGGCTCCTTGGAGATGATCTCCGGCAGCAGCAGGTAGCGGTTGGCGTTCGGGCCCTGGCTGGCGGCGAAGGACGCCAGGGATGAACTGTCGTTGGTGTAGGCGTCGCAACGGCGGCTGATGAAGGCTTCGCGGATCTCCTGGATGTTCTCGATCACGACCGGCGTGTAGCGCAGGCGGTGCGTGCGGAAGAAATCGGCCATGTTCAGCTCGGTCGTCGTACCCGGCTGCACGCAGACCGTGGCGCCGTCCAGCTGCCGGGCGGAGGTGACGCCGCTGTCGCGGTGCACCATGAAGCCCTGGCCGTCATAGACATTGATGCCGGCGAACAGCATGCCGAGCGAGGCCTCGCGCGCCAGCGTCCAGGTGGTGGTGCGGACGATCAGGTCCACCTCGCCCGATTGCAGCATGGTGAAGCGCTGCTGCGTGGAGGAGGGCACGATGCGGATGCGGCTGGGGTCGCCCAGCAGCGCTGCGGCCACCGCGCGGCAGTAGTCCACGTCGATGCCGCGCCACACACCCTGGCTGTCCGGCAGCGAGAAGCCGACCGTGGAGGGCGAGACGGTGCAGACCAGCTGTCCGCGCTGGCGGATCGCCGCGACGGTGTCCGCCGCGGGCTGGGCGAAGGCGGGCGCGGCAAGGCCCGCACCGAGAAGCGCGGCGCCAAGCGCGGCGCCGAGTCTGGCAAGACGCATATGTGAAGCTCTCCCGTCGAGAATGCAGTCTTCGCGTCGCCCGGCCTCGGCGCGCGGCACGATCCTTCCCGCGTGGCGCGCCGGCGGCAAGTGGGATCGGCGCCCGACGGGCTGGACCGGCGCCGGTGGCCGGGACAGGCTGGCCGGGAGCGTAGGGTGGGCCGCAGATGACACGGGGAGAGCGGATCGTCGCCTGGTGCTTCGGCCTGACGGCCGGGCTGGCGCTGCTGCTGGGCTTCCCGATCGCGGTGCTGCTCGCCGCGGCCGATCCGCTCCGCCGTACATCGACGCAGGATGCGGTCGCGCTGTTCCTGGTGGCGGCGGCGGTGGTGCTGCTGCCGGCGCTGGCGGGGGCCGTCGGCACCTTGCGGCGGCGGCGCTGGGGGCCCATCGCGCTCGGCTATGTCGCGGTGCTGATGTTGTTCGCCGTCCCGGTCGGCACGGTTGCGGGCGGCGCCGCGCTCTGGCTGCTGCTGCCGGCCATCCGCCGCGCCTGGGCGGCGCAGCGCGACGCCAATGCCACTGCCGCCGCGGCCGCGACAACCGTGGCAGGTCCCTGGGGAGGCCCCCCAAGCGAGGCGCCCTGCATGCATCTGCAGCCCGTCGTCGCGGCGATGCGCGACCGCGGCATCGGGCTGCGGGCCTGGCCGGGCGGGCGGGTCCAGGCGGACTGCACCATCGACCTGCTCGCGCTGGCGCGCTGGCAGGGCGGGCTCGGCACGCTGCGGCTCTCCGTGCCGACGCCGGACGAGCGCACGCCGGAGAACGCGCCGGCCCTGCTGTGGTGCGATGCGTGCCGGCGCGGCCTTTCGGTGGCTGCGCCGGCCGCGGCGACGCGCGGCACGCCGATCTTCCCGGGGCCGGCGGCGTGACGATTCAGGCGGCGGCGTCGAACCGCCGCGCATAGCCCTCCGGCGAGAAGCCGACGAGCAGCGCCCCGCCCGCCTCCAGCACCGGCCGCTTGATGACGGAAGGCTGCGCGACCATCAGCGCGATCGCGCGCGCCTCGTCCAGCCCAGCCCTCTCGGCCTCCGGCAGCTTGCGGAAGGTGGTGCCGGCGCGGTTGACCAGTGACTCCCAGCCGACCTGCCGCACCCAGCCCTCGATCTCGGCGCGGGCGGGCGGATCCGCCTTGTAGTCGCGGAAGCGGTGCGCCACGCCCCGCGCCTCCAGCCAGGCGCGCGCCTTCTTCATGGTGTCGCAGTTGCGGATGCCGTGGATCGTCACCCCGCCTGCCATGCGATGTCTCCTGCTGCGTGCAGCCGCCAGTCTCGGCGCGCTCGTCCAGTGCGATCAAGCGGTTGTCGCGGTTCGGTCAGCGTGCGCCATGCCGGAAGCAGCCGGGGGCATGGTCGTCCACGATGCCCACGGCCTGCAGCCAGGCGTACACGATGGTCGGCCCGACGAACTTGAAGCCGCGGCGCTTCAGCTCCTTCGAGATCGACTCCGAGAGCGGCGTGACGCTCGCCCTGCCATCGCCGCGGAGCTGACGGCCCTGCGTGAAGGACCAGCAGAAGTCGGCGAAGTCCTCGCCGCGAGCCTGCATGGCGTTGAAGATGCGCGCGCCGGCGATGGTCGCCTCGATCTTCGCCCGCGACCGCACGATGCCGGGATCGGCCAGCAGCCGCGTCACGTCGGCCTCGGTGAAGGCGGCGACCTTGGCCGGATCGAAGCCGGCGAAGGCGGCGCGGAACGCCTCGCGCTTGCGCAGGATGACCTGCCAGGAGAGGCCCGCCTGGAAGCCCTCCAGCATCAGCGTCTCCCACAGCATGCGGGAGTCGCGGACCGGCACGCCCCATTCGGCGTCGTGGTAGGCGGCCATCAGCGGATCACTGTCGGCCCAGGCGCAGCGAGCAGGGGTCTTTGCCGTCATGCGCCGGACGTTCGCATCCTGTTCGTGGTGTTTCCAGCCCCGTTGATCGGCTTCCGTGCCGGCGCCCATCGCCGCCCGGCGCGGCCGATGGCCCGACCAGCCGCGCCGAGCCGCCGCAGCCGGTCACGCTCGACATCCGCAGCCGTGTCGACTACGCGGCTCACCGAAGCAGTTGCGACCCTGACATGAACAGCATCACGGATCCGAAACCAGCTCTGTGGCTGCGCATCGCGCAGTTCCCGCTGACCCGCCTGATCCTGCTCGGCGGGCTCATCTTCTACATGCTGGGCCAGAGCAACGCCTACATGTCCGAGGCATCGGGCTCGCCCATGGCAGCCATCGGCGTGGCGGCCGGCATGACGGCGCTGGGCCTGGCCGTCTACGCCGGCTTCGTCCGGCTGGTCGAACGGCGCCCGGTCAGCGAGCTGGCCCTGCCGGGCATGGGCCGCGAACTGGGGATCGGCCTGCTGATCGGCGCCGGCCTCTACACCGCCTGCGTGCTGATCCTGATGGTGCTCGGCATCTACCGCATCGAGGGCCTGAACCCCCTGGCCTTCATGCTGCCGGCGGTGGCGATGGCGCTGAGCGCGGCCATCTTCGAGGAGCTGCTGTTCCGCGGCGTGCTGTTCCGCATCGTCGAGGAGTCGCTCGGCAGCTGGATCTCGCTCGCCGTGTCGTCCTTCGTGTTCGGCTTCCTGCATCTGATCAATCCGGCGGCCACGATCATGGGCGCGCTGTTCATCAGCATCGAAGCCGGCCTGCTGCTCGGCGCCGCCTACATGGTGACGCGGCGGCTCTGGCTGAGCATCGGCTTCCACCTGGCCTGGAACTACACGCAGTCCGGCATCTTCTCCGGCATCGTCTCCGGTGGCGAAAGCCGCCCGGGCCTGATCAGGGCCACCATCGAGGGCCCGGTCGCGCTGACCGGCGGCAGCTTCGGCCTGGAATCCTCGCTGATCGCCTTCATGCTCTGCACGACGACGGGCGTGGTGCTCCTGATCATGGCCATCCGGCGGAGACATGTCGTGCCGCCGTTCTGGCGGCGCACGGGTTGAGCCGCGGCGCTCGGCCAGGGACAAGCCGGTCGGCAGTCTGGCAGGCACCGCGCCGTCACTGCCGCCAGCCCCCCACCGTGAGTTGAGTGCGCGCAGAAGCGGGACAGGCTGACATCCCGCCGGCAACCGCCGGGACGGAGGTCGGCGTGATCCACATGCGTGGATAACGCCGCAGCCTTCGTCCGGGCGGCTGATTCACCGCTTCGGCGATGCCGCCTTCGCGGATCAGGCGCTGGTCCGAACTGCCATCGGAGACGGTCAGGCCGGAGAGCCGTGCAGCCGGAAGGCCCTGACGATCAAGGATCGAAGGTCGCCGCCAAGGCAACGCCGGAACTCCGTCACTCCCACTCGATCGTGCCCGGTGGCTTGCTCGTGATGTCGTAGGTCACGCGGTTGATCCCGCGCACCTCGTTGACGATGCGGTTCGCGACGCGCGTCAGGAACGCCATGTCGAAGGGATAGACATCCGCCGTCATCCCGTCCGTGCTCGTCACGGCGCGAAGCGCGCAGACCTGGTCGTAGGTGCGGCCGTCGCCCATCACGCCGACGGTGCGCACCGGCAGCAGCACCGCGAAGGCCTGCCAGATGGCATCATACAGCCCGGCGCTGCGGATCTCCTCCAGGAAGATCGTGTCCACCTTGCGCAGCAGGTCCGCCTTCTCCCGCGTCACCTCGCCGGGGATGCGGATCGCGAGGCCGGGCCCCGGGAAGGGATGGCGGCCGACGATCGCCTCGGGGATGCCGAGCTCGCGGCCCAGCGCCCGCACCTCGTCCTTGAACAGCTCGCGCAGCGGTTCCACCAGCTGCATGCGCATCCCCTCGGGCAGGCCGCCGACATTGTGGTGCGACTTGATGGTCACGCTCGGCCCGCCGGTGGCCGAGACGCTCTCGATCACGTCGGGATAGAGCGTGCCCTGCGCCAGGAAATCGGCGCCGCCGAGCTTGTTCTGCTCCTCCTCGAAGACCTCGATGAACAGCCGGCCGATCGTCTTGCGCTTCACCTCCGGGTCGGTGACGCCGCTGAGCTGGCCGAGGAACAGCTCGCTCGCGTCGCGGTGGATCAGGCGGATGTTGAAGCGGTCGCGGAAGGTAGAGACAACCTGCTCGCTCTCGCCCGCGCGCATCAGACCGTGGTCCACGTAGATGCAGGTGAGCTGGTCGCCGATGGCCTCATGGATCAGCACGGCGGCGACGCTGGAATCGACGCCGCCGGACAGCCCGCAGACCACGCGGCCGCGGCCGACCTGGGCGCGGATCTTCGCGACCATCTCCGCGCGGAAGGCGCCCATCGTCCAGTCGCCGATGCAGCCGCAGACGAGATGCGTGAAGTTCTTCAGCAGTTGCGCGCCATGCGGCGTGTGCACGACCTCCGGGTGGAACATCGTGCCGTAGTAGTGGCGCGCATCATCGGCGATCAGCGCGAAGGGCGCGCCCTCGCTGCTGGCCACCACGCGGAAGCCGGGCGGCAGCTGCGTGATGCGGTCGCCATGGCTCATCCACACCTGCTCGCGCGCGCCCTTCGCCCAGACGCCCTGGGTGATGGCGCAGTCGCCGGTGACGTCCACGAAGGCGCGGCCGAATTCCCGCGCATGCCCGCCCTCCACCGTGCCGCCCAGCTGATGCGCCAGGGTCTGCTGCCCGTAGCAGATGCCGAGGATGGGCAGACCCATCGCGAACACCGCCTGCGGCGCGCGCGGGCTCTCGCCTTCGGTGACGCTGGCCGGCCCGCCGGAGAAGATGATGCCCTTCGGCGCGAAGGCCCGGATGCGGGCCTCCGGCGCGGCGTTGTAGGGCCAGATCTCGCAGTAGACGCCGCTCTCCCGCAGGCGGCGCGCGATCAGCTGCGTCACCTGGCTGCCGAAATCGAGGATGAGGATGCGCTCGTGCCGGGCGGCGGCGGCGGCGGGGGCGGAGTCGGGGGGGAGCGTCATGGCGGGCTATGACCACAACCCCGCCCCGGGGGCAAGCATCAGCTGCCCGGACAGGCCGCTTGCGGCGCGCCACCGGCCGGGCGCAGCATTCCGGGGCCGGGACAACAGCCTCGCGGAGCGCTGCGCCCGGCCATGCCCAGCAGGAAGACCACCCCCGCCGCCAAGGCCCGCCCCGCAAGGAGCCTGGCCGGACGCCGCCTGGACGCCATGCCGGACCGGGTGGACATCCGTGACTGGTTCTACCGTCCGAGCCTGCTAGCCCTGCCGGACACGATGGTGAACTGCGCCCGCGTGCCGGCCGTGCTGGACCAGGGGACCGAGGGCGCCTGCACCGGCTTCGCGCTCTCGGCCGTCATCAACTACCTGATCGCCCAGCGCGCCGGCACCGCGCGCGATGCGCGACTGCCGGTCAGTCCCCGCATGCTCTACGAGATGGCGCGGCGCTACGACGAGTGGCCGGGCGAGGCCTACGAAGGCTCCTCCGCGCGCGGCGCGATGAAGGGCTGGGTGCGGCACGGCGTCTGCCACCGGACGCTCTGGCCGGACGACCGGCACGGCTCGACCCACCTGACGCCGGACATCGTCGCCAGGGCGCGCCAGGTGCCCGGGGGCGCCTTCTACCGCGTGGCGCATCGCGAGATCCGCGACATGCACGCGGCGCTGGCCGAGCTTGGCATCCTCTACGTCACGCTGATGGTGCATGACGGCTGGGACGAGCCCGGCCCCACGACGCGCACCCTGCGCTTCGACGCCGGCGGACGGGCGGGCAGCCTGAAGCTGCCGGTGATCATGCGGAAGGGCCGCGCCGCATCCGGGCACGCCGTCGCCATCTGCGGCTTCACGGAAGACGGCTTCGTCGTGCAGAACTCCTGGGGCAAGGGCTGGGGCCGCGGCGGCTTCGCGCTGCTGCCCTACGAGGACTTCCTGCTGCACGCGACGGATGTGTGGGCGGCGCAGCTCGGCGTGCCCGTCGCGCTCGACCTCTGGGCGGCCGGCGCGGCCGACACCACCCAGGGCATGGCGCGCGCCGAGGCGGCGATTCCGCTCGACCAGGTGCGCCCCTTCATCGTGGATGTCGGCAACAATGGCGAGTTGTCCCGCAAGGGCGACTACTGGACCACCGAGTCCGACGTGACACGCCTGTTCCGGGAGGTGATCCCCGCCCGCGCCAAGGCCTGGCCGAAGCGGCGGGTGCTGCTCTACCTGCATGGCGGCCTGAACAGCGAGGCGGCGACCGCGCGCCGCGTCGTCGCCTTCCGCGACGTGCTGCTGGAGAACGAGATCTACCCGCTGCACATCATGTGGGAGTCCGGCGCCTTCGAGACGCTGCGCCACATCGTGGACGACGTCTTCACCGCCGCCGACGAGCGGGCCGGCGCGATCGGCGACTGGATGCGCAAGCTGCGCGACGGACTGCGGGAAGGCCGCGACATGTCGCTGGAACTCACCGCCGCCGCCATCGGCGGCACGCTGTGGCGCGAGATGAAAGAGAATGCGCGCCTCGCCTCCGACCACCCGGCTGGCAAGGGCGCCGCGCAGGTGATGGCGCGGGAACTGGCCGCGGCGCTGGGCGACGTGTCCGCGGCCGAGCGCGCGCGCTGGGAGGTGCATGTGGTGGCGCACAGCGCCGGCGCGATCTTCGCCGCCCACGCGCTGCCGCACCTGCTCGGCGCCGGGCTGAAGCTCGCCAGCCTGCACCTGATGGCGCCGGCGATGACGCTCGACCTGTTCCGCGCGACGCTGATGCCGGCGATCAAGCGCGGCGAGTGCCCGCTGCCCGACACCTACATCCTGGGTGACCAGGCGGAGCAGGACGACACCGTCGGCCCCTACGGCAAGTCGCTGCTGTTCCTCGTCAGCAATGCCTTCGAGGCACGGCGCGCCACGCCCCTTCTCGGCATGCAGCGCCACATCGAGGCGGATGCGGCGGTGCGGAAGCTGCTGGCGCCCGGGCTGGTGGTGGCGCGCACGCCGCGGCCCGGCGCGCACGGCGAGTCCGCCAGCCGCGCGCATGGCGGCTTCGACAACGACCCGGCCACGATGAACTCGATCCTGCGCAACATCCTGGGCCGCGCGCCGACGCGGCCCTTCGACACGCGCGACATGGTGTTCTGAGCCCCGCGCTACCCTTCCTTCACCGGCGCGGTCGCGGAGAGCAGCACGTCGATCGGGTCCCAGGCGAAGGCGGTCTGCTGCACCGGGTGGCCAGCGACGCGGATCTGCTCGTTCATCGCCTGGCGGCCGCCGATCCGGCGGTAGAAGTAGCGCGCCGGATTGTCCGCCAGCACCCACACCAGCGCGGAGTTGCAGCCGATGGCCCGCAGATGCGCCGCCATGGCTCGCATCAGCCGCCGGCCCACGCCGCGCTCACGGAAGTCGTCCAGCACGTAGAGCGTCTCCACCTCGCCTTCCGCCAGGCCGCGGCGCCGCGCGCGGCCGCCAGAGGCGAAGCCGACGATCGCCGCGTCCGGCCCAGGCCGGTCGCCTGGCTGATCGGTGCCCGCCGCGGTCGCGACGAAGACGGCATGGCCGCCATGCCGGTCGAGGATGGCGCGGTGGTAGAAGGCTGCCAGCCGCGCCTCGGACAGGGTGGCGAGATAGGTGTCGTCCAGGATGCCGGCATAGGCGCTGCGCCAGGCCGCGACATGCACGGCGGCGATGCCGGGCGCGTCATCCGGGCGTGCCCTGCGGACACAGATCATGGCCGTCGCTCCAGCACGGCCGCAAAGAAGCCGTCGGTGCCTTGGCGCGCGGGCGACAAGGCCATGAACAGGCCCTCGCCGGGCGCGGCGACGCCCGGGCAGAGTTCCGCCCACAGCGCCGGGACGGGGCGCGTGACGAAATCAGGATGGCGCCCGAGGAAGCGCTCGATCTGCATTTCGTCCTCCTCCGGAAGGAGCGAGCAGGTAGCGTAGACCAGCCTGCCGCCCGGACGCACGAGCTCTGACGCGTCATCGAGGATGACGGTTTGTTTTGCCGTCAGTTCGGCAAGATCCCGTTCCGTCGTACGCAACCGCGCATCCGGATTGCGACGCCAGGTGCCGCTGCCCGTGCAGGGCGCATCGACCAGCACCCGGTCGAAGCTGCGCCCGCGCCGTTTGCGCCACTTGTCGCCCGGCACCAGCAGGTGGCGCTCCACATTGTCCACGCCGGCCCGGCGCAACCGGCGCCCCGCCCCTTCCAGCCGCGGGGCGGAGACGTCACAGGCCACGATGTGCCCCCGATTGCCCATGGCGGCAGCCAGGGCCAGCGTCTTGCCCGCGGCGCCTGCGCAATAATCGGCGACGCGCATGCCCGGCCGCGCATCGGTGAGCAGGGCGATCAACTGGCTCCCCTCGTCCTGCACCTCGACCAGGCCTTCCTTGAAGGCCGCGGTGGCGGAGACCGGCTTGCGGTCCGCGACGCGCAGCCCCCAGGGGGAGAAGGGCGTCGGCTCCGCCGCGATCCCCTCGCCGGCCAGCGCCAGCCGCGCCGACTCCCGGCTGGTCCGCAGCAGGTTGGCGCGCAGGTCGAGCGGCGCCGTTGCCTCCATAGCCGCCGCCTCCTCCGCCAGACGGCCATCGAAGCGGGCGCGCAGGCCAGGCAACGCCCAGTCCGGCAGGTTCAGGCGCGCGCCTTCCGGCATGGCCGGATCCACCAGCGGACGGCCGGCGAGGCGCCGCACCGCCTCGACCTCGGCCGGCTCCAGCGGCACCGGGGCGAAGCGGTCGCCGGTGAAGTGGCCGGCGAGCTTCTGCGGCGGCCAGCCCTCCACGATCAGCAGATGCGCCGCCAGTACCATGCGCGGCGTCGCGGGCAGGCCGAGCTGGGCGAGGTGCCAGCCCAGCCGCAGCCGCTGCCGCACCACGCCCCAGGCGAGCTCCGAGACCGCCCGGCGGTCGCCGCTGCCTATGAAGCGGCGGGCGCGGAAGAAGTCGTTGGCGATGGCGTCCGCCGGCCGCCGCGGCTCCGCGTCCAGCGCGGCCAGCAGGTCGATGGCACCCTGCACGCGGCCCGCGGGCGTCATGCCAGCAGCCCCGGCAGCTCGGCCAGCGTCGCGATGCGCGCCCTCGCCAGGCGGTCGAGGCCGTATTCCACCGGCACCGGCGCGCGGGTCAGCCAATGGACGCGGAAGCCGAAGCGCGCCGCGCCGAAGGCGTCCCAGGCATTGGCGGAGACGAAGGCGATCCGCTCCGGCGCGCAGCCGAAGCGCGTCGTCGCCAGTGCATAGACCTCGGGCGCCGGCTTGTAGCGCCGCAGCGGATGAACCGACAGCACGGCATCGAGCAGCGGATCGAGGCCCGCTGCCGCCACCGCTTCCTCCAGCATCGCCGGTTCGCCATTCGACAGGATCGCGGTGGCGAGCCCCGCGCCGCGCAGCGCGGCCAGTGCGGGCGCCGCATCGGGGAAGGCGTCCAGGCGACGATAGGCGCCCAGCAGGTCGTCCCGCAGCGCATCATCGGCGATGCCATGCGCGGCCAGCGCGATGTCGAGCGCGCGGCGGGTGAGCGTGGCGAAATCGGCGTAGTCGCCGGTGGCGGACAGGATCCAGGACTGCTCGAGCTGCTTCGCGCGCCACAATGCCGAGACGGCGGACGCCTGCGCGCCCAGCCGCCCGGCGTGGCGCGCCACGGCGGCGTGCACGTCGAGCAGGGTGCCGTAGGCGTCGAAGACGACGGCGGCCGGGGAACCGGCCGGTACGGACATCGGGGAGCTGGCGTCCTTGTTCGGCGCCCATGCTTGCGCCGCCCGCGGCGCGGGGCAAGGCCCCGCGGCAACGGCTTGCGTTTTCCGCATTCCCTGCCGCGCATCGCATGGTCTAGCCTTCCGCCGGCGCGACCCAACGCGGCGCGCCTTGAGGGAGGAAACAACGATGTCCCCTGCACCCCGCGCGATCCGCGCGACAGGGGCGGTGCTGGGCGCGGCCGTCGCGCTGGGCGTGGTGGCACTCCACCTGCCCGCGGCAGCCGAGACGCGCCCGACGGTGCTGTCATTGGATGCGGAGTTGCCGGCCTCCGCGGTGTATCTCGACGAGAGCTTCTTCGCGGATGTCTTCCGCGGCAGTGGCGGCCTGGCGGGCCATCTCGCCGCCTTGCGCTACGGCGCCGGCTCCGCCCAGGGCTTCCGGGCCGCGCTCGTCACGGTGGCCGCCGGGCGCATCGACTGGCACGACCCCATCGCCTTCGTGATGGCGCGCACCGGGCCGGCGCCGCGCACCGATGTCGCCTTCGGGCCGAACGGCCATCGGCCCTTCGACATCGCGATCATGACGGATTGCGGCGGCTGCCCGCCCGATGCGGCGTCGCGCGAGGCCTATCTGGCGCGGATCCGGCGCGACGCCGAGATCGTGCGGCGCCATGGTGCGCAGCCGGTCCTTTTCATGGCCTGGACCGATCGCGACCGGCCCGAGCGGCTGGCGCAGATGGCGGACTCCTACACGCTGGCCGGCAACGCGACGGGCGCGCTGGTGATTCCGGCGGGGCTCGCCTTCGCGCGCGCCCTGGCGCAACGGCCCGGCCTGGCGCTGCACGAGGACGACCAGCGCCATCCGACCCTCGCCGGCACCTATCTCGCGGCGGCCATCACCTATGCGGCGCTGTACGGCACCTCGCCGGTCGGCAACCGCTACACGGCCGGGCTCGATGCGGAGACAGGCGCATTCCTGCAGCGCGTCGCCTGGGAGACGGCGTGGCAGTACTACGCGGGGCGACCGCCGGAGTGAGCGGCGCGCCGCCCGCTCACCCCTCCATCCGGTAGTTCGGCGCTTCCCGCGTCACGGCCACGTCGTGCACGTGGCTCTCCCGCAGGCCGGCATTGGTGATGCGGCGGAAGCGCGCGCTGCGCTGCATGTCGGCGATGGTCGCGCTGCCGGTGTAGCCCATCGCGGCGCGCAGGCCGCCGACCATCTGGTGGATCACCGCGCCCACCGGGCCCTTGTAGCCGACGCGGCCCTCGACGCCCTCCGGCACCAGCTTCAGCTTGTCCGCCACTTCCGCCTGGAAATAGCGGTCGGCCGAGCCGCGCGCCATGGCGCCGAGCGACCCCATGCCGCGATACGACTTGTAGCTGCGGCCCTGGTAGAGGAAGACCTCGCCCGGCGCCTCGTCGGTCCCGGCGAAGACGCTGCCCATCATCACGCAATCCGCGCCAGCCGCGATCGCCTTGGCGATGTCGCCGGAGGACCGCACGCCGCCATCGGCGATGCAGGGCACGCCGCGCTCGCGGCAGGCCGCGGCGCTCTCCATCACCGCGGTCAGCTGCGGCACGCCGACGCCGGCGACGATGCGCGTGGTGCAGATGCTGCCCGGGCCGATGCCGACCTTCACCGCATCCGCCCCGGCCTCGATCAGCGCCAGCGCGCCTTCCGGCGTGGCGACGTTGCCGGCGACGACCTGCACGGAATTCGACAGCCGCTTGATCCGCTCGATCGCCTTCAACACGCCGCCCGAATGGCCATGCGCGGTGTCCACCACCACCACGTCCACTTCGGCCTGGACCAGCAGCGTGGCGCGGCGCAGCCCGTCCTCGCCGACCCCGGTCGCCGCCGCGACGCGCAGGCGGCCCATCGCGTCCTTGACCGCGTTCGGGTTGGCCTGCGCCTTGTCCATGTCCTTCACGGTGATCAGGCCGATGCAGCGGAACTGCTCGTCCACGACCAGCAGCTTCTCGATGCGGTGCTTGTGCAGCAGGCCGCGCGCCTCCTCCGGAGTCACGTCGCCCTTGGCGGTCACCAGGTTCTCCCGCGTCATCAGCTCGTAGACGCGGGTATTCGGGTCGGAGGCGAAGCGCACGTCGCGGTTGGTGATGATGCCCACCAGCCTGCCGCCGTCGCGCTCCACCACGGGGATGCCGCTGATCTTGTGCGCGTCCTGCAGCGCATGCACCTCGGCCAGGGTCTGGTCGGGATGGATGGTCAGAGGGTTCACCACCATCCCGCTCTCGAACTTCTTCACCCGGCGCACCTGGGCGGCCTGGTCCTCGGGCGAGAGGTTCTTGTGCACCACGCCGATGCCGCCCGCCTGCGCCATGGCGATGGCCATCGGCGCCTCCGTCACCGTGTCCATCGCCGCGGCGACGAGCGGGATGTTGAGCGCGATCTCGCGCGTCAGTCGCGTGCGGGTGTCGGTGTCCGCGGGCAGCACGGTGGAATAGGCCGGCACCAGCAGCACGTCATCGAAGGCGTAGGCCTCCTCGAACCGCCCGCGGTCGGACGGAAGGGAATGCGGGCTGTCGGGGGGCGCCATGGCGGGTACCTCGTGCGGAACGCGACCTTGGCGGCCCGACCTACACCCGATGCGCCCCGGCCGTCCAGCGCAGAGGCCATGAGAGCTTCGTGACGATCCGCAACGGGAAAGGCTGGACGACGGAATAACGGCGTCGTGGCGGAGACGACGGCCGCGCCATGCGTTCCCACAGGCAACCCCCACAATCCGGAGTTCCCACGCGCCATGGCTTTCGGCCTCAATCAGCGTTTCCTGGACGACCTGTCCGCCTTCGAGGACCGAGTGCGCCCCACCTTCCAGGCTGCGGAGCAGGACCTCACCGCGGCCCTCGGGACGATGCGCCCGGACCTCGCCGCGCTGGAGGACGACCTGCGCGCCCGAATGGATGCCCTGCAGCCCCAGCTGGAGGACGCAGGCGACCGGTTGGCTGCGGTCTTCGACGACCCGGCGATCCGCGACGCCCTGGCCCGGCTCGGGCTGGACGACATTTCGGTCGACGGCCTGGACGACCTCGAATCCCTTGTCGCCCGCATGCCCCCGGGGCTCTCCGGCCCCGACGCGACCGGGGAGGTGCCGACCGGCAGCGCCGACATCCCGCGCGAGCTGGCCGCCGTCGCGGCCAGCCTGGCTGCCGCGCCGCGCGTCGTGCAGGCGCTCGGGCCCGACTCGGCCTTCGTGGACGTGCGCGGCCGGAGCTTCGCGGTCGTCGAGACCTACCGCGACGATGCCAGCGGCTTCTCGGCCCTGCGCCTCGCGCCGGTCGAGGGCGGCGGCGAGGTTTTCGCGGTGGACGGGCTGCAGGTCGGCTCCCGCGCCGACGAGGTCGCCGCGGCGACCCTCGGTCGCCTCCAGGTCGAATCTGCGGCTTTCGCGGAGATGATCGCCGACGCCGCGGCGGCGGGCGCCAAGGGCGGTGTGCTGCTGACCGGACCCAGCCTGGGTGGAGCCGTCGCGCAGGTTGCCGCGCTGGAGACGGCGCAGGCGCTGCTGGCGGGCGGCAGCCCTGTTCCGACCGGGACCGTTCAGCTCGTCACCGTCGATTCGCTGGGCGGGCGCGATGCCGCGGCGGCGATCAACGGCGGCACGCTCGACCCTGCGGCGCTCGAGGTGATCACCGCGCTCAACCTGCGCACGGACGGCGACATCGTCACGCGCATCGGCAGCCATATCGGCGCGACGAAGACGCTGCCCGCGCTCGATGAGGCGGGGAACCCGGTCGAGCTGAACGCGGCGGACGCCCATGTGAACGTCGTGTCGCTGCTGCAGACGCTGGACAGCGATGCGCTGTTCGCCGCCGGCACGCTCGGCGCGCCGCAGGAGATCGCCGGCTTCGCGCTCGCCTCCAACGCGGCGTCGCAGCAGGTCATCGAAGCCTGGCTCGCCTCCGGCGCCGAGGACGATTTCGACGCACCGACGCTCGCGACGCTGCAGATCCCGGGCGACGCCCGCTTCGACGCGAGCCGCACGGTCTGGTCGCTGGACGCCGACGAGAACGGCACGACGGACATCGCCGTGCGGCTCTCGGCGCCGTCGTCGCAGGCGGACGTGCTGATCGGCTGACGCACGGCGCCTGCGGGGAGGGACAGCGTCCCTCCCGCAGTGCCGCTCAGCGCGGCGGCACGATCCGGCACGCGCGGGATGCCGCCCTCGCCAGCAGCAGCATCCGTCGCGCCGCGACCGCCCCGGTCGCCGCCTCGCCCGCCACGTGCTGGACCATCGGGCTGGAAATCACCGCGCGCGTCGCCGCATCGATCGCGACATCGGCGACGGCGACGGTCCCGGCCTCGAAGACGCAGCGCCGGACCAGCGAGATGGTGCCCGCGATGCCCGGGCGCAGCCCGTGGATGACCGCGACCTCCCGCACCAGCCGCAGTCCGCGCCAGGCGAAGAACAGCGCATCCAGCGCCGGGGAGGGGACCACCGCGGTCGCCGCGAAGGCCTGCGCCGCCGCGGCGCGGCCGGCCGAGCTGGCCGCGCGGTCCAGCTGCGCCAATGGCCCCGCTTCCAGCAGCGCCGTCAGCGCCGGCAGGTCGCCCGCCTGGCGCAGCGC
>NZ_JAPSMD010000041.1 GCF_027856955.1 Falsiroseomonas oryzae | reverse complement strand
CCCGCCCCGGGCGGCTGCGCGACGACCAGGCGCACCGGGCGTTGCGGCCAGGGCGCCTGCGCCATGGCGCGGCGCGCGCCGATCACGCCGAGCGAGGCGCCGACGACGCGGCGGCGGCGCAAATAGCCGAGGGCGAGGCGTGCGGGCGGGACGGACGCATGGCGCGGGGATGCGGACATGGAACACTCCTTCCGGGATGCTGGTTGACCCTGGGGTGGTGCTCCGCGCCATTATGGTTGGTGCGCTTGCGGGGCCCAGCCATGCTGCCGCAGCCGGGCCGGCCGTGTCCATTGTCGCGTGACCTCACGCCGCCCGTCGCGCGCGCGCAGCAACCCCGGCCGCACGAGCCTGCATGACCTCCTGGATCGCCTTCACCCTGGCCGCGGCGCTGTTCCAGTGCTGGCGCACCGCCATGCAGCAGCGCCTGCGCGGGGAGCTCTCGGTGAATGCGGCGGGGATCGTGCGCTACCTCTACGGCGTGCCGGTGGGGTGCGCGCTGCTGCTGGGCTACGGCGCCGCTGCGGGGCAGGCGCCCCCGGCGCTGTCCGGGTGGGTCGTGCTGCTCTGCGCGGTCGGCGGGCTGTCGCAGATCATCGGCACCAACCTGCTGATCATGGCCTTCGGCCACCGCAACTTCGCGGTCGGCACCGCCTATTCCAAGACCGAGGCGGTGCAGGCGGCAATCGTCGGCGCGATCCTGCTCGGCGAGCAGCTGGCGCCGCTCGCCTGGCTCGGCATCGCGGTCGGCGTAGGCGGCGTGCTCTACCTCTCGCTCGCCGGGCGCGGGACGAGCCCGGGCGAGCTGCTGCGCGGCCTGACCCAGCCGGCGGCGCTCTGCGGCATCGGGGCCGGCTTCTGCTTCGGCCTGACCGGCGTGCTGATCCGCGCGGCCAGCCAGGACACGGCGGGCGACGACCTGGTGCACAAGGCGCTGCTGCTGCTGGTGGTAACCAACGCGCTGCAGACGCTGATGCAGGGCGCCTGGCTGGCCCGGACCGAGCCCGCCTCGATCCGCGCCGTCTTCGCCACCTGGCGCAGTTCGGCCCGGGTCGGGGCGCTGTCGGCGCTGGGCTCGGCCTGCTGGTTCTCGGCCTTCGCGCTGGCCCCGGTGGCGCTGGTGCGCGCGGTGGGCCAGGTGGAGATCCTGTTCACCCTGGCCTTCAGCCGCTTCTACCTGCAGGAGAAGGCGAAGCCCGCCGAGATGGTCGGCGCGCTGATCGTGGTGGCGGGCGTCGTGCTGGTTCTGCTGGCCAGCAGATAGGGCCGATGCGGCCGGGAATGCGGTCCCCGGCGTATTGCCGCACTGCACCACCCATGTTAAGGCCCCGCCGCCGCCGCCGGGGGTGGTTCAGGCCCTCCCCTGGCGCGCCCCTCTATGTGCCGCGCAGCCCCGCCGCGCGCCGCCCAGCAACAGGATCGGGACCGCCTTGGCCTCCGCCGCGACGAATGTGAGCACGGGCTCCGCCCCGCAGGCCCCCACGCCGAGCGCCCTGGCGGGGCGCTATGCCCTGGCGCTGCTGGGAATCGTGGACGACCTTCGCAAGGGCGAGCCGAACGCGGCGGACCGAATCGCCGGCGACCTCGACCGCCTGTTCCGCCTGTGGCGCGAGGATGACGGCTTCCGCGCTTTCGTCGAGGATCCGCGGCTCGATTCCGCCGAGCAGCGCCGCGGTGCCTTCGGCATACTCGCGGCGGTCGGCATCGGCACCGAGGTGCGCAACCTGGTCGGCGTGATGATCGGCAATCGCCGCCTGGGCGAGTTGCCGGCGGTGGCCACCGCCTTCCGCGCCCAGCTTGCCGCGCGCCGCGGCCAGCAGACGGCGCAGGTCATCACCGCCCATCCGCTGTCGGACACGCAGCGCGCGCAGATCGTTGCGCGGCTGACGGAGGCCGGCTTCTCCGGCGTGCAGCTGCAGGAAAGCGTCGACCCCTCGCTCCTGGGGGGCCTCGTCGTCCGCATCGGCTCGCGCCTCTACGACAACTCGATCAAGTCCAAGCTGCAGCGACTGCAGTACGCGATGAAGGGGGCTGCCTGACATGGAGATCCGTCCTGCCGAGATCTCGGAGATCCTGAAGCAGCAGATCGCGGGCTTCGACGCCGACGCCAACGTGGCGGAGGTCGGCACCGTGCTGACCGTGGGCGACGGTATCGCGCGCGTCTTCGGGCTGCAGAACGTGATGGCCGGCGAGCTGGTGGAGTTCCCCTCCGCCGGCCTGAAGGGCATGGCGCTGAACCTCGAGACCGACAACGTCGGCATCGTCATCTTCGGCGACGACAAGTCCGTGCGCGAGGGCGACACCGTCAGCCGCACCGGCGCCATCGTGGACGTGCCCGTGGGCAAGGGCCTGCTCGGCCGCGTGGTGGACGGGCTGGGCAACCCGATCGACGGCAAGGGCCCGATCGAGGCGACCGAGCGCAAGCGCGTCGAGGTGAAGGCGCCGGGCATCATTCCCCGCAAGTCCGTGCACGAGCCGATGCAGACGGGCATCAAGGCGATCGACGCGCTGATCCCGATCGGCCGCGGCCAGCGCGAGCTGGTGATCGGCGACCGTCAGACCGGCAAGACGGCGGTGATCATCGACACGATCATCAACCAGAAGGGCATCAACGCCGGCGGCGACGAGAGCAAGAAGCTCTATTGCATCTACGTCGCCATCGGGCAGAAGCGCTCCACGGTCGCCCAGCTGGTGAAGCAGCTGGAGGAGAGCGGCGCGCTGGAATACTCCATCATCGTCGCCGCCACCGCTTCCGACCCGGCGCCGATGCAGTTCATCGCGCCCTACACCGGCTGCGCGATGGGCGAGTTCTTCCGCGACAACGGCATGCATGCGGTCATTTTCTACGACGACCTGTCCAAGCAGGCCGTCGCCTACCGCCAGATGTCGCTGCTGCTGCGCCGCCCGCCGGGACGCGAGGCGTATCCGGGCGACGTGTTCTACCTGCACTCCCGCCTGCTGGAGCGGGCGGCGAAGATGAACGACGACTTCGGCGCGGGCAGTCTGACGGCGCTGCCGGTCATCGAGACGCAGGCCGGCGACGTCTCCGCCTACATCCCGACCAATGTGATTTCGATCACGGACGGGCAGATCTTCCTGGAGACGGAGCTGTTCTACAAGGGCATCCGCCCCGCGGTGAACGTCGGCATCTCGGTCTCCCGCGTGGGGTCCGCGGCGCAGATCAAGGCGATGAAGCAGGTCGCCGGCAAGATCAAGCTGGAGCTGGCGCAGTATCGCGAGATGGCGGCCTTCGCGCAGTTCGCCTCCGACCTGGATGCGACGACGCAGGCGCTGCTGGCGCGCGGCGCGCGGCTGACGGAGCTGCTGAAGCAGCCGCAGTTCAAGCCGGTGCCGGTTGAGGAGCAGGTGGCGGCGATCTTCGCCGGCACCCGCGGCTACCTGGACCGTATCCCGGTGAACAAGGTCGGCGAGTTCGAGCGGCGCATGCTGTCCGAGCTGAAGACCCGCGAGCCTGGCATCCTGGACAGCATCCGCACCGACCGCGAGATCAAGAAGGAGACGGAGGCGAAGCTGACGTCGTTCCTCGACGACTTCGCCAAGTCCTTCGCCTGATCGCGACGCAGCCGGATAAGGTCCGATGCCCAGCTTGAAGGACCTGCGTGGACGCATCAACAGCGTGAAGTCCACGCGGAAGATCACGCAGGCCATGAAGATGGTCGCGGCGGCCAAGCTCCGCCGCGCCCAGACCCAGGCCGAACAGGCCCGCCCCTATGCCGAGCGGATGGAGCGCATGCTCGCCTCGCTCGGCGCTTCCGTCGCGTCGAACCCCGATGCGCCGAAGCTGCTGGTCGGCACCGGCCAGGACCAGGTGCACCTGCTGGTCGTGGTCACAGCCGACCGCGGCCTGGCCGGGCCGTTCAACACCAATGTCGGCCGCTTCGCCCGCACGCGCATCCGCGCGCTGGAAGCGCAGGGCAAGACGGTGAAGGTGCTGTCGGTGGGCCGCAAGGGCGCCGCCTTCCTGAAGCGCGAATTCCCCCGCCACATCGTGGGCGAGATCACCTTCATGGGGAAGAAGCGCATCGGCTTCGAGGATGCCGCCGCCGTCGCCGAGCGGATCACGGCGATGCTGGAGGCGGGCGAGTTCGACGTCTGCAGCCTGCTCTACAATCGCTTCCGCAGCGTCATCACCCAGGTCCCGACGGACCAGCGCCTGATTCCGGCGCCGCTTCCGGAGGCGAAGGACGACGCGGCGGCCGGTCCGCAGGCGCTGTACGAATACGAACCGGCGGAGGAGGAGATCCTCGCCACGCTGCTGCCGCGCAACCTGGCGATCCAGGTCTACCGCGCCCTTCTGGAGAACAACGCCGGCTTCTACGGCAGCCAGATGAACGCGATGGACAACGCCACGCGCAACGCCGGCGAGATGATCAACAAGCTCACGCTCAACTACAACCGCACGCGACAGGCCAACATCACCAAGGAGCTGATCGAGATCATCTCCGGTGCAGAAGCCGTCTGAGCAGGGAAACCGCACGATGAAGAACAACGTCGGCAAGGTCACGCAGGTTCTGGGCGCCGTCGTGGACGTGCAGTTCCCGGCCGAACTGCCGTCCATCCTGAACGCGCTGCACGTGAAGATCGAGGACCGCACCCTGGTGCTCGAGGTCGCGCAGCACCTGGGCGAGCGCACGGTGCGCTGCATCGCCATGGACACCACGGACGGTCTGGTGCGCGGGTCCGAGGTGGTGGATACCGGCGCGGGCATCGCCGTGCCGGTCGGCAACGGCACGCTGGGCCGCATCCTGAACGTCATCGGCGAGCCGATCGACGAGCGCGGGCCGGTCGCCGCCGAGAAGACCTACACCATCCACCGCGAGGCCCCTTCCTTCGAGGAGCAGGCGACCAGCGCCGAGATCCTCGTCACCGGCATCAAGGTGATCGACCTGCTCGCGCCCTACCTGAAGGGCGGCAAGATCGGCCTGTTCGGCGGCGCCGGCGTCGGCAAGACCGTCACCATCCAGGAACTGATCAACAACGTCGCGAAGGCGCATGGCGGCGTGTCCGTCTTCGCCGGCGTCGGCGAGCGCACGCGCGAGGGCAACGACCTGTACCACGAGATGGTCGATGCGGGCGTGATCAAGCTGAACGAGAACGACACCGAAGGCTCCAAGGTGGCGCTCGTCTACGGCCAGATGAACGAGCCGCCGGGCGCCCGCGCGCGGGTCGCGCTTTCCGGCCTGTCGCTCGCGGAATACTGCCGCGACGAGCAGGGCCAGGACGTGCTGTTCTTCATCGACAACATCTTCCGCTTCACCCAGGCGGGCGCCGAGGTGTCGGCGCTGCTCGGCCGCATCCCCTCCGCGGTGGGCTACCAGCCGACACTGGCCACCGACATGGGCGCGCTGCAGGAGCGCATCACCTCCACCAAGAAGGGCTCGATCACCTCGGTGCAGGCCATCTACGTGCCCGCGGACGACCTGACCGACCCGGCGCCGGCGACGTCCTTCGCGCACCTCGACGCCACCACCGTGCTGAGCCGCTCCATCGCGGAGATGGCGATCTTCCCGGCGGTGGACCCGCTCGACTCGACATCCCGCGCGCTCGATCCGCGCGTGGTGGGCGAGGAGCACTACCGCGTGGCGCGCGAGACGCAGCGCATCCTGCAGACCTACAAGTCGCTGCAGGACATCATCGCGATCCTGGGCATGGACGAGCTCTCGGAAGAGGACAAGCTGGTGGTGGCGCGCGCGCGCAAGATCCAGCGCTTCCTCTCCCAGCCCTTCCACGTCGCTGAGGTCTTCACCGGCACGCCGGGCGTCTTCGTGAAGCTGGAGGACACGATCCGCAGCTTCGCCGGGATCGTCGCTGGCGAGTACGACCACCTGCCGGAAGCCGCCTTCTACATGGTCGGCACGATCGAGGACGCCGTGAAGAAGGGCGAGGCCCTCAAGGCTGCGGCGTAATCTTTGCCCTCAAGTGCCGGGCGCGCGCATCCGCGCGCTTGGCTTCGCCGCGCCGCTGGTGTTCCCGGCGGCGCTGGCGGGTGGGCGGCGCCGGCCGCTGTGCGGCCGGACCCTCGCAACTCGGCCGCCACGCGTGGCAGCCGCGTCTGCTGTTGGTGAGGTAGGGGACTGCTGATGGCGACCTTCCAGCTCGAACTGGTCAGCCCCGAGAAGCTGCTGCTGAGCCGCCCCGTCGAGATGGCGGTGCTGCCGGCGGCGGAAGGCGAGATGGGCGTGCTGCCCGGCCATTCGCCGATGATCGTCGCACTGCGCGGCGGCATCATCACCGTGACCGAGAATGGCCAGGTGACCGACCGCCTCTTCGTCGGCGGCGGCTTCGCCGAGGTGACGCCGGAACGCTGCACCGTGCTCGCCGACGAGGCGACGCCGGTGGCCCAGCTGTCCCGCGCCGATGCCGAGCAGCGCGTGCGGGAGGCCGAGGCGGCCTACACCGCCGCCACGGCGGACACGCCTGAGAAGCGCGACGCCGCGATGGCCCGCCTGCTCTCGGCCCGCGCCATGCTCGCCGCCGCCGGCGCTGCCTGACCACCGACCTGCCCGGGTTCAGGGCAGGCACCGCTTGAAACCGGAAGCCGTCCGCAAAACATAGGGTTGCGGGCGGCTTTTGCGTTTGTCCCGGGGGGACCAGATGAAGCATTGGCGTGTCGAGCAGGTGTCGTGGGACCGCTTCGATCCGTCGAAGGTGGACCCCGAGCTCGTGCCGCTGGTGAAGGCGGCCGCGATGGTGGAACGGAACGGCGACGACTACGCGCTCTACCTGAAGTCGGTCTTCCACGACGATCCGGACTTCCAGCTGGCGGCCGAGAACTGGGCGGTCGAGGAGGTCCAGCACGGCGAGGCGCTCGGCAGGTGGGCGACGCTGGCCGATCCCGGCTGGGATTTCCGCGCCGCATTCGATCGCTACCGCGAGAGCTTCAAGATCGACACCACGGCCGATGCCTCGATCCGCGGCAGCCGCACGGGCGAGCTGATCGCGCGCTGCATGGTGGAGACCGGCACCTCCTCCTACTACACGGCGCTGGGCGAAGGCACGGAGGAGCCGGTGCTGAAGGAGGTCTGCCGCCTGATCGCGGCCGACGAGTACCGCCACTTCAAGCTGTTCTACGACCACATGCGCCGCTACCTGGCGCGGGAGAATCTCTCCTTCGTGCAGCGGCTGAAGGTGGCGATGGGCCGAATCGGCGAGAGCGAGGACGACGAGCTCGCCTACGCCTTCCACTGCTCCAACGAGGCACCGGGCACGCCCTACGACCATGACCGGTGCATCGCCGGCTACATGGGCCGCGCCATGGGCTACTACCGCTTCCGCCACGTCGAGCGGGGGATGGGCATGATCTTCAAGGCGATCGGGCTGGAGCCCCGCGGGCGCCTGTCCGACATCGCCGCGAAGGGCGCCTGGCGCCTGCTGCAATGGCGCCGCGACCGCTTCCGCGCGGCGGTGGTCGCCAACGAGAACAACGCTGCGCCGCTGCGCGCGGCGGCCTGACGCTCCGCGCCGGCGAAGTCAGGCCGCGGGCAGCCGAACGATGAAGCGCGCGCCGAGCACCTTGCCCTCGGCGTCGCGGCGGTTCTCGGCGCTGATGCGGCCGCGCAGACCCTCCACGATCTGGCGCGAGATGGACAGGCCCAGTCCGGAGTGCTGGCCGAACCGCTCGCCATGCGGGCGTTCGCTGTAGAACCGGTCGAAGATGCTTTCCAGCTTGGCGTCGGGGATGCCGGGGCCCTCGTCCTCGACCGTGAACTCCACGACGGCGCCAAGCGGACGCGCACGCACCGTCACCTTGCCGTCCTTGGGGCTGAAGGACACGGCATTGCCGATCAGGTTGCGGAACACCTGCACCAGCCGGCCTTCCACGCCACGCACGATCAGCTTGTCCGGCGCCTCGATCTCCACCACCGGGTCGCCATCCTCCCGCGTCGCGGCGTGCAGCTCGCCGAGCGCGCCGAGGATGGGGGCGACGTCCACGGGCTGTGCGATGGTGCGCGACAGCTCCGCATCCACCTTGGAGCTGTCGGCGATGTCGTTGATCAGCCGGTCCATGCGGACGGCGTCGTCGGAGATGATCTGCAGCAGGCGCTTCTGCTTGGCCGTGTCCTCGATGCGGCGCAGCGTCTCGATCGCGCTGCGAACCGAGGTGAGCGGGTTGCGCAGCTCATGCGCAACGTCCGCGGCGAAGCGCTCGTTGGCGTCGATGCGGGCCCAGAGGGCGCGGGCCGCGGTCTGAAGGTCGCGCGCCAGCACGCCGATCTCGTCGTCGCGCGCCAGCAGCGGCGCGGGCACGCTGCCCGCGCGGCCTTCGCCTTCACGCATCGCCGCGGCCGATTCGGCAAGCTGCAGGATCGGCGTCGCCAGCGTGCGGGCCAGGTAGATCGACGCCAGCACCGTCAGCAGCAGCGCCAGGCCGAACAGCGCGAGGACGGAGACGCGGATCTCCAGCAGGCGCTGGTCCACTTCCCGCGCCTCCCGCGTCAGCAGCACGATGCCGACCGAGGCGGCGCCGCGCCGCGCGGGCTCGGCGACCGAGACCAGCAGCCGCCCTTCCGCCGTACGGCGGATATAGGGCCGCACGCCGCCTTCCAGCGCTAGGCGCAACTCCTCCCTCCGGTCGGCGCCCGTCTGGGCATTGCCCGTGCCGCCGAATTCCGGCTGCCAGTCGAAGGAGGGGGCGTCGGGGTTCACGTCTACCGTCACCTCCTGCCGGGTGCCGCGGGGCAGCACGGCGAGGACCCGGTCATAGACGCCGGCCACCGTGCCGGCGAAGGCGCCGCGCGGCTCGGGCGGGGGCAGGGGCTCGGTGACGATGGCGCCGCCCGGCCCTTCCCGGACTCGGCTGTCGGCGACCAGCAGGCCGGTGGTGTCGAACAGCCGCGCCTGGGTGTTGGGCGAGGGCTCGACCAGGCGGCGCAGCAGGGGGCGCGCGGCCTCCGCCACCAGGGTCGTGCGGTCATCGCGGGTGCGGGTGGCAGCCTCGGCGATGGCGCCGGCGTAGATGCGGGCCTGGGTGCGCAGCGCCTCCACCTCGGCGGCCAGCAGCCCGTTCTGGTACTGGTCGAGATAGAGCAGCGCGGCGGCCAGCAGGGCGGGCGGCAGGGCGTTCAGCAGCAGGATGCGGCGCAGCAGCGGCGACAGCCAGCGGCGGCGTCGCGCGTCGGTCTTGGCCGGCAGGATAGGCGCGCCGCTGGCGTCGGGCATCGGGCACCCAGCCTACCCCGCCGCGCGCCGACGGGCCACGCCTGTTGCGCACGGCCCGGCTTGGCCCGAGATTCGCGCCGAGACCGGCGCGCCGACCGGACACGACAGGGAGGGGAACGATGCTCGGACTGATGCAGGACTGGCCGCTGCGCATCCACCGGCTGATCGACCATGCGGCGCGCCACCACGGCGCGCGGCGCATCGCCAGCCGCAGCGTCGAGGGGCCCTTCCACGCCACCGACTACCGCGCGCTGCGCGCCCGCGCGCTGCACGTCGCCCAGCGCTTGGCGCGGGAAGGCGTGAAGCCCGGCGACCGCATCGCGACCATGGCGTGGAACACCTGGCGCCATATCGAGTCCTGGTATGGCATCACCGGCGTCGGCGCGGTCTACCACACGCTGAACCCCCGCCTGTTCCCCGAGCAGATCGCCTGGATCCTGAACCACGCGGAAAGCCGGATGATGCTGGCGGACCTGACCTTCGTGCCGCTGCTGGAGAAGCTCTCGCCCGGCCTGCCGCATGTGAAGCGCTACGTCATCCTGACCGATGCGGCGCACATGCCGCAGACGCGGCTGCCCGGCGCGGTGGACTATGAGAGCTGGATCGCCGAAGCCGATGGCGACTTCTCCTGGGCGGAGGTGGAGGAGAACGCGGCGGCTGGCCTCTGCTACACCTCCGGCACGACAGGCAACCCGAAGGGCGTGCTCTACTCGCACCGGTCCAACGTGCTGCACGCCTTGGCCAGCACGGCACCGGACATGTTCGGGATTCGCTCCGCGGACCGGGTGATGCCGGTGGTGCCGATGTTCCACGCGAATGGCTGGTGCCTGCCCTTCTCCGCCGCGCTGACCGGGGCCGGACTGGTTCTGCCGGGCCCGAAGCTGGACGGCGCCTCGATCCACGAGTTGATGGAGGCGGAGGGCGTGACCTTCACCGCGGCCGTGCCGACGGTCTGGCTCAGCCTGCTGCAGCACCTGGAGGCGACTGGTGCGCCGCTGACCACGCTGCAGCGCGTGGTGATCGGCGGCAGCGCCTGCCCGCGCGCCATCACAAAGGCCTTCGCGGATCGCGGCGTGAAGGTGATGCATGCCTGGGGCATGACCGAGACCTCGCCGATCGGCACGATCTGCGGGGTGAAGCCCGAGGTTGCCGACCGCGACGCGGAGGGGATGCTGGACCTGCAGGAGAAGCAGGGCTTCCCGCCCTTCACGGTTGACATGCGCATCGTCGGCGACGACGGCGCGGAGAAGCCATGGGACGGCACGACCTTCGGCAACCTGCAGGTGAAGGGCCCGACGGTGACCAAGGGCTACTTCAAGCAGGAGAAGGATTCGCTGACGGCGGATGGCTGGTTCGAGACGGGCGACGTCGCGACCATCGACGAGCATGGCTACATGCAGATCACCGACCGCACCAAGGACGTGATCAAGTCCGGCGGCGAGTGGATCAGTTCGATCGAGCTGGAGAACCTCGCGGTCGGCCATCCGGACGTGGCGGAAGCCGCGGTGGTGGCGGCACGGCATCCCAAATGGGACGAGCGGCCGCTGCTGGTGGTGGTGGCGAAGCAGGGGCGGACGATCGACAAGCAGTCCGTGCTGGACCACATCGCGCCGCATGTCGCGAAGTGGTGGATGCCCGACGATGTCGTCGTGGTGGAGGAGATCCCGCACACCGCGACGGGCAAGATCCTGAAGACGAAGCTGCGCGAGCAGTTCGCCGGGCATTTCGGGGTGTAGGGCAGCGGCGCCCTCTCCAGCGGGAAAGGGCGCAGGCGCGGCCTACCAGCTCCGGCTGGCCGCCGCCCCGTCGCGGCGGCCGTATTCATAGGCCTGCCGCTCGGCCTCGTAGCTGCCGTCGCGGTAGCCGCCGGTGGGCGCGGCGGGCGTCGCATAGCCGTAGCCGGGTTGGACATAGGCCGGCTGGGCGACATAGCCCTGCTGCACGTAGCCCTGCGGCGCGTAGCCTGGCTGGACGTAGCCTTGCCGCGCATAGGCGGGCGGCTCGTTCACATAGGCGCAGCCGGCGAGCGGGGCGAGGATCGCCACGCCCATCATCATCCGCTTCATCGGGGGCCTCCTCACGCGTCGTTGTCCGAACGCAGCGTGCGGGTGGCCGGTTGCCCCGGCGGCGGTTGCAGCCCGATCAGGCTTCCTTGTAGCGGTACCCCAGCCCGTACAGCGTCTCGATCTGCGCGAAGTCGTTGTCCACGGCGCGGAACTTCTTGCGCACGCGCTTGACGTGGCTGTCAATGGTGCGGTCGTCCACGTAGATGTTCTCGCCATAGGCCGCGTCGATCAGCTGGTCGCGGTTCTTCACCATGCCCGGCCGCACCGCCAGCGCCTTCACCAGCAGGAACTCCGTGACGGTCAGCTGCACCTGCTGGCCCTTCCAGATGCAGGTGTGCTTGGTCTCGTCCAGCACCAGGTCGCCGCGGGCGATGATGCCGCCGGCGGGGGTACCGCTGCCCTCGGCGCGGCTCGCCTCGTTCCGGCGCAGCAGGGCGCGAATGCGCTCCAGCAGCAGGCGCTGGCTGAACGGCTTGGTGATGTAGTCGTCGGCGCCGAGGCGCAGCCCCATCAGCTCGTCCAGCTCGTCGTCCTTGCTGGTCAGGAAGATCACCGGCATGGCGCTGCGCTGGCGCAGGCGCTGCAGCAGCTCCATCCCATCCATGCGGGGCATCTTGATGTCGAGCACGGCGAGATCGACCGGCCGCGCCATCAGCCCCTGCAACGCCGATTCGCCATCCGTGTAGGTGCGGACCTGGAATCCCTCCTGCTCGAGCGTCATGGAGACCGAGGTCAGGATGTTGCGGTCATCGTCCACGAGCGCGATGGTGGCTGGCACGGCGGATACTCCCTGGACCAGGGCGGCTGCCCATCTTCCGGTCGGTGCCACCCTGCCGCCGGATTGTGGCAAAGGCGGGTCGGACAACCGGAGACGATATGGCGACGGAAGGGCTCGGCTTCGAGGCACGGCGGCTGGTCCGCGGGGCGATCTCGGCAACGCTCGCGACCAGCGCGGAGGGGATGCCCTTCGCCAGCCTGGTCACCCCCGCCACGGCGCCGGACCTGGCGCCGCTGCTGCTGCTGTCGTCCCTCTCGGAGCATACGCGCCACCTGCGGGCGGAGCCGCGCTGCTCGCTGCTGTTCGTCGGCACGCCGGAAAGCGCCAATCCGCAGACCGCACCTCGCGTGACCGTGACCGGCCTGGCGGAGATGGTGCCGACCGAGGAGGTCGCGACGCTCAAGGCGCGCTGGTTGGCCCGCCACCCCTATGCGGCGCTCTACGCCGATTTCGGCGACTTCGCCCTGTGGCGCATCCGCCCGGGCGGGGCGCTGCTGGTCGGCGGCTTCGCCCGCGCCACGCGGCTGCGGCTGGCCGAGTTGCTGCCCGACCCGGGCGCGGTCGCCGCGCTGGCGGCGGGGGAGGCGGAGATCCTGGCGCATGTGAACGCCGACCACGCCGACGCGGTGGCGGCCATCGCCCAGGGGCTTCTGGGCGGGGCACCGGGCGCCTGGCGACTCGCGGCGGTGGACACGGATGGCTGCGACCTCGCGCTCGAGGAGAAGGTGCTGCGGCTGGCCTGGCCAGCACCCGTAGCGGATCCCGACGGGGTGCGCGCGGCGCTGATCCGCGCCGCGCGGGAGGGGCGGGCGCGGCTTTCCACCTGAGGTCGCGCGCAATACGTCGTCATGTCAGCGCGGTAACCAGGCGGTTCGCATTGCGCACAACCGCTTAGCCGCCCTAATTTCGCCGCGCTCACCCATGAAGGGGGGGCGCGTGCGCAGCGTCACCGGCCTGTTGTCGTCCAAGGTCCGGACCGCGCCCGAGTGGAGGCTTTGATGACGTCCAACCCAGCGCTTTCGGGCACCGGTGTCACCGGCCCGGCGGAAATCCACGTCAACCTCACCGCGCCGGGCCTCTATGCCCATGCGCTGCGCCGTGGCGAGGGCCGGCTCTCCGCCGATGGTGCGTTCATGGCGGTGACCGGCCAGCACACCGGCCGCTCGGTGCAGGACAAGTTCGTGGTGGACGACCCCGAGGTGCACGACGCAGTCTGGTGGGGCCGCATCAACCAGCCGATGGCTCCGGCGAACTTCCAGAAGTTCACGCAGCAGGTGCGCACCTGGCTCGGCCAGCAGCCGGAGCTGTTCACCCAGGATCTGTATGCCGGCGCCGACCCGGCGCATCGCGTCCGCGTGCGGCTGGTGACGACCAATGCCTGGCACGCGCTGTTCGCACGCAACATGTTCATTCGCCCGCCGCAGACCGAGCTGGCCGGGTTCAAGCCGGACTACGTGATCCTGCACGCGCCGGAACTGGAGGCGATCCCGGCCGAGATCGGCTGCCGCACCTCCACCTGCATCGCGCTGAGCTTCGCCGCGCGCACCATCTGCATCGCCGGGACCAGCTACGCTGGCGAGATCAAGAAGTCGATCTTCACGGTGATGAACTGGATCCTGCCCGACCGCGGCGTGCTGCCCATGCATTGCAGCGCCAATGTCGGCCAGGGCGGCGACGCCGCGCTGTTCTTCGGCCTGTCCGGTACCGGCAAGACGACGCTCTCCTCCGATCCCGAGCGCGCGCTGGTCGGCGACGACGAGCATGGCTGGTCGGATGGCGGCATCTTCAACTTCGAGGGCGGCTGCTACGCCAAGGTCATCAAGCTGTCGAAGGAGGCCGAGCCGCAGATCTGGGACGCCAGCCACCGTTTCGGCGCGGTGCTGGAGAACGTGATCGGCGACGAGCGCGGCAACCTCGACCTCGATGACGGGCGGCTGACCGAGAACACGCGGTCCTGCTACCCGATCGAGTTCATCCCGAACACCGTCGCAGGCGGTCGCGCGGGCAAGCCGAAGAACGTGGTGATGCTCACGGCGGACGCCTTCGGCGTGCTGCCGCCGATCGCCAAGCTGACGCCGGCGCAGGCCATGTACCACTTCCTGTCGGGCTACACCGCGCGCGTGGCGGGCACCGAGAAGGGGCTGGGCAAGGAACCGCAGGCGACCTTCTCCACCTGCTTCGGCGCGCCCTTCCTGCCGCGCCACCCGGAAGTCTATGGCCGGATGCTGGCGGAGCGCATCGCGAAGGACGGCGCGCAGGTGTGGCTGGTGAACACCGGCTGGACCGGCGGCGCCTATGGCACTGGCAAGCGGATGAGCATCCAGCACACCCGCGCGCTGCTGCGCGCAGCGCTCGACGGGTCGCTGGCGAAGGTGGAGTTCGTGCGCGATCCCTTCTTCGGCCTGATGATGCCGAAGGCCGTGCCGGGCATCCCGAGCGAGGTGCTGAACCCGCGTGAGACCTGGGCCGACAAGGACGCCTATGACCGCCAGGCGAAGCACCTGGTTTCGCTGTTCGAGAAGAACTTCGAGACCTTCGCCGGCGCGGTGGGCGAGGACGTGAAGGCCGCGGCGATCCGCGCCGCCGCCTGACGCGACCCCGCCATCAGGGATGCGGGCGCGTTCCCCGCGGGGGGACGCGCCCGCTTCGATTCCGGAGGTCCGGCACATGCCCCTCGACGACACCTCCCGCCGCCGCGGCCGCGGCGATGGGCCGCAGCCCGCGCGCAACGTGCTGGGCGGCACGCTGCTGCCCTGCTCGGTCGCGCCGCTGACCGGCTTCTTCCGCGACGGCTGCTGCAACACCGGGCCGCATGATCTCGGCCTGCATGTGGTCTGCGCGCAGGTGACGACGGAATTCCTGGCCTTCAGCAAGGCGCGCGGCAACGACCTGTCCACGCCGCGGCCGGAATACGGCTTCGCCGGCCTCAACCCCGGCGACCGCTGGTGCCTCTGCGCCGCACGGTGGGAGGAGGCGCGCCTGGCCGGACTCGCGCCGCCCGTGCTGCTGGAGGCGACGCATGAGGCGGCGCTTGCGGTGGTGGAGCTGAGCCACCTGAAGGACCACGCGGTCGACGCGCCGTGAACCGCACCGGGCAGGCCGCGTTCCGCCTGCCAGGAGGTGCGACCATGCCGGCACGGCTGAAGAAGGGTGGCTCGCGCGAGACTGTCTCCGCGAACATCCAGGAGCTGGTCCATGACTGGGAGCAGGACGGCACCATCGGCAACAGCCGTCCGAAGACGAAGTCGCAGGCGGTGAAGCAGGCAGTGGCGATCGCGCTGGGCGAGGCGCGGCGTACCGCGCGCGGCAAGGCGAAGCCCCCGCCGCCGCCGGCCGGCACGGCCAGCGCGCGGAAGGAGGCAGCCGGCAAGCGCAGGCGGTAGCTACCGCCGTCGCAGATCCTGCAGCAGCGCGACCAGCGCCGTCGTGGCCATGAAGGCCGCGCCGAGCAGGAAGACCGCCTGCGGCCGACCCGCATCCATCAGCCAGCCGAACAGCACCGGCGCGACCATGCCGCCGATGTTGAAGCCGGTGGTGACGATGCCGAAGGCCGCGCCGGCCTGGCCGGGCGGCGCGGCGGCACGGACCATCATGTCGCGCGAGGGCATGCAGAGTCCGCTCAGCACGCCCGAGAGGCCCAGCAGCAGCAGCACGACGAAGCCCGGCAGGGGCAGCAGCGCGACCAGCGCAGTGGAGGCCGCGGCCCCGGCGAAGCCCACGGCGGCGACCAGCCCGTGCCGGCTGGTGCGGTCCGCCAGGCCGCCGCCCAGCAGCACGCCGCTGGCCGAGCCGATCAGGTAGGCCGTGAGGGCCGCGCTGGCGAGCGCGAGGGACATGCCATGCGTCGTCACCAGCGCCGCCACCGAGAAGGCGTTCATGCCGCTGATCGACAGCGAGATCAGCACGAAGAAGCCGGTGAGCCCCAGGATGGCGGGGTTCAGCAGACGCGGCTGCGTCGTGCCGGCTGCCGCCTTGGGCGCGGCGGGCGCCGTGTCGCGCGGGCAGGCCAGCCAGACATAGAGCGCGGCGGCAAAGCCGACGAGCGCCGCCGCGCCGACCGCGCCGCGCGTGCCCGCCATCCCCGCGATCGTCAGCAGGATCGGCGGCGCGACCGCCCCGCCGGCGAAGCCCGAGAAGGTGTGCCAGGAGAAGGCGCGGCCCATCCGGGCTGCGCCGATCCGCCCGCCCAGGATGGCGTAGTCCGCGGGGTGATAGACCGAGTTGGCGAGACCGGCGAGCACGGCCGAGATCAGCAGCCAGGTGTAGCCGCCGAAGACGGCGAAGCTGCCGAAGGCGATGCCGCCGAGTGTGAGCCCCGCGGTCAGCACGCGGCGCGGGCCGAGCCGGTCCACCAGGAAGCCGACCGGCGCCTGGGTCAGCGCCGTGGTCAGGCTGAACAGGGTGATCGCCAGGCCGAGCTCCACGAAGCTGGCGCCCAGCTCGTCCCGCAGCAGCGGGAACAGCGGGGCGAAGACCAGGATGTGGAAATGGCTGACGGCATGCGCGCCGGTCACGGCGAACAGCGTCCGCCGCTCGCCGGCGGTCCAGCCTTCCTGCGTGGCGTCGGCGACCGCGGTGCTCAATGCGCCTCCGCCCAGGAACGGCCGTGGCCGACCTCGACGGCCAGCGGCACGGAGAGCGTCGCGGCGCCTTCCATCACCTGGCGCACCAGCGCCGCGGTGGCGGCCACCTCGGCCTCCGGCACCTCGAAGACCAGCTCGTCATGCACCTGCAGCAGCATCCGCGCCGCGAGGCCGGCCTCGCGCAGCGCGGCCGGCAGCCGGACCATCGCCCGCTTGATGACCTCTGCGGCGCCGCCCTGGAAGGGGGCGTTGATCGCGGCGCGCTCGGCGCCGGCGCGGCGGGCGGGGTCCTTGGCCGCGATCTCCGCGATCCAGAGCTTGCGGCCGAAGGGCGTCTCGACGTAGCCGCGGGTTCGGGCGTCCTCCTTGAAGCGCTCCATGCAGTCGCGGATGCCCGGGTACTGCGCGAAGTAGGCGTCGATGATGCCGCGCGCCTCGCCCGGCCCGATGCCCAGCCGCGCGGCAAGGCCGAAGGCGGACATGCCGTAGATGATGCCGAAGTTGATGGTCTTGGCGCGGCGTCGCGCCTCCTTGTCCACCTTGGCGGGATCCAGGCGGAAGATGTCGGCGGCGGTGCGGCTGTGGATGTCCTCCCCACGCGCGAAGGCTTCCTTCAGCGAGGGGACGTCGGCGACATGCGCCAGGATGCGCAGCTCGATCTGGCTGTAGTCGGCCGAGAGCAGGACATGCCCGGGCTCCGCGACGAAGGCGGTGCGGATGCGCGCGCCTTCCTCGGTGCGGATCGGGATGTTCTGCAGGTTCGGCTCGGTCGAGGACAGCCGCCCGGTCGAGGTCACCGCCATGGCGAAGTCGGTGTGCACCCGGCCCTGGGCGTCGGCCTTCTGGGCCAGAGCCTCGACATAGGTGGATTTCAGCTTCTGGATCTGCCGCCAGTCCAGCACGCGGCGGGCCAGGTCTACGCCCTGGGCGGCCAGTTCCTCCAGCACGCTCGCATCCGTGCCCCAGGCGCCGGTCAGCTTGCTGCGCTTGCCGCCCGGCAGCTTCATCTCGTCGAACAGGATCTCGCCCAGCTGCTTCGGCGAGCCGACGTTGAAGGGCCGGCCGGCGAGGTCGTGGATCTGCTTCTCGTAGAGGGCGAGCTTCTGCGTGAAATCCTCGCCGATGCGGGCGAGCTCGGCGGCGTCGATCTTGATGCCGCGCAGCTCCATGTCGCGCAGCACGCCGACCATGCGGCGCTCCACCTGCTCGTAGAGCGACAGCGCCTTCGCTTCCCGCAGGCGCGGCTTCAGCAGCGCCCAGAGCCGCAGCGTGACGTCGGCGTCCTCCGCCGCGTAGGCGGTGGCCTTGTCCAGCGGCACCTGGCTGAAGGGGATGCGACTGCGCCCCGTGCCGGTGACGCTGTCGAAGCTGATCGGCACATGGCCGAGATGCAGCTGCGAGAGCTCGTCCATGCCCTGGCCGTGCCGCCCCGCCTCCATCGCGTAGGAGATCATCATGCTGTCATCCACCGGCGCGACGGCGATGCCGCCATTCTCCGGCCGGCACAGCACCTCCAGGTCGTATTTCGCGTTGTGCAGCACCTTGAGGATCGTCGGGTCCTCCAGCAGCGGCTTCAGCTCCGCCAGCGCCGCGTCCGGGTCCAGCTGCTGCGGCGTGCCGCTGCCCATCAGGTCGCCGCTGCCCTCGTGGCGCAGCGGGACATAGCAGGCGCGGCCGGGCGCCGTCGCGATGGAGAGCCCGACGAGCCGCGCCTTCAGCGCGTCCAGGCTGTCGGTCTCGGTATCGAAGCCGATCACGCCGGCGGTCCGTGACGCGGCGATCCAGCCGCGCAGCGCCTCGATCGTGGTGACCGTCTCGTAGGGTCCGAAGGGCACCTCCTGCTGGGCGGGCGCAGCCACGGCCTCGGGATCGGGCGTCGCGGAACGCACGGGCCGCGCGCTCGCCGCGCCGTCGCCGAAGCCCAGGCGCGCGAGCAGGCTGCGGAAGCCGTTCTCGCGCAGGAACTTCTCCAGCGTCGCCGGCTGCGGCGGCTTCGCCACCATCTTCTCGACCGGGATCGGCATGGGCGCGTCGGCGTCCAGCTGAACCAGGCGCTTGCTGATGCGCGCCTTCTCCGCGTTCTGCTCCAGCGCCTCGCGCCGCTTGGGCTGCTTGATCTTCGACGCATTGGCCAGCAGCGTCTCGAGGTCGCCGTATTCAGTGATGAGCTGCGCCGCGGTCTTGATGCCGATGCCCGGCACGCCCGGGACGTTGTCCGTGGAATCGCCGGCCAGCGCCTGCACCTCCACCACCTTGTCGGGGGTGACGCCGAACTTCTCCAGCACCTCCGGCTCGCGGATCGGCTTCTGCTTGATCGGGTCCAGCATCTCCACGCCCGGCCGGATCAGCTGCATCAGGTCCTTGTCGGAGGAGACGATGGCGACCGTGCCGCCTTCCGCCACGAAGGCTTTGGCGTAGGCGGCGATCATGTCGTCCGCCTCGTAGCCCGGCTGCTCCACCTTGCAGACGCCGAGCGCCTCGGTCGCCTCGCGGATCAGCTGGAACTGCGGCACCAGCTCGGGCGGCGGCTCCGGCCGGTGGGCCTTGTAGTCGGGGTAGATCTCGTTGCGGAAGGTCAGGCGCGCGCTGTCGAACACCACGGCGATATGGCTGGCCGCGTGCTTCGCCAGGAATTGCGAGAGCATCTGGGTGAAGCCGTAGACGGCGTTCACATGCACCCCATCCGGCCGCGTCATCGGCGGCAGGGCATGGAAGGCGCGGAAGATGTAGCCCGAGCCGTCCACCAGGATCAGGCGCTTCTCCCCCGGCGCCACCGGCGCGACGCCGTTCGCCTCCGGCCCGGCGGCCGTCTGCTTGCCTGCGGCCTCGATGTCCGTGGTCCCGCCGGAGGCGGGCTCAGTGCCCATGGTCGTCGCCGGCGCCCTCGGCCAGGACATAGGTGCGCGAGCAGTAGGGGCAGGTCACCTGGCGGTCCTCGATGCGGAGATAGACCAGCGGATGACCCAGCGCGCCGCCGCCGCCGTCGCAACCGACGGTGCGGCTGGTGACGGTGAAGGTCTCTTCCGGCGTCACGCCGGGGGTGAGCACGGGCGCATAGCCCGTCTGTCGCTGGTCCCGCATCGTCCAACCCTGGTCCTTGCGCGGCGGAAGATAGGGGGGGAGGGCGGATCGGGCCAGCCTTGGCCGACGGCCAGCGACGGCCGGCACACCGTCTGGCAACCAACCCCGATCCATGTATGTTCCGGTGCAACGCCGGCCGGCGCCGCCCCTGCCCGGGGCGAAGCGCGGCCGTAGCCAGGGAGACGTCCTTGATGCGCACGCGCCGCCAGGCCCTGTCGCTTGCCCTCGCCGCCGGCCTCGCGCCGTCCGTCGCCGTCGCGCAGGGCGCGGCGGGGTGGCGGCCATCGCGTCCCATCCGGTTGATCGTCCCCTTCGCCCCCGGTGGCTCCAACGACATCGTCGGACGCATCGTCGCCGAAGCCGCAAGCCAGGCTCTGGGCCAGCCGATCGTGGTGGAGAACCGCGCCGGCGCCGGCAGCGTGATCGGGGCGGAGCATGTCGCGCGCTCGGCGCCGGACGGCCACACGGTGCTGATCAACAGCTCCCACCCGACAGTGCCGGCGATCGTCGCGCGCGTGCCGTACCAGACCGTGAACGATTTCGTCGGCATCGCGGTGGCGGGCTTCTCCCCCTATGTGCTCGTCTCCAACCCGCAGCTGCCGGTCCAGCGCGCGCAGGACCTCGTCGCGCTGCTGAAGGCCAATCCGGGCCGCTACAACCAGGCGACGGCCGGCATCGGCAGCGGCGTGCATGTGGCGGGCGAGCTTTTCCGCACCCTTGCCCAGGTGCAGGTGGAGCTGGTGCACTACCGCGGCGGCGGGCCGAGCGTCGCGGCGCTGGTCGCCGGCGAGGCGCAGCTCGGTACGCCGACCATGGCGTCCTCGATCGGTCACACCCGCGCCGGCACGTTGCGCCCGCTGGCCGTTCTGGCCGAGCAGCGGTCCCCCGCGCTGCCCGAGGTGCCGAGCGCGCCGGAGGCCGGGCTCCCGGGCGTGATCCTCGAGGAGTATTTCCCGATCCTCGCCCCCGCCGGGACGCCGGCGCCCGTGGTCGCGGCGCTCGGTGCCGCCTTCCGAGGCGCGATCCAGCAGAATGCCGCGAAGCTCACCGAACTGGCGGGCGTCTCGCCGCGGCCGGGCTTCGACACGTCCGAGCAGGTGATGGAGCTGATCCGCAAGGACGTCGATCAGTACACCAGGATCCTGCGCGCCGCGGGCGTGCAGCCGGAGTAGCGGCGGGTTAGCGGCGAGCGGCGCGGCCTCCGCCGGGCTACCGCTCTCGCGCGCGTCGCTGGTCCTGCGCCTTGGCGTGCAGCCAGGCCGCGTGCTGCAGCTCGTGCGGAAGGCCGCTCCGGCGGGCTGCCTCGACGAGGTAGCCGAGGATGTGGTCCGCCTCGTTCGGCCCGCCGCGTTCGAGGTCGCGGAGCAGCGACGAGACGGCGACGCTCCGCTCGTCGGACAACGTCCTCGCCAGGAACGCCCGCGCGTCCTCCGAGAACGGGAAGCCCTGCGCGGCGGCGATCGCCGCGTTGCTGTCGAGCAGTTTCAGCATGGTGTCGCGCCCGCCGGCGCGGACGATGTCGCCGATCGCCGCGCGGAACAGCACCGTCGCGCCTGCGAGGGTGCCGATGATGACCAGCTTGTCCCACATGCGCGGCAGGATGTCGGGCACGGCCAGCGCGTCGAAGCCGCGGCCGCGGCCGAGCGCCTGCGCCAGCGCGGCGGCGCGGCCATCCATGCGCCCGTCCTGCTCGCCGAAGACGAGCTCGCTCATCTCGCCGGTCTGCTGCACCACGCCGTCCGGCGTCATCCCCGCGACGATGCGCGCCAGGCCGCCCCAGACGCGCCCGGGCCCGAAGGCTTCGTTCAGCCGCTCCATGTGCGACAGGCCGTTGAGGATCGGCAGCACCGCCGCGCCGGCTTCCACCGCCGGGCGAATCGCCTCCATCGCGCCTTCCAGATCGTACGCCTTGGCCGTCAGCAGCACGACGTCGTAGCCGGGGCCTGCCTGGGCCACGGTCGTGACGGGGCGACGGATGTCGCCGGCCGGGCTCTCCACCACCAGTCCGTCGCGGGCGAGCTGCTGGGCTCGCCGGGGCCGGACCAGGAAGGTGACGTCGAGGCCGCGTTCCAGCGCACGACCGCCGAAGATGGCGCCGAGCGCCCCGGCACCGAGCACGAGCATCCGCATGGCCGATCCTCCCGCGCCATCAGGTCACGCCCGGGCGCTCCGCGCACATTACATCCGCGCGGGCAGCCGGCCGGCCTCCCGCCGCTGGTCGTAGGCGCGGGCGTGCAGCAGCGCGAGCGCGTGCAGCTCGTCCGGCACGCCGGCGCGGCGCGCCGCCTCCGCCAGCGGGGCGAGGATGTGCTCCGCCTCCGTCCGCCCGCCGGCCTCCAGGTCGCGCAGCATGGATGCGGTGTAGGCGCTGGCCGGGTCGGAGAAGAGCGCCCGATAGGTCTCCATGAAGGCCGGCGTCATCCGGTGGCCGTGCGCCGCCGCGATCGCCGCGTTGCGCTCCAGCAGCGTCAGCAGGACGTCGCGGCCGCCGGCGCGCACGATCTCGCCGACGCTGGCCCGCATCAGGACGGTGCCCGCGGCGACGGTGCCGAGATGCACCAGCTTCTCCCACATGCGGCGCTGGATGTCCGGCACTGCCTCGGCCTCCAGGCCGCGGGTCTTCCCCAGCGCCTCGGCGAATGCGGCGGCGCGGCCGTCCATGCGGCCGTCCTGCTCGCCGAAGGTCAGCCAGCGCCAGTCGCCGAGGTGCTGCACCACGCCCTCCGGCGTCAGCGTGGCCGCGCACTTCGCCAGGCCGCCCCAGACCCGCGCCGGGCCGAAGGCGGCGTTCAGGGCCTCGATATGCACCAGCCCGTTCAGGATCGGCAGCACGCAGGCGCCGGCTTCCACCGCCGGCCGGATGGCGGCCATGGCGCTCTCGAGGTCGTAGGCCTTGCAGCTCAGCAGCACGACGTCGAAGCCCGGGCCGGCCGCGGCCGCGGTCCTCGCCGGCAGGTCGATATCGCCCAGCGGGCTTCGCACCCGCAGCCCGTCGCGCGCCAGCTGCTCCGCCCGCCGCGGCCGCACCAGGAAGGTGACATCGAGCCCCCGTTCCATCGCGCGTCCGCCGAAATAGCCGCCGAGCGCCCCGGCACCCAGCACGAGCATCCGCATGACAGGCCCTCCCCGCTCATCTTCCGATGCATCGCCGACATAGGCGCGTTACATCTTGCTGCGCAAATCGGGTCCACATGCGCCGCCTGCCCCTGTTTCTCGCCGTCCTTGCCGCCCTGGGCGCCGCCGCCTGGTGGGCCGCCGCGCCCGCCGCCTCCGGCTGGCTGCCGGCGCTGCCGGGCTGGGCCGGAGGTGGCGATGCCGAAGGCCCGCGGCTGCGCCTGGCGGA